>NZ_SJOC01000009.1:0-162270 GCF_004331195.1 Acinetobacter sp. ANC 4216 | reverse complement strand
TCCAAGCGATATAACGTTTAGAAAAACCTTCACGTAACAAAGTATAAATCTGATATCTTTCTTCTTGGGTAAGATGAGTGTAGTTCATGATGCAACTTTGACTTTGGTCGGTCGGAAGCAAAATGCTAGCTCATCTTGCTTCCTTCCAATAATTTAATCTCTGTTGCACTTCATTTGAGAATCTAAGTGTCTAATATTGGCAGGGCCAGATTATTCAGATTTCAGCAAGTCCTGAAACTTGCTGCGCAATTTCATTAGTTTCGGTGGAATGGTGAAATTGCAGTAGCTTTGGGAAGGGTTGCGGGCAAAAAAATTCTGGTGATATTCTTCCGCAGGGTAGAATTTCGGTGCAGGGCTCAGCTCGGTCACAATATTTAAACCTTGCGCTTTTAAATGCTCAATGGCTTGTGCTGCCTGCTGCTGCTGTTCATCATTAAAATAATAAATGACTGAACGATATTGAGTGCCGATGTCATTACCTTGACGGTTTAAGGTCGTTGGATCATGGGTGGTAAAAAATACATCCAAAAGCTGGGCAAAGCTAATTTGCGTTTCATCATAATCAATCAGAATCACTTCCGCATGCTGGGTGTCACCACGGCAAATATCCTCATAACTGGGATGTTCAGTATGACCGCCAGCATAACCGCTGACCACTTTTTCCACACCTTTTAACTGTAAAAAAACGGCTTCGACACACCAGAAACATCCACCACCCAATAATGCTTGTTGCATGATCTTATCCTGTATTTGCTTATTATTTTTAATATAGGGGCTTTCTATGAAGCGACAATGAATTTATACATTTTAAACACAAAAGCCTGAGATTTCAGGCTTTTATTTAAACAATTAACGTGGTTGCACTGGGCTGGAAAATTGCAGCACTACATTGCCATGACGATCCAGCAGTTTTAGCGTTTTTCCAAACACCTGATAGTTTGCGACTTTCGCCAAGGCTTCATTAAATTGTGGCGCTACATTGTTGCTATCCAGACAGGCCATCTTGGTGCCCGCCATTTGACCGAGCACGAGCGTATCTCGCCCTGCTTCATAGCTGCCCATAATGCGATTGCAACCATCGGCACCGCTGACCCGTTTGCTGGCAGCATCAAACTGCAAGCTTGGAATATTGTGGGCAGTCGGTGCTGTCTTGATTTCGGTATTGCCAATATGGGTGGCAATCCAGGTACGGTTTTGCAGTTGTACCAAGTTTGCAGCCTCAATAGGAGGTGCGGCATTCGGTGTGGTTTGACAGCCGGTAAAAGCAATTGCAGCGCCCAGTATGCCGACAGCAAACATTTTTTTTAACATATTTGAGTTCTCATTCTTGGTTTAACTTGGAGTCTATATAAACAAAAAAATAGGCTTTTCACTAGGATTAAATGGAATGTTTTTATATTTTTACTTTTAAAATTCAGTTAATTCATCCGTTATTGGCTGGGGGATGCCGTGGCGAATCAATGTTGAATATTGGCTACTGGAAAGATGCTTAAATTGTCTCACGCGCGGGTTGATATAAGCAATGTTGTACCATTGCTTGATGCTTAAATCATGTGAAATGGCATTTAAGTCATAGAGATAATTCGGCAAATAGCCAGAAGCGAGCAGGCGGTAATCTGCCGGAAAAGGCCTTTTTGATATGGCCTGTACCATGTCAAATACCAGCGTGGTACAGTTGCTGGTCAGGCTGTTGTACCATCTCGGCTGCTGCCTTAATTCGTTGGCTTTGTGCAGATATTCTTCAAACAGGGCGCGTCTTTCGCTTTTTGACATATTAATCGGGAAGAAATAGACCTGTTCACCACGGATATTGCTGCGCGTATAGATCAGGTCCTTTTCATCTGCTGCAATCAGGCTGAGTTCGTATTTTCTGAAAAATCCTCCATAAGTTGAAAATTCTTCATTTTTTTGTTTGCGAATTTCAATTGAAAAGGTCAGCGGCGGGCTGTTGGCAAAATCAAAACTGACCAGGGTATGCGCAATGCGTGGTCCCATCCAGTAGGAAGTAATAATATTTACCCCTGTGATCTGGTTTAAATCAAACTGACGGGTTTCCCAACGTTCATCATAACTGCCATCTGCATGCCAGTTAAAATTGCGTACATTGTGTAAGGTCACTTGATCGCCGTGCTGCCGATAAGACAGCACTTGGGCAACTTCCGGATTCCACTCGCGATCTTGCCGGGCTTCTAGGCTAAAATACCAGAATAAGCCGACAAGAAAAAACAGAACATAGATCAGCACATCGGTCTGACGGTTCAAGACATATTGGGTGAGATAAATGCCGAGGATGCTTAAGGCAAAAGCGATCCAGAGACCGATCAGTATGCGGGTGCCAAAGCTGCCCAAAGGTTCCTGAAACCATAAGGCCAGACACAGCCAAATAGAGGACACAATAACGAACAAACCGAACACGGTATGGACTAATACCATGCCCAAGGCAAGAAGGAATTCTCTTGTTCCAGTATTATGCATATTTGACTGTTATAAGTAATTATTGCCTTTATTTTCGGTAAGTTGCGAACTTAAAAGCAATCCCGGTTTTGTCGTCAATATGTTGTTCTGAGGCGACCTTTTTAAATTCAGCCGGAATTTCCGGATAGTAGGCATCGCCTTGAACATCCAGTTCAACATGGGTCAGTTCCAGGCGGTCGGCAATGTTCATGGTCTGTTTAAAAATTTCACCACCGCCAATCACAAAGATTGCTTCGGGTTTTTCTGATGCCTTGACATCGGCAATGGCTTGAGCCAAGGCATCTTCAATCGAGTAGGCCACTTTGGTGCCTTCAAACGACCAGTCCTTGTCCCGGGTAATCACCCAGTTGACCCGTTTTGGCAAAGTGCGGCCCATAGACTCCAGGGTTTTGCGTCCCATGACCACCACACCGCCTTGGGTGATTTCCTTAAAGTGTTTCAGGTCAGCTGAAATGTGCCAAGGCAGGTCATTATTTTTACCAATGCAGCGCTGTTGATCCATGGCCACAACATGCACAACTTCTAAATTTTGGAAGCTCATTTATTTAATCCTTGTGAATAATTCCAAAATCCTTCCTACAATTTTTCCATTTTAGTAAAGGAGGGAAGAGGGATTTAAAGTTTTGATTTCCAATTCCTTGTCTTGCGCCATATATGGCTCAGGGATGGGAATATATTCCGTAAGAGGATGAGGGGTAATTTACCTCTCCCTAACCCTCACTGACAGAATTGTTTAAAGCAGTGCTTAAACAATTCTTCAGGAGAGGGAACTCTAATAAGGAAAATTAAACCGCTACTGGCGCTTTAATGCCGGGATGCGATTCATAGCCGACAATTTCAATATCTTCAAATTTAAAATCAAATATATCTTTGATTTCAGGGTTTAATTTAAGCTGACATAGAGGTAGAGGCTGACGACTGAGTTGCAATTGAGCCTGTTCAAAGTGGTTCACATATAAGTGAGTGTCGCCACCGGTCCAGACAAAGTCGCCGACACCCAAACCGCAAACTTGCGCAATCATGTGCGTGAGCAGGGCATAGCTGGCAATGTTAAAGGGAACGCCCAAAAACACGTCGGCACTACGTTGATAAAGCTGGCAAGACAGTTTGTCATCCTGTACAAAAAACTGGAACAGGGTGTGGCAGGGTGGCAGGGCAACCGTTCCTGCTTCTTTAGGGTTCCAGCCTGACACAATTAAACGGCGTGAATTGGGATTGGTTTTAATTTCATTGATCAGCCAGGTGATCTGGTCAAAACCATCCTGTTCATATAAACCATTTTCTTTTTTGGTTGCGCCAAAATTACGCCACTGATGACCATAAACCGGACCCAATTCGCCTTCAGGACGGCCAAAACGCGCCGTTTGTTCTGCAGTGGACCACTCATCCCAAATCGTAACTTTGTTGTCTTGCAGATATTTAACGTTGGTATCACCTTTTAAAAACCACAACAGTTCAATCACGATGGAACGGAAGTGTACTTTTTTGGTGGTTAACAAAGGGAAACCTTTGGAAAGATCAAAGCGCATTTGGTGACCGAACACTGAACGCGTCCCTGTACCGGTACGGTCGCCTTTATCGCCACCGTTGTCGAGGATATGTTGTAAAAGGTCTAAATACTGACGCATGTCTCTCTCATTAGAATCTGGTTCATGTCTCTGTCATTAGAATCTGTTTGCTAATTCTAATTTTAGAATCTGTTGGCTAACCTTACATATTAGCTTTTTTTTTCCGGGGAGGGAACTGTATCCATTGAGAGGGAAAGTAAGTGTGAATCTTGGTGATAATTTTTATAAATATATGATTTATATTTATGATTTTAAAGCCATATAAATCATAAGGCTTAATCTTGATGGGGTTTGGTTAGAAATGATCAGGAGGAGGAAAATGGATTGCATTTTATTGAATGTATTTTTCTAAGCTCCAAAAAACTTTATAGGTCTGACAGTATCAAAGACTAAAAATAGGGGTTGTGATCCTGCTGAAATAAGCATGGTTTAAGAAAGATTTACAAAATGCAGTCAAGAGCAGATCTTGCACCTTGCTGTTCAATCTCATCCTCATTCCATTATGGTTTGGCCTGAAAACCAATGATGACCTTTATTGATCGGGTAAGCATAAAATAAATTTTTAGTCGCAGCTGGTTATAAAAATCAACAAAAAATAGTCAGTTAACTCACTTATCGATAATTTATTTATATTTAATTACATTTGTTATATGAAAAATCACATTTTAGAGGTTACCATCTTGCCGTCGAAATGAGTGAAAAGCTGTTAGTCTTAAGCTTAGGAGTGTTTGTTAAAGAATGGTTTATGATCATAATGTAAACATGAGTGAAGTTCACGCTCCTGTTCAGGCAAACATCATAATTCGTTCCCAATCGGGTAAAAATTCAAAAAAATCTTCGGAATTTCAGACTGACCAGGCCATAACCAAAAAGAATATGCTGGCAAAGAACGGACAGCGAATTGATATCAGTAAATTTACCGATTTCTTGCAGGCGGTTTCTTCAACCAGCAGTTCACAAAAATGTGCCAAAAGTATCAGACTTGCTTTGGAATCGGCTGGTGCAAGGTTTCAAAGTCATCCCGTTGCTGCGGCAGACTGGGGAAATACCCTGACGAAAATTGGTTATCGACAAATTAATCCCAAGTTCGATGCACCTAAAGAAGGTGATATTTATATTATTGATCGAACCGGCAAGCATGTGTATGGCCACATTGCCGGATTTAACGGCAAGCAATGGGTCTCTGACTTTAAGCAAAAAAGTTATGATGTTTATAATGAAAAAGGACTGACCTATAAATATTACCGCCCGAGTTTTTAACCTGTAAAAAGTTAAAAATAGCCAAACAGAACATTTTCTCAGGAATTTTTCTGAAATAAAAAAGATGCCGAAATGGCATCTTTTTTATTTTACCTTTAACTTAAGGCAGCTGTTTGACTGGACTGCCGCCTAAAGCCTGCATCAAGGTGACATAGGCATTGTATTGGCTCTGTTTGGTTTGAACCAAAGACAAACGGGCGTTACGCGTGGTTTCCTGTGCATCCAGCAGGTTTTTCAGGGCAATGGCCCCGTTACGGTAACGTACTTCAGTTAGACGCTCGGTTTTCTCAGCAAGCTGTAAATTGCGTTCTTGCAGGGCCACCTGTTTGTTTAATTCAGTGCGGGCAGATAAGGCATTTTCCACATCGGCAAAGGCCTGATACAGGGTTTGACGATACTGCACAATCGCTTTTTCATAATCCAGGTTACTGATCGCCAGATCTTTTTTCATGTCGTTATATTGCAGGAACGGCAGGCTAAGATTGGCACCTAAAGTTAACACCGGGTTTTGCAATAGACTGGTTAAAGATGTGCTGGAAGAACCCAGGTTTCCGGTCAGGTTAATGGAAGGATAATAACTGGCCTTGGTCGCATCTTTAGTGGCAAGGGCCTTGCGTAAACGCAGTTCACTGGCCTGTAAATCTGGACGGCGTGACAACAGCTCTGCCGGCAAACCTGCAGAAATAGCCGGCAGGGCAATACGCGGTAAACGAGAAGGCTCCTGAATGTTCAGTTGCTGTACAGGTTGATGTATCAGCGCTGCCAATGCTGTTCGGGTTTCGACTTTCTGCTGCTCAATCTGGCTTAATGTCGCTCTTTGGCTTTGCACCGATTGTTCCGCTGAGGTTAAGTCCAGACCGGAAACCGCGCCGGCACGATATTGACTACGCACCAGCTCAAAGACTTTTTGTGTGCTGGCCAGGTTTTGCCCGGCAATTTGATAGCGTTCATTTAAGTAACCCAACTGCCAATATAAATTTGCTGTAGTGGCAATCAGGCTTTGTGCAGTGGCTTGCAAGTCCTGTTCAGTTGCTAAGGCTTCCCATCGGCTGGCTTCAGTTTGTCGAGCCAGCTTTCCGAACAAGTCCAGTTCATAACTCACGCCGCCACTTAAAGAAAGGCCACGCGAAGCATCATCACCTGAATTGAGGTCAACCGTATGTCCAGCTGAAACACTGGAGCTGACCCGAGGGCCTTGCTGGTTTTTCGCCAAACCGGCCTGTAAACGTGCCTGCTGCAAATTAATGCCGGCAACCGCCAGATCGGTATTGCTGGCTAAAACCTGATTGACCAGCTGGTTCAGCTGCGCATCGCCAAACAAGGTCCACCATTGATCGGCATAGATGATATCGGCATGCACCTGCTGGCTCATGGCTTTGCTATTCTGGAAACTGCCTGGAATATTCACGGCAGGCTGTTCATACGGTGTTTTTACCACCGCTGCACAACCGATCAGAGAACCAGTTAAAATAAGGCTAGCAATAAGCTTGGTAAAATTCATTTGCATTCTATTTATCCTTATTCGCGAGAAAGTGCATCCACAGGGTTAAGCTGTGCTGCATTACGGGCAGGAATAAAGCCGAAGATAATCCCGATCATGCTTGAGCAGACGAAGGCCGCCACAATGGAGGTGGTGGAATAGGCCATCTGGAAGGTACCGCTGGCAAACTGGCTAATCAGCTGTCCAATGCCTAAAGATAAAAGCACCCCCAGGATCCCACCTAAAATACAGACCAGTACCGCCTCAATCAGGAACTGCTGCAAGATGTCACTTTGCCGGGCACCCACAGCCATACGCACGCCAATTTCCTGAGTTCGTTCAGTCACAGAGACCAGCATGATGTTCATCACCCCAATACCGCCGACAATCAGGGAAATCACCGCAATCGCAGAGACTAACAGGGTCATGGTTTGCGTGGTTTGCTGAATGGTTTCACGGATACTGTCTGCATTCTGGGTAAACACATCTTGTGCGCCGTGGCGTTGTACCAATAAATTTAAAATGGCATTTTCAGCTGCCGCACTTGGGTATTCGTCTTTGACCCGGACAATGATGCTGCGTACATTCGCCTGGCCTAACATGCGGCTCATCACCGTAGAGTAGGGCAAGTAAACATTCAGGCTGTCTGAATTTCCCATCATTGATTTTTGTGCTTCAACTACACCAATAATACGACTGGGAACACTGCCCAACAGAATGACCTGACCGACAGGGTTGGTACCATCACTAAAAAAAGTCTTTTTGGTATTGTCATCAATCACCACGTCTTGGGCACGTTCAGTCACGCCTTCTTTGTCAAAAGGCTGTCCTGAAGCAAAGTTCATCCCTCGAACATAGAAGAAGTCTTCACTGACCCCATTCACGGTGGCGGAAGCTTCGGTATCCTTAAAACGTGCCGTGATGTTGCTGGTGACCGATGGACTGACCCCATCAACATAGGGCTGTTCTGCCAGGGCATCCGCATCGGCAGGAACCAGTGTTTTGACCTGGGCTGTTTTGGAATTGTCGCCAAAGCCACGGCCTTGATAGACGGTAATGGTATTGGTTCCGAGGCTGCTGATATTTTCCAGAATCTGTTTCTGTGAACCGTTACCTAAAGCCACTACAGACACCACCGAGGCAATCCCGATAATAATCCCGAGCATGGTCAGGAAGGTCCGCATGCGGTGGGCGTTCATGGCCAGCAGCGCCATACGGAAAGCTTCGCCTAGCCGGTCCGCAGCAGAGCGCCAGGAAGGCGTTTTTTTCTGTGCGGTTTGTTCTAAGGTCTGTTTTTCTAAAACCTCATCTGCGGCAACTTCAGGCACATTCGGTTTATCTGAAATAATGTTGCCATCACTAATTTCAATAATACGCGAGGCATTTTTGGCAACGTTATGATCGTGGGTAACCAGGATGATGGTATGGCCTTTGGCATTCAGCTCGCGCAAGATACGCATCACCTCAATGCCGCTGTTTTTATCCAGTGCACCGGTCGGTTCATCGGCCAGAATCACATCGCCGCCGTTCATCAAGGCACGGGCAATTGATACACGCTGCTGCTGGCCACCGGAAAGCTGGCTGGGACGGTTCTGGGTCTTTTCAGCCAAACCCAGGTTCGAAAGCAGCTGGGTCGAGCGCTGTTGACGGGCAGAAGCATCGACACCTGCATAAATGGCCGGAACTTCAACATTACCTGCCGCGCTTAAATCGCCCAACAGGTGATAGCGCTGGAAAATAAAACCGAAATATTCACGGCGCAGTTGAGCCAGTTCATCCGCTTCCAATTGACGTGTTTCACGCCCTTTGACCTGATAGCTTCCTGAGCTTGGCTGATCCAGACATCCCAAAATATTCATCAGGGTGGATTTCCCCGAACCGGACTGCCCGACAATCGCGACCAGTTCTCCCGGGTAAATCTCCAGATTAATGCCCTTTAAAATCTGAATGGTGCTTTCCCCGGCGGGGAATTCACGGGTCAGATCTGTGACCTTGAGCAAAGGCTGTTGATCTTGGCTCATGATTACATTCTCACTGGACCGGCACCACCACCTACACGGTTACTGCGTTTGGCAGCATCGTTTGAGGTATCCGAAGCATCGGCTATGACCACCTTGTCACCCTGTTTTAAGCCCTTAATCACTTGAGCAGTGACACGATTGTTCAAGCCGACCAGGACCGGTTGCGGTTTGGCTGTACCATCTGCCTGAATTACGCGAACCATCGACATAGAGGCTTTACCTTGTTCAATCAGTGCTTTTTCTTCGGTAGACAGTTGCAAGCGTTTTGGACGCTCAGTTTGCGCTTGATCATGATCAGTCGGATTTTGTTGTTTTGCCTGGTCTGCATTACGATCAGCACGTTTGCCTTGCGGACGGTTTGAACTTTGCAAGGCTGCTGCAGGTACAGTCAATACATTTTTTGCTTCAGCCAGCACAATATAAACCTGCGCAGTCATATCAATACGCAGTTTGCCATCTTCATTGGGGACATTAAACAGGGCGTTGTAATACACCGCCGTACTTGAAGACGAAGTGGATGAGTTATTGCTTTCCGTATTGATGGAGTTCGGTGCCGGTTCTACCTGGCGTAGTTTGGCATAATGTTTTTTGTCGCTATTGCCCAAGGTGGTAAAATACACGGTTTGACCTTCTTCGACTTTCATCACGTCAGCTTCTGAAATTTCAGCTTTAATGGTCATGTTGTCGAGCTTGGCCAGTTTGACAATGGTCGGTGCGCTTTGGTTGGCGTTTACGGTTTGGCCTTCTTCAGTCACAATGGCCACAATGGTGCCATCCATAGGCGCAACAATCCGGGTATAGCCCAAATCTTCTTTGGCCGTTGCCAGGGTTAAACGGGACTGTTCAATCTGGGCATTAATCGCCAAAATTTCCGCCTGTGCCGTTTTGTAGCTGGCCAATGCAGCCTCAAGTTCTGCACGCGAAGTCGCATCTTGCGCATACATGGCTTGCTGGCGTTGATATTCAGCTTGGACTTTCGCCAAGTTTGCCTGCTTGACTGCCAGTTGAGCCTGCTGGTTTTTAATACTCGCTTCAGCCGTTTTCAGATCATTTTCCTGGCGGATCGAATCAATTTGTGCAATCAGCTGACCCTGTTTCACCTGGTCTCCCAATTGCACATACATCTTCTTCACCTGACCCGAAACCTGTGCACCGACGCTGACCATTTTGGTGGCTTCCAGCACACCGGTTGCAAGAACAGAGTCTTCAATATCACCACGCGTGACTTCACTGCTAATGTATTGCGGTGCTTGCTCTTTGGGTTTTAAAAAGAACCAGGCGGTGACTGCAATAGCAAGAATACTGACTATGGCGACAACTATTCTGGACGGTTTTATTTTTGGCATAGTGAGCTGATAAATGAGGAAAATTAGACCAATTATAAAAGCTAAATAAGGATAAAACGTGAACTTTTTAAAAACAAATGAGAATTATTTTCTTTTTAGAGTGTCTTGAAAAATTTTCTAGACAGAGGATGAAGTCATTTTTAACAAACTTTTTAGCATGACTTAATAGAGGATAGGCATGTTATTCAATTTCAATTCCATCAATTTTCTGAAAGATGATCTTCAGCCTGATGATTGAGTTTTTTCAAAATGCTGCTGAGAAAACAGAACTTTTTTTCACTGATCCGGGCTATCAAGATGTATTCGATTTTAGCCTAATGATAATGGATTTATTTAATGATTTTTATTTAAATAATTTTTTGTGATAGAGGTGTGGTTTTCTTTTTTTCTCCGCCCCCTGAGTTTCCAACTGGTAGACATAATTTTAAAAATCTTTGTTTTATCTCTAGATTTAAATAAAAAAAGTTTGTAGTATTAAATCCATAAAATAATTATGGGTTTAATAATAAAAGCATTAATCCCCATGATTATGCGAAAAAGATCATAACTTTAATATGAAAATTTGTAAGGGGTAGAATGATGGAATGGAATGAAACTTATAACATTGGGATTGATGTGATTGATAATCAGCATCGTCAGATCTTGGATTATATTAATGCTTTGGAGCAGGTAAAAAACACCGGGCAGCGCGATAAAATTAAAGAGGTTTTGGAGGATTTAATTGACTACACCCAGTCGCATTTTAGCTTTGAAGAAAATTTGCTGGAGCAGGTCAGTTATCAATATTTACCATCACATCGTGGCATCCATGAATTATTTGTAAAGCGTCTGAATGATTACCGCCTGAAATTTGAAAAAGGTGAAGCCATTGAAAACGACTTGTATCGTCTGCTGTCCAAGTGGCTGATCAACCATATTCAGCATGATGATCAGGACTATGTCGATGCAGTGCGAGACAATATGTTGAGCTATCTACGTAAACAAGAACAGAAAAAAGGCAAAGGCTGGTTTGCACGTTTCTTTAGTTAAACGCTTGGCGATAAAAATAAGGTTTGACCGCACATGCTGCTAATGGCTTGCAGAACCAGATGTTCAGGGTTTTCTTTGCCTAAACCTTTTATTGAAGCGTCAATGCGCAACAAAAGTGACGGCCAGCTAAGAAAACAGTTCGGATTGAGCCGTCTTAAGGCCTGCTGATACTGGCTGACTTTATTTTTCCAGATGCCCAGCTGTAAGGCATTCTGTGGCTGTTCAAACAGTTGCATCAGCAAGCGCATTTCTTTGCTGATGCTCCACAAGATCAGGCTCATCGGTTCACCCGAAGCAATTAAATACTGGAAAATTTTAATTGCCTGAGCCAGATTTCCTGCAAGCAGGGCATCATTTAAGTCATATGTAGTATAGCGCGACTGGTCTTGTAGACATGAATACAAATGCTCAATCTGGATGATCTCCACGTCGGCAAAAGTATCGCTGACGCGCATGAGGCTATTTTTAGCTGCCAGCAAGTTGTGCTCGTGGTGCTGTTCCAGCCAGGTCCAGGCATCATTCGCCAGTTTAATTCCCAGCTTTTCTGCTTCAATACTTAAAATCCGCTGCCGGTCTTGCGGATAATTAGCCGTAAGTGGCACCGTGACCCCATTGGCATCTACCACCTGGAAAAAACTGGATTTTAGGCTGCTGCTGTCCTGTTTGGGCATTACCACCAGCAGCAGGTTTTGTTCATTGTGCTGGATATAGCTTTTCAGTTGCTTGATGCCGTTGGCATCAGGCTTGATATTGCCATGTACTTCAACAGCTAGTTGCGTGGAAAATAAGGACAGGCTATTTAAAGCATTAAACACATTTTTCCAGTCACTGACATTGCCAATGTCATAACGCTGACGTTCAATTTCCTGCTTTTGCCAACTCTGCCGGAAAGCATCGAGTAAATTTTGTTCGAGCAGGGGTTCCTGACCATACATAATCCAGGCACCGCGAGCTTCATCAACACGTTTGAGTGCTTGGGGATAGTCAAGTTTCATCGCGCGATTTTCTATATTTAAGGTTGGGTTGTAGAAGCCGCTGGTTTGGTCACGACTTGGGGTAAACGGTTGGATGAAATCTGACGCACAATTTGCTGTGCCACATCATCAACAATCACCTGATTAAGATACTTCTGTTCCTGGTCATCCGTGTTGACCGTGGCCACGTCATATTGATAGCTGCGTGAAGCGGTGATGGTACGCGGTTCAGTTACAGGATTACCTTGCGCATCGTCAATACGGAAAGTCACGGTTAAGCGCAGCAAGGTTTCGACCAGTTTGCCATTTAATTCATGACGCTGTGGAGTGTAATCCAGTACACGCAACACATAAGCATCGGGACTATTGCTCAGCTGAATGCCTGTTGCGCCCAAATAAATTGCAAGTTTTTCATGCAATTGTCCTGCATTATCCGGCAATGCCAATTTCATTTTAGAGTAAGCCACAGGAGCCGTCGCCGGATTGGTGCCTTTTAAATGAAAGCCACAGCCCACTAAGCCTGCACTTAGACCACAAGTTAAAACAATTGCTGCTAAACGTTTGCCCAAATGCATGTGTTGTCCTCTGTATTGTTCTTCAAAGCAAAAAAGGAAGATCTAAAAATATGTAGTGATTGTATGTGCAAAGCCCGTTGACTGGCAACGGGCTTTGTTTGGGAATTGTGAAATCCTTATGTCCCCCTCTTTTTTAAAGAGGGGTTAGGGGAGATTTCTTTTATGAAATCCCTCCAAACCTCCCTTTGTAAAGGGGGGCTTAAAGGAGATTAAACCACCAAGTTCACTAACTTATTCGGCACCACAATTTCTTTCTTGGTTGGACCGGTCAGGAATTGCTGAATTTCAGGCAATGCTTTGGCTTGTGCCAAGATGTCATCTTTAGATGCATCAACAGAGACTTCTAACTTACCACGAAGCTTACCATTTACCTGAACCACGATGGTTTGCGTATTACGTGTTAATGCAGACTCATCCACTTGTGGGAATTGAGCTTGAGTCAATTCAATACCGAACTGAGCCAATAAAGTCTGGCTTAAGTGCGGTGCAAATGGGGCAAGCAATGTCAGAAGTGTGGTGATCGACTCACGTGCAACAGCAACGTCATTGTCATCTTTCACTTCAAACTTATTGTTTGCGTTTAATAATTCCATCATCGCTGCAATAGCAGTGTTAAAGGCGTGACGACGTTCGATATCATCACCCACTTTTTGGATGGTTTCGTGTGTCTTACGACGCAAGTCTTGCGCAGCAGTTGAAAGTGTCGCTTTGTCGATGTTTGCAGCAGCATTGCCTTGTTCAAGGAAACCTGTCGCCAAACGCCATACACGTTTCAAGAAGCGGTTTGCACCTTCCACACCCGCATCAGACCACTCTAAAGATTGATCAGGTGGAGCAGCGAACATCATGAAGACACGTGCAGTGTCTGCGCCGTACTGGTCAATAATCGCTTGCGGGTCGATACCGTTGTTTTTCGATTTCGACATTTTTTCCTGACCGCCAACAATGACTTCTTGACCATCACCTTTGTATTTGGCAGAAAGAATACGACCTTTTTCGTCACGTTCAAGTTCGATATCTGCAGGGTTAAACCATGCTTTCTTACCAGATTCCGCTTCACGGTAATAGGTATCTGCAAGCACCATACCTTGAGTAAGAAGGTTGGTGAATGGTTCGTTGCCTTGTACCACACCTTCATCACGCATCAATTTGTGGAAGAAACGTGCGTAGAGCAAGTGCAGAATTGCGTGTTCAACGCCACCGATGTACTGGTTTACAGGCAGCCAGGTTTGACCCGCTTCAGGTTTCACCATGCCATCTGTAAAGTCTGGCGATGCATAACGCGCATAGTACCAAGAAGATTCTACGAAGGTATCCAATGTATCTGTTTCACGACGTGCGTCGCCACCACAGCATGGACATTTCGTTTCATAGAACTCAGGCATTTTGTTCAATGGATTGCCTGAACCGTCTGGAACGACATCCGTTGGAAGTACCACAGGAAGTTGATCTTCAGGCACTGGCACTTGACCACAAGTATCACAGTTGATCATTGGAATTGGACAACCCCAATAACGCTGACGAGAGACACCCCAGTCACGTAAACGGAATTGAACTTTTACATTAGCAAGACCTTGTGGTTCAAGTTTTGCCAAGAATGCATCAAATGCGCCTTGGAAGTCTAAACCGTCAAATTCACCTGAATTAACCAGTTTACCTTCTTTTGAACCGTACCATTCTTGCCATTGAGTTGAGTTAAAGTCAGCATCGTCTGCGCCTTTGGCATCAATCACTTGCTTGATGGTTAAGCCATACTTGTTGGCAAATTCGAAGTCACGCTCATCGTGTGAAGGCACTGCCATCACCGCACCAGAACCGTAAGACATCAACACGTAGTTTGCGATCCAAACAGGCACTTCTTCGCCTGTCACAGGATGCTTCACAGAAAGACCTGTTGCCATGCCTTTTTTCTCGGCAGTGGCAAGGTCTGCTTCTGCCACTGAACCCATACGGCATTCTTCGATGAACGCTTGAAGTTCTGGGTTAGTTTCAGCCGCTTTCAGCGCCATAGGATGTTCTGCTGCAACTGCAACATAGGTCACACCCATTAAAGTATCGGCACGTGTGGTAAATACCGTTAAACCGTCTGCATAAATGTCTGGATTTGCTGAAGGGAAGGTGATTTCCATACCCTGTGAGCGACCAATCCAGTTACGTTGCATGGTCAATACTTGTTGTGGCCAACCGTCTTTAAGCGTGTCTAAATCGTCCAGTAATTCTTGCGCATAGTCGGTAATGCGGAAGTAGTACATTGGAATATCGCGTTTTTCTACCAATGCACCTGAACGCCAGCCACGACCATTTTCAACCTGTTCGTTGGCAAGTACAGTTTGATCCACTGGATCCCAGTTCACGGTTGAAAGTTTACGGTAGATCAAACCTTTTTTATAAAGCTGAACAAATAACCATTGTTCCCAGCGATAGTATTCTGGTGTACAGGTTGCAAATTCACGATCCCAGTCAATCGATAGACCTAGTTTCTTCAACTGATTACGCATGTAATCGATGTTTTCAAAGGTCCATTTAGCAGGTGCAACCTGGTGCGCAATTGCAGCATTTTCAGCAGGAAGACCGAACGCATCCCAACCCATCGGTTGCAGCACAGTTTCACCTTTGAGGCGGTGGAAACGGCTGATTACATCCCCAATCGTATAGTTACGCACATGACCCATATGCAGCTTGCCGCTTGGATAAGGGAACATCGAGAGGATATAGCGACGTGGACCTTCTACAGTGTCGGCAACTTTAAAGGCTTTGCGAGATTCCCAGTCCTGTTGGACTTGAGGCTCAATCGCACTGGCTTGATATTCAGAGTCAATGTGAGTAGTCATATACGTAATACAAGAGAACGGTTAAAAAATTTAGCACACAGCATAGCGCAAAATGCTATGCAATGTCAGTTTCCAGATCAGGATTTTATCTTCCTGGTCATTAGAAATGAAACTTTTGGAAATGTCATTGAATGCAGGGATGCCTTTAAATTTGCGAGTTTCTCTTTGTTTTGTAAATAAGCTAATTCTAATGATAAGCGGAGGTCTTGGTCTGTGCCTGCACCAAACATGCTTGCATACAGGATCTTTCTTATTTTCTTGAAGTCGCTGCTTAACTTTCACCTTAATTGCAGTTCGTTCTGCTGTTGTTAATTCAACCTTTGTTATATGTCGTCTGGACAATGCTGATTTTTCAGCTTGTTCAGTTTTATGCTGAAAGGTTGATATAAGTCTGGTCTCTATGCTTGTTCAGCGGAGATGCGTTGCTAGCATGTGTTGAATCCTTGGTATCTACTCCTTTATATCTTCAGCATGATTGGATGGGAGATAATAATATGAGGCTCAATACTGGATAGCTAAATAAAAAGAAAAAATTCATTTATTTACCATAGCGAATAAAGGTAAACACTTGCCACGATTTTTCTAAGGTGACTATATGGGCTTTGTTGCTTCTCTTTTCATCTTTATAGTTTTTTAGATTACCAAGAGTGATTACCCGGTGCGTAATCACTCTTGCTCACAATATAATATTATTGGACTTTAGGTGTTGCAGGAATGCTGCCTTCTGGAATTGCGGGAATTGTTGGATTAACAGGCTTGTTTTCTTGAGCGGTATCCTTGGCTTCTTTCGCGGCATTATTATTGTCCTGAGATGCAAGACTAGCAGAACGTGCCGTGCCATAAGTGTCCACTTTCCCTTTTTTCTTTGCCGATTTCGGTGGGGGCGTGGTGGTGTAATGCGTAGACCCTTTGGCATCCACCCATTTGTAATATTCTTTGGCAAAGCTTGTGGTTGAACTTAAACTTAAGATTAAGCCAGTCGCTATAAATCCAATTTTGATGAAAGATGATGCCATAATAATCAAGTCCTTATTGTCATAATCAGTTGGATAGAGTGGGGAGAAATAGAACTCCTGATTGCTTCAGTATTTTATATGATCTAGATCGTTTTGCAGAGAAAAAAGATAAACTGTCCCAAAACGCAGATAAATGAACTGTAGTTAGGCAATTGTACCCTTTGATCTTTATTTAATCAGAAAGAATTCTCCCAGATCCGGGGCGGTAGCGTGAATCTGAATATAAAAATATATCAAGATACAAAATCAGAGAATGAAAAATAGATTGAAATTAATAAAAACATTTTTTGATAAAATAAATATTCATTCCATTTTATTATAATTTTTATATTTATTTTTTATGAAAATATTTTTAATTTTTTGAAAAATAATAATATTTTAATTTTTTGTGAGGGTTGCATACACAGCGAAAGACAAAACAGATGTATAAAAAATGAATAATTTAAAATTAAGCTATAAAAAGCTAATTTTTAAACTTGACTTTAATACTCGAAACCACAAAAATGCTGCTTTAGTTTTATATGCCTTAGATCGATCACCCTTCGAATAAGAGCCTTTTAGCAATGGACTTCTTCTCTAGCCGAGAAGCTGAACAAAGCCAACAAAATATGTTTATCCCAACATGTTTTAGACCTCATATTGCTTAAACGGCAACCAGGTCAGATTTTTTTCTTATTGCTATGAAAACTATGAAATTTGTGTGCTATAACAGAGCGCACAGTGAATGAATTAATCACCACAAATGCCCTCCATTTGTGCGTGAAAAAAGATTAGGGTGAATCACGTTGGAACTTTTATCTGGTGGTGAAATGCTTGTTCGCGCATTGGCGGACGAAGGCGTTGAACATGTTTTTGGATATCCAGGCGGCGCAGTATTGCATATTTATGATGCGCTCTTTCAACAAGACAAAATCAATCATTACCTTGTACGTCATGAGCAGGCTGCCGGTCATATGGCAGATGCTTATTCGCGTGTAACAGGTAAAACTGGTGTGGTACTCGTCACATCAGGTCCAGGCGCGACAAATACCGTAACGCCAATCGCAACGGCTTATATGGACTCAATTCCAATGGTGATTTTGTCTGGTCAGGTTGCAAGCCATTTGATCGGTGAGGATGCGTTCCAGGAAACCGATATGGTCGGTATTTCTCGTCCAATCGTAAAACACAGTTTTCAAGTGCGTCATGCCAGCGAAATTCCTGCGATTATTAAAAAGGCATTCTATATTGCTTCTTCAGGCCGTCCAGGTCCTGTGGTTGTCGATATTCCTAAAGATGCGACTAATCCTGCAGAAAAATTTGCTTACGAATATCCTGAAAAAGTGAAGATGCGTTCTTATCAGCCACCGCATCGTGGTCACTCAGGCCAGATTCGTAAAGCAATTGACGAATTGATCAGTGCCAAACGTCCAGTGATTTATACGGGCGGTGGTGTAGTGCAGGGTAATGCATCAGCATTATTGACTGAACTTGCGCACTTGTTGGGCTATCCGGTGACCAATACCTTGATGGGCTTGGGTGCATTCCCGGGTAACGATCCTCAATTTTTGGGGATGCTCGGTATGCATGGTACCTATGAAGCCAACATGAGTATGCATAATGCGGACTTGATCCTGTGTGTAGGCGCACGTTTTGATGACCGTGTGACCAATAATCCGGCTAAGTTCTGCCCAAATGCCAAGGTTATTCATATTGATATTGACCCGGCAACCATTTCTAAAACCATCATGGCGCACATTCCAATTGTGGGTGCGGTAGAGCCGGTACTTCAAGAGATGCTGGTACAGTTGAAACAAATGAATGTTTCAAAACCGAATCCGGAAGATATTGCAGCATGGTGGAAACAAATTGATGAGTGGCGTGCAGCACACGGCTTAAAAGTTGTAGCACCAACTGATGGCTCTATGAAGCCACAACAAGTCGTTGCCGCTTTAGATAAAATCACCAATAGCCAGGCGATTATTACGTCTGACGTTGGTCAGCATCAGATGTTTGGTGCGTTGTATTACAAATACACGCGTCCACGTCAATGGATTAACTCAGGTGGCTTGGGAACCATGGGTGTAGGCTTGCCTTATGCCATGGCTGCAAAACTCGCGTTCCCGGACCAGCAAGTGGTATGTATTACCGGTGAAGCATCGATTCAGATGTGTATCCAGGAATTATCAACATGTAAGCAATATGGCTTAAATGTGAAAATTCTTTGCCTCAACAACCGTGCCTTGGGTATGGTGAAACAGTGGCAGGATATGAACTACGAAGGTCGCCATTCAAGCTCTTATGTTGAATCCTTGCCTGACTTTGCCAAGTTGATGGAAGCTTATGGTCATGTTGGCATCCAGATTAACCATGCCGATGAGCTTGAGTCCAAGCTTGCAGAAGCCATGGCAATCAATGATAAATGCGTATTTATTAACGTAATGGTTGACCGTAGCGAGCATGTATATCCAATGCTGGTTGCCGGTCAGTCGATGCAAGATATGTGGTTAGGAAAAGGGGAGCGCACTCAATGAGACATATCATCTCTGTTCTCGTAGAAAACGAAGCGGGTGCACTTTCACGTCTGGTGGGATTGTTCTCTCAACGTGGTTATAACATTGAGACTTTGAACGTTGCACCAACTGAAGACCCAACCATGTCACGTTTGACGCTGACCACGTATGGTGATGATCATAAAATTGAACAAATCACCAAACAGCTGAATAAACTGGTTGAAGTGGTGAAAGTGGTTGATTTGTCTGAGGGTGCGCATATCGAGCGCGAACTAATGCTGATTAAAGTGAAATCACTTGGATCGGCACGTGCAGAAATCAAGCGTACCGCTGACATTTTCCGTGCACAAATTGTGGATGTAACCCCGACGACTTATACCATTCAGATTGCTGGTACAACTGAAAAGCTTGATGGTTTCATTGATGCACTTGCAGAAAATACCATTCTTGAAGTGGTGCGTTCAGGTGTATCGGGCATCGCACGTGGCGAAAAAGTTTTAACAGTCTAATTTTTTAACACATTCTACTCATCGTGGAGATGAGGATCTAGGTCAATGAATACCAATAACATCATTGACCTGGATAAAAGGAAACATAAGCATTTAAGCGGAGACAGCAATGCAAATTTTTTACGATAAAGACGCAGACTTATCGATCATCCAATCTAAGAAAGTAGCGATCATTGGTTATGGTTCACAAGGTCACGCGCATGCGCTTAACCTTAAAGACTCTGGCGTTGACGTAACTGTAGGTTTACGTGCTGGTTCAACTTCTTGGAAAAAAGCTGAAAATGCTGGTCTTAAAGTTTCAGAAGTTCCTGCTGCTGTTGCTCAAGCTGACTTGGTCATGATTTTGACTCCAGACGAGTTCCAATCTCAACTTTACCGTGACGTGATTGAGCCAAACATCAAGCAAGGCGCGACTCTAGCATTTGCTCACGGTTTCTCTGTTCTTTATAACCAAGTTGTTCCACGTGCTGACCTTGACGTAATCATGGTTGCGCCTAAAGCACCAGGTCACACTGTACGTTCTGAATTCCAGCGTGGTTCAGGTGTGCCTGACTTAATCGCAATTCACCAAGATGCATCTGGTAATGCGCGTAACGTAGCGCTTTCTTATGCTTCAGGCGTAGGTGGTGGCCGTACAGGTATTATCGAAACTTCATTCCGTGAAGAAACTGAAACTGACTTATTTGGTGAGCAAGCAGTTCTTTGTGGTGGTGCTGTTGAACTGGTTAAAATGGGCTTCGAAACTTTGGTTGAAGCTGGTTATGCGCCTGAAATGGCTTATTTCGAATGTCTACACGAACTTAAATTGATCGTTGACTTAATGTTCGAAGGCGGTATCGCGGACATGAACTATTCAGTATCTAACAACGCTGAATATGGCGAATATGTAACTGGTACTGAAGTTATCAATGAACAGTCTCGCGAAGCAATGCGTAATGCGCTTAAACGTATCCAGTCTGGTGAATATGCGAAGATGTTCATCCAGGAAGGTGCATTGAACTACCCATCTATGACTGCTCGTCGTCGTCAAAACGCGGCTCACGGTATCGAAGTAACTGGTAACAAGTTGCGTGCAATGATGCCTTGGATCCAAGCGAACAAGATCGTAGATAAAGAAAAGAACTAAGGTTGCGTTACGTGCCTTAAAAAATGGGAAAGCAGTGCTTTCCCATTTTTTTCGTACCTTGGATTCAAGCGAACAAAATCGTAGACAAAGAAAAGAACTAAGTTCTAATTTCTAAGTCAAAAAGCCCTTATTTTTAACAGGGGCTTTTTAATGGTTGAAAACTTCGTGCCTCAAAGGGGTGAAAGCAGTGCTTTCATCCCTTTTTGTGCCTTGGGTCCAAGCGAACAAGATCGTTGATAAAGAGAAAAACTAATTTATTGAATCAATTGATTTAAATGCGAAAACCCACTTATCTGAGTGGGTTTTTTTATTGCCTAAAGTATTTTTCGTTTTTTTGTGAAGATCAGTCTATTAATAATTCGCAACAAAACACAGCGGTTGGAGATAGATTAGATGTAATTTTAAGTGTGATAGAGTAGACATAATTTACTGTTAAGTGTGGCTGAGCAATGAAAACTCAAATCCTACTATATCTTACCACTTTATCTTTTGCATGCTTAAGTTTTGCAGAAACCGTAGCTGTAACCAGAACGGACCATCTTAAACCTTTCACAAATGTTCGGGTTTCTATGCAGCGAATGCTACGCTCAGACGATGGACGTTATTTTCTTGATTTATATGCAGGGATCTGGAATCCACACGGCAAACTTCATGATTTGAATGTGCAAAAAACGATTGCCTTTAAAGGCCTGCAAAAGGGCGATCAGCTGAATCTTAAATCGGTCAGTGGAAATGGGGAAGCAACTACATCTGAACAATATCAGTTAAATGGAAACTTGAATGCCAATACTGGACAGCTGTCATCAGTTTTGATTACAGCAAAGAATAATGAAAGTATTCCAATTCAATTTGGGCCTGCATTTACAGCAGTAGAAAAGCCGCTGTTCATATTTAAATTTTATGGTCTTGAAAATGCCCAGCAGCCTTACGGAAGAGCCTTAAAACAAGTGGATGTATGGAATAAAGCCACCAATACAGTCGTTCAAAGTTTGTCAGGGTTTACTGCTTATCCCAAAAGTATTGGTTATATGGATATTAATCTTGATGGCTACTATGATATCGTGCTTTCAGACACGTCAAATGAAAGGAAAATTGAAGATAAGCGCTTTATTTACTGGATGTATAATCCTAAAACTCATCAATTCCAGCGTTCTCCCCAATTAGAAAATATTGCTGGATTTCCTGCCATTCAGGGAGAAAAACAACAAGTTGATTTTGGTTATGGGCAGGTTTATCAGGTAAAAGATGGCTTATTAAATCGGGTTGAGGATAATTAATAAGATATTAGGCTTCTTTTGTAAATCATTTTTCGCTCAATTCCATGTTGTAAATTCCGGCAATTAAATGGAATCTCAACCTCAGTCTTTTGCCTCGGTTGCGATAACACTCAGCACTGTACTTCAAAAAGCTGCTTTGAACCGATGTATTTCATGCATAAATTATGCATGAATGCTTAAAATTTACGGTATACATAATAAGCAAAGTGTGTCACTTTTTGATTGATGAAAGGAATCTATTAATAAATTTATAGAGGGGTGGGATGGGAATTTAAACAGTCATTAACGTATCATCAAACTGAAAGAATTAACCTCTAAGCTAGGGCTAAAATAACGATATAGGTGTTGTATGGCAACTTTGTATGCGACCAGCCTGCTCAAAGAACAAAATTTTCCAGAAAATTTCCAATTTTATTTTAAAAAGAATAAGCAAGACCAAATTTGTGATGATATTGCGATACTCAATGATTTAATTCGCCCACGGCTGAAAATTGCGATTGTGACAGAAACCTGGTCTCCAGAAATTAATGGCGTGGCACTGTCTTTATTGCAACTCTGCAAAGGGTTGCAAAAACAGGGACATAAAATTTTACTGATTAGGCCGGAACAAAAACAGACATGTTTTCAGTTTTTGCCAAATCAGGAATGTTTAGTTAAAGCCCAAGCTATTCCTCAATATCCAAGCTTGCAGTTTGGCTGGCCACAATTTTTAAAAGTCTCTCAAGCATTGGATCAGTTTGCGCCAAATGTCGTGCATATTGTTACAGAAGGGCCGTTGGGATTAAGCGTTTTGCAGGCGGCTAAGACAAAGGGCATTCCTGTTTCAAGCGCTTTCCATTCACCTTTTCAAGAGTTTAGTCGTTATTTCGATTTAGCCTTTTTAATTAAGCCGATTCAGCGCTATTTACGTTGGTTTCACAATAATACACAACTGACCTGTATTCCCAGTAAAGATACGGAATATATTTTAAGAGAATTTGGCATTTGTTGTCCTCTGGTTGTGGTGGGGCGTGGTGTGGATGTTACGCATTTTTCACCACAACATTATTCCAGCGGTTTGCGTCAACAATGGCAGGCAACGTCGAATACTCAGATTATGCTGTATGTGGGGCGCTTATCACCTGAAAAGGAGATTGATGTTCTTGTTCAAGCCTATCTGTCCATGAAGAAAAATAACCAGGATGTCAAACTGGTGATTGTGGGGGATGGTCCGGAGCGGGGTCGTCTCGAAATGTTATGCCAAGGACAGGATGTCATTTTTACAGGAAATTTATCTGGCCCGAAACTTGCTCAGGCTTATGCAAGTGCAAATGTTTTTGTGTTTGCCAGTCAGGTTGAAACCTTTGGCAATGTGGTGCTGGAAGCAATGGCAAGTGGTTTGCCTGTGATTGCCTATAATTATGCCAGTGCGCATTTGCATGTCAAAAATGGCGAGACGGGCTGGTTGAGTCCCTTAGGAGATAAGACAGGTTTTATGCAGTCAATGTGTCAGTTGCCGGGCAATCAGCAATTGAAACGTATGGGACTGGAAGCCCGAAAGGCGGTGCAGCATATCGGCTGGCAATACCCTGTGCAACAGTTTGAACAAGCACTCTATAGTGTGGCGATGGGGACAGAAATGACATCCTGAATTTTAAGCAATAGCTTAAAGGAGCATCATCATGAATTTAAAAAAAGCAAAAATAACGATGTTGGATCTGGATTTAAAAGGTTGCTTGTATCTGAATAATCTTTCTCATTCACATGCAGTAGCCCACTTTTTCAAAATCATCAGCCGTTTTGGCAATGGTTTGTTCTGGTTTATTATGCTCGCCAGTTTATGGGTGCTGGAAGGCGTGTTTTATATTGTACAGTTGTTATATCTGTTGATTAGCGGGTCGATAGGTACCGTCATTTATAAAATCCTAAAACAAAAAACTGTACGCCCACGACCTTATCAAGTCCATCAAGTCATCCGGCTACACGAACAACCGCTCGACCATTTTAGTTTTCCTTCTGGTCATACCCTGCATGCTGTCATGGCCAGTACGGTTCTGGGTTATATTCAGCCCGTGTTATTGATTCTGATGCTTCCTTTTACCATTCTGGTGGCGATATCACGGATGGTTTTGGGGCTACATTATCCCAGTGACGTGCTGGTCGGTGCATTGATTGGTGTCGTGATTGCCAGTGGCATTATTGAGAGTGCACCCTTTTTTAATATCATGTTATAAAAATGCATGCGGATGAATCAGGAAACTCACGCGATTTTTCCAAAATTTGCTAAAGTACTGCCACTGATTTGAACATATTAGGAATAGCCATGGGTTTGCGTTGGACAGATACTATTGATATTGCGATTGAGCTTTCTGAAGCACATCCAGATGTGGATCCGCAATGGATTCGTTTTACCGACTTGCATGCCTGGGTGTGTGCATTGCCAGACTTTAGTGATGACCCAACCAAATCCACTGAAGGTTTGCTGGAAGGAATTCAAATGGCCTGGATTGATGAAGTGCGTTAAGCGCTACATCGAAAAAAGCAATTTTTTTACATATCAAAAGCGGAAAAAAGCCCATTATTCGGTATAATGCGGCAAATTTTCATGTCAACAATTGACTTAAGGAGCCAATCAATGGCTATTGAACGTACTTTATCTATCGTTAAACCAGACGCAGTTGCTAAAAACCACATCGGCGACATCTTTGCTCGTTTCGAAAAAGCTGGTCTTCAAATCGTTGCAACTAAAATGAAACACTTGACTCAAGCTGAAGCTGAAGGCTTCTACGCTGAGCACAAAGAACGTGGTTTCTTTGGTGATTTAGTTGCGTTCATGACTTCTGGTCCAGTTGTTGTTTCAGTTCTTGAAGGCGAAAACGCAGTTCTTGCTCACCGTGAAATTTTGGGTGCAACGAATCCTAAAGAAGCGGCTCCTGGTACAATCCGTGCAGACTTTGCTGTAAGCATCGACGAAAATGCTGCTCACGGTTCTGACTCTGTAGCATCTGCTGACCGCGAAATTAACTATTTCTTCGCGCAAACTGAGATTGCTCCACGTACTCGTTAATACGCAGTATTCAAGCCAGATAAGTGGTATACTGCTTATCTGGTTTTTTTATTCTCTGAATAATCCTCTGCTCAGATATTGAGCTTCTCCTTTCATCTTTAGGCATGGTTTAGGTAATACACATGAGTACTGAAGTAGTCGCTACATCAGCAATTTCTGATGCACAGCAACCATCTCCATCCGCTCCGACGCAGCAAAATTCTGTGGAAAAAGTGAACTTACTTGGCATGTCACGTCCGCAAATGGAAAAATTCTTCGAAGATATGGGAGAAAAAAAATTCCGTGCCGGGCAGGTGATGAAATGGATTCATCAGTTTTTTGTCACAGATTTTGCCGAAATGACCAATATTTCCGGCAAGCTGCGGGAAAAACTGGAAAAAATCTGCGAAATTAAAGCGCCGGAAGTGGTGCATAAAAACTATTCCAAAGATGGCACGCGTAAGTGGGTGTTCCGTGTCGGGGATGGTGAAGGTTCTCTGGTGGAAACTGTCCTGATTCCTGCAGAAGACAAAACCGGTTCACGTAAAACATTGTGTATTTCTTCACAGGTGGGTTGTGCGCTTGACTGTTCATTCTGCTCAACGGGTAAGCAGGGTTTTCAGCGTGACCTGACTCAAGCTGAAATTATTGGTCAGCTGTGGATGGCAAACTTCTCTTATATGGAAGAAGTACCTGTGGCAGAGCGTGAGCGTTCAGTGACCAATGTGGTGATGATGGGCATGGGCGAACCCCTCCTGAACTATGACGCCGTATTAAACTCAATGCGCATTATGCTGGATGACTTTGCCTATGGCATGTCAAAACGCCGTGTGACTTTATCGACTTCAGGTGTAGTACCGAAAATCGATCAGTTGGCGCAAGATATTGATGTGGCTTTGGCGATTTCACTTCATGCACCGAACGATGAACTGCGTAACGAGCTGGTGCCGATCAATAAAAAATATCCATTAGAACAGCTGATTGCTGCCTGTCAGCGTTATATTGCTAAAGATGGTAATGAAAGTTCGCGTAAACATGTGACCATTGAATATGTCATGCTGGATGGCGTAAATGACCAACCAGAACATGCTCAACAAATGTTGAAACTGCTTAAAAATTTACCGAGCAAAATTAATTTGATTCCGTTTAATCCGTTCCCGCATGCACCTTATGGGCGTTCAAGCCGTAACCGGATTATTTCTTTCCAAAAAACTTTGTCTGATGCCGGTTTTGTGTGTACGATTCGTCAGACACGTGGTGATGATATTGATGCCGCGTGTGGACAGTTGGTTGGACAAGTTGCTGACCGTACCCGTCGTGCGGAACAGTGGAAAAAGAAAGTGGCGCAGCAAAATGAGATTCTGCGCACTCAGGGATAATAAAAGGGGATGTCAATTGAGAAAGCCCACATATAAATTAGCTTTTATTACAACAATTTGTATGTCCGCTATTTTTGTTGCCGGGTGTCAGACACCAGCAACAATCGGGAAAAAAGACCCGGAAAAGGCAGTGAAAATTCGCACTCAATTGGCGGCAGAATATATTAAATCGGGTGATCTGGATTCTGCAAAACGAACCTTGGATCAAGCGCTTGAAGTAGATTCACGTGATTCAACCGCGAATATGATGATGGGCGTTTTACTGCAACAAGAGGGCAGTAAAATCAGCATGGATAAAGCAGAAAGCTATTTTAAGCGGGCAATTTCTGCTGATCCTAAAAATGCACAGGCGCGTAACAACTACGGTACTTATTTGTATCAAATTGAGCGTTATAATGACGCGCTTGAACAACTCAATGTGGCCGGAACCACATTGGGCTATGATCAACGCTACAGAGCATTGGAAAATGCAGGACGGATTTATTTAAAACTCGGTGATGTGGTGAATGCTGAAAAAACATTCAAACAGGCCCTGCAAGTAAATCGTGACTCTTATATTTCAATGTTAGAGTTGTCTGAAATTTTTTATCTGAAACAGCAGACCGCTGCCGCAACACAATTGTATGAACAGTTTGTACGCAGTGTCGGTCAAAAGAATCAAGGTGCGCGTGCGCTTTGGATTGGTATCCGAATTGCGCGGGCAAATAGTGACCCAATGGGAACGCAGGTGCTTGTCAATCAGTTGCGTGCGCTTTTTCCCGAGAGTCCGGAATACCAACGTTATCTGCAATTACAGTACAGTACTGAGGCCGTATGGAAGTAAATCCTAATTCACCGCAATCGAATGGTTCAAGCGTAGTACCCACTGCATTAGGAAATGTTCAGCGTCCAGGCGAGTACTTACGTCAAGTTCGAATTGCACAAAAGCGTGAATTAAGTGAAGTTGTCAAAGATTTAAATATCCCTGTAAAGACTTTGACCGCTTTAGAACAAGATGATTATAAGGCTTTGCCAGAAGCCACCTTTATTAAGGGCTACTATCGTACCTATGCGAAGTACCTGAAGGTGGATGCAAGTTCTATTATTCAACGTTTTGATGATATTTATCAAAATGATACTGGATTGTTACCCAATCATGCCTTAAACAACTCACCGATTAAAATTATGGGTAAGCTCCCAGGTTCCAAGAGTGACCGTAACAAGAAATGGTTGAAACGCCTTTTACTTGCTTTGCTGGCACTAGTTGCTCTTGCCGTTGCCGTTATGGCGATACAAAACTGGTCATCCAGCAAAGACGCGGAGAGCCAGGAGGTTGTACCTGCCGAATCCGACGTACAAGTGTTGAATCTGGATAACTCGACTGTGGTTTCGGGCGATCAGCTAGAGCTTGAGTTTAGTCATCCAACTTCTGTGCATATTGTAGATTCAACTGGTAAAGTACTGGCAACAGGCCGTCAGGCATCGACATTGAAATTGAATGGTGAAACGCCTTTCCAGATTCGTCTGGATGATGCTTCAGCCGTTACCCTGACTTTGAATAACGAAAAAATTGCCTTGTCACCTTATACCGTCAACGGAAAAGCAGATTTCCGTTTGTCACGTTAATGCGTAAAGAATAGAGCGATATCAATGATTGAAAATCCGATTAAGCGCCGTCCCACTCGTAAAATTCGTGTCGGTTCTGTGTATGTAGGTGGGGATGCCCCGATCAGCATCCAGAGCATGACCAATACTGAAACCTGTGATGTGGCTGCAACGGTCGCACAGATTCAGCGTTGTGTAGATGCCGGTGCCGATATCATGCGTGTTTCCGTACCGTCAATGGAAGCGGCCGCCGCATTTGGTGAAATTCGCAAACAGGTCAATGTGCCTTTGGTTGCCGATATTCACTTCGACTATAAAATTGCTTTGGCTGTTGCCGATCTGGGCGCAGACTGTTTACGGATTAACCCGGGCAATATTGGCTCGGAAGCGAAAATTCGTGAAGTGGTGGCTGCGGCGAAACATCATGACATTTCCATGCGTATCGGGGTGAATGCCGGTTCGCTGGAAAAAGATATCCAGAAAAAATATGGTGAACCAACAGGTCAGGCCTTGCTTGAATCTGCCATGCGTCACATCGATATTCTGGATCGTTTAAATTTCCACGAATTTAAAGTCTCCGTTAAGGCATCCAATGTGTTCCTGACGATGGATGCTTATCGTTTGTTATCTCAGCAGATTGACAATCCATTACATCTGGGTGTGACCGAAGCAGGGATTTACCGTACCGGTTCAGTAAAATCAGCAATCGCACTTGGCGGTCTGCTCATGGAAGGCATTGGCGATACCATGCGTATTTCGCTGGCAGCTGAGCCTGAAGAAGAAGTGAAAATCGGTTTTGATATTTTAAAATCACTGGGTCTGCGTTCCAACGGCATTAACTTCATTGCCTGCCCAAGCTGTTCACGTCAGGAATTTAACGTGATTAAAGTGATGCAGGCACTGGAAGAACGTCTGGAAGATATTCGTACCCCCATGGATGTTTCCGTGATTGGCTGTAAAGTGAACGGTCCGGGTGAAGCCAAAGAAGCCGATATTGGCGTAGTAGGTGCAAGTCCACGTTCACTGGTGTATCGTAATGGCGAGAAAAGCCATTTAATCGATACCAATCAATTGGTTGATGAAATCGAGTCTATGGTTCGTCAACGTGTTTCCGAGCTTGAAGAAGCTAAATCTAAAGAGATTATTCGCACAGGTTTTTCTGAGTAGATCATGAGTTCAATTGTCGCAATCAAAGGTTTTAATGACATTCTTCCAACGCAAACCCCCGCGTGGAGACGTCTTGAACAACACTTAGCATCGCTTATGGATGCTTATGGCTACCAGCAAATCCGCTTGCCGATGGTTGAGCAGACCAATCTGTTCAAGCGTTCAATTGGTGATGCAACCGACATCGTCGAAAAAGAAATGTACACTTTTCTGGACAAGGGTAATCCGCCTGAGTCCTTGACGCTGCGTCCGGAAGGGACTGCGGGCTGTGTACGTGCCATGCTGGAGCATAACCTGCTGCGCGGCGCGACACCTCGTGTATGGTATATCGGTCCAATGTTCCGTTATGAAAAACCGCAAAAAGGCCGTTACCGCCAGTTCCACCAGTTTGGCGTGGAAACTTTTGGTGTGGCAACGCCAGACCAGGATGCCGAGCTGATTCTGATGACGGCACGTCTGTGGAAACGCATGGGTGTGGCCGACAAGGTTCAGCTTGAACTCAACACTTTAGGTGAGTCAGATGAACGTGCGGCATACCGTGCAGCACTGGTCGAATTTTTAGAGTCGCATAAGGCAGACCTGGATGAAGATTCTCAGCGCCGTTTGACCACAAACCCGCTGCGTATTTTAGATTCTAAAGATGCCAAAACTCAGTCGATTCTTGAAAATGCACCTAAACTGCATGACTTTATGGGTGAAGAAACTCTGGCGCATTTTCAACAATTACAGCAATATTTGACGGATGCAGGCGTAAGCTTCGTGATCAATCAAAAATTGGTTCGTGGTCTGGACTACTACAACAAAACTGTTTTTGAATGGACCACGACATATTTGGGTTCACAAGGCACCGTATGTGCCGGTGGCCGTTATGATGGTCTGGTGGGTCAATTGAAAGGCAAGGCCGATCAATCGGTACCTGCGGTTGGTTTTGCCATGGGGATGGAGCGGTTGTTGTTGCTGCTTGAACAGGTGGAAGACAATACCCCCGTCCGTGACTGTGAAATGTTCCTGGTTTCAGACCCTGCAACTCAAGGTCAAGCCTTGGTGCTTGCCGAACAGATTCGTGACCAGCTGGAAGCAGCCAATAGCAGCATCCGTTTAAAAACCGGTTCACAGGGTTCAATGAAGAGCCAGATGAAAAAAGCCGATCAGGCCGGGGCGGTTTATGCTTTAATCTTTGGTCAGCGTGAGGCGGAAGCGCAGCACATTCTGGTCAAGGAACTGGCAACAGCAGAACAGACCGAAATTGCAGTGGCTGACTTTGTGCCATTTATCATTGAAAAATTTTCTTCAAAATAAGCCGAATAACATAAGGAAAAGGTAATCCCATGAACGCATTGAGTGATGAAGAACAACTTGATAACTTAAAATCTTTCGCTAAAAAATATGGTTCTGCCATGATTAGCGGAATTTTAATTGCGTTGATTGCCTTTTTCGGCTGGGAATATTGGCAGAAGAAAAATCTGGCTGAGTCTCAAATGGAAACAGCCAAGGTTCAGCAGTTAATGGACGATGCGAAAAGTGCAGCAGGTGATGCCAATGCATTTAATGCCTTGTCTGCAACTGCGGATAAAATTGTTAAAGAAGCACCAGATTCTGTACAGGCTATTCAAACCCAATTATTAATGGCCAAGCTGGCTTATGACAAAGCCGATTATGCACATGCAGAACGTGCCTTGAAAAAAGTTGAAAATTCCAAACTGGATGATGCCGGTTTAGTGCAAGTGGTTAAGCTGCGTTTGGCTTATGCCCAGCTGGCACAAAAGAAATATGATGATGCCATTAAAACATTGGCTGCGGTGACCGATCCTGCGTTTAAGGCGACTGCCGATGAAGCGCGTGGTGATGTCTATGTGGCTAAAAATGATATCGAAAATGCTAAAAAATCGTATATGAGCGCATGGGATGCGTTGCTTGAACGTAAGCAAGAACGTCAAATTTTACAAATTAAACTCGAAAGTGTCGGCGTTTTAGTTGATGATCCTGATGTTGAACGCCCAATTTTAGAAACACAAGTGGATGAGTCGTGATGGATAGAAAATACAAAATACCGTTTGCACTAACAATTTTAACATTTGCACTTGCTGGTTGTTCGACCAATAAAACTAAGGTGGAAGAGGTTAAACCGAATCCATTGCCTAAATTGGTGCAAGCAAAGACTCTTGTTCCCGTATTTTCTCAGAGCGTTTCTTCGACCAGTAAAGCAGACCCGTTACGCCTGCGTTTAGATGCCGATAACGGCGCGGTTTTTGCTGTCGATCCAAATGGTGAAGTGGCTGCCTATCAGGGTAAACAGCGCTTATGGCAGCAAAAAGTTTCCAAGCAGGGCTTGAGCTCGGGCATAGAAGCCGGTGAAGGCATTGTGGTTGTCGGCAATAAAAAAGGCCAGTTGTTTGCTCTGGATCAGGCCACAGGTGAGCAAAAATGGATTGCACAGTTGTCGGGTGCCATTTTATCTGCATCACTCATTCAGTCAGGTCGTGTGATTACCATTACCAATGATGATACGGTCTATGCGCATGATCTGGCGACAGGTCAGCAAGTCTGGACCTATAATCTGCCGAATGTACAGTTCAGCCTGCGTGGTATTGCTACACCGGTTGCGCTTGACCCGCGTACCGTTTTGATTGCGTCATCAAACGCCTATATTTATGCACTGGATATTATCAGTGGTGTGCCGCGTATGCAGCGTCGTGTAGCTGTCAGCGAGGGACGTTCGGATATTCAGCGCCTGAATGATCTGGATGGCGATCCGGTTGTGGCAGGACAATTCCTGGTAACAACCAGCTACCAAGGACAGGTAACGGTGATGGATCTGGCGACCCAACAAGTGGTGTGGAGTGAAGATGCCAGCAGTATCCAGCGTCCTGAAGTTTTCAATAACACCGTTTATGTGGCTCAGGCCGATGGAAAAATCACGGCTTATGCGCTGACTACCGGTGAGCAATTATGGCAAAATGACAGCTTGCTGAATCGTCAGCTCAGCAATCCGGTGATCTTGGGTCAAGACCTGGTGGTAGGTGATTTGGACGGCGTATTGCATCTCATTGATCCGGCAACAGGTCAGCTGATTGGTCGTTCAAAAACCAGTGGGGAAGTGCGTACCCTGCGTGTGATTGATAACCAACTTTATGTAGCGACCCGTAAGGGTGCCTTAAGCATCTGGCAGAACCGTTAATTTTTTTCAGCCTTATGTTAAACTAAGCTAACCGTATTTTTTTACACGGGGGATTGAGCATTCAATGCCCCGTGTTTTATTTATTTTTGGCTACTTATTTCTTCCATTGTTTCTGATTGTTCAGACCAGACCTACTGGCTGATCTTGAATAAAGGTTAATCTATGAAACCCGTAATTGCGCTCATTGGTCGTCCGAACGTCGGAAAATCAACGTTGTTTAACCAGATCACCAAGAGCCGTGATGCGCTTGTTGCTGACTTTGCCGGTCTGACCCGTGACCGCAAATATGGTGACGCGACTTATCAAAATAAATCATTCATCGTTGTCGATACTGGTGGTATTGGTGAAACTGAAGGTGGAATCGACTCGTATATGGCTGAGCAGTCCAAAACAGCCATTCACGAAGCCGACATGATCATCTTTGTGGTCGACGCGCGTGCCGGACTGCTTGCATCTGATGAGCAGATTGCACGTGACTTGCGTACCTTGGGCAAAAAAGTATTTCTGGTTGCCAATAAAGTAGATGGCGTACATGCCGAAGCTGCGCTGGTTGAATTCTACAAATTGGGTATGGGCGAACCGCTACAAGTTGCTGCCAGCCATGGCCGTGGCGTACAGCAGATGCTTGAAGAAGTGCTGCAAGATGTGCCTGAAGATGAAAACCTTGATGAACATGACCGTGATACAGGCTTGCGTCTGGCAATTATTGGTCGTCCAAACGTGGGTAAATCGACACTGGTCAACCGTCTTCTGGGTGAAGAACGTGTGGTGGCATTTGACCAACCCGGTACAACGCGCGACTCGATTTATATTCCGTTCGAACGTGATGGCCGCAAGTACACCCTGATTGACACAGCCGGTGTACGCCGTAAAGGTAAAGTGGATGAAATGATCGAGAAATTCTCGATCGTGAAAACTTTACAGGCCATGAAAGACGCACACGTGGTTGTGATTGTGGTCGATGCGCGTGAAGGGATTGTCGAGCAAGACTTGCATTTAATCGGTTATGCGATTGAAGCCGGTCGTGCGATGGTGATTGCGATCAACAAATGGGACAACATGTCCGAGTATGACCGTAAGCAATGCAAGCTCGACGTGGAACGCCGCTTTGACTTTATTCCTTGGGCGAAAATTCACTTAATCTCTGCATTGCATGGTACGGGCGTAGGTGATTTATATCCGTCGATTCACCGTGCATATGATTCTTCCCATTTAAAAGTGTCACCGGCAAAAATCACGCAAATTTTGAATGATGCAACCGATGCACATCATCCACCGAAAGTCCAAGGTCGTGCAATCAAAATGCGTTATGCACATATTGGGGGACAAAACCCGCCAACGATTGTCATTCATGGTAACAAGGTGGATAAAACCCCTGCGGACTATCGTCGTTATTTGGAAAACGTGTTCCGTAAAGTGTACAAACTTGAAGGTACACCAGTAAAAATTGAGTTTAAAACCTCAGAAAACCCGTTTGAAGGACGTAAATCTCAGATTGATGAACGTACTGCAGCCCGTAAGCGTCGCTATGTTCAGAAGTTCAAGAAAGCCGAGAAGAAATTTAAACGTGGTTAAGCACCTGGTTTAAATGGTATGAAAAGCCCAAAGTGATCTTTGGGCTTTTTTATTTTAAGATAGGCATCTATTTTTGAAAGGTGATCTGAAGTGAGCAGAGTGATACGGGTGGAGGTAAATGCACTGGAGCAGATTGTTGATCTGGATCATGCACTCGATCGCAAGCGCAAAATTCAGCTGCAAAAACAGCAAATCCATCATTTCCGCAATCAATTACTTTCCGAACAATTACAGGTCAGCATTCAGCATGAGCAGTTGGCAACCACTGAGCATGGTAAGCCGTACCTGGTCAATTTTCCTGAATTTTATTTTAATCACAGTCATAGCCAAAAAAATTATGCTTTGGCGACCAGTAGAAACATGCCCGATATCGGGGTGGATATTGAAGATCTGGATCGCAAGGTCAGGTTTGAAGCATTGGCGAATCATGGCTTTCATGCTTATGAATTAAAGCACTGGAATGACTTGCAACAGGATTCAGGCTATTGGTTTAAAGTCTGGACTACCAAGGAAGCCGTATTGAAAGCTGCCGGACTGGGCGTACGCTTAAATCTAAACGAGTTAAATACCCAGGTTCATCCAGTGCATGACGGCGGATTATGCAGCCATCCTTTAATTGGAACATTTGCCTATCAGAACTTTGATTTGGGCCATGTCATGCTCACGGTTGCCTGGCGATCGGAAGCTTCCTGTAAGGGTTTTGCTTTTCCTGAAATCAAAATCGTTTTGTCACCTTAACATATGTTTTTCTTATTCCTATCACTGTAAGGCCATAACAGATTTAAAGTGGAAAATTGAATCGGGATAAATGGTAGATCAACAAAAAATTAAAAACGAGTGGAGAATATCACCCGTTTTTATAAGGAATATGCTCAACGCAGCTAGAGCAGAGCATTGATAAAAAGATTCAATGATTACTGAAGGCCGTCTTCGTTGTGGTCTACTTCGATTCGATATAGTTTTGTTCCATTATAGGCATAAATTAAACGTCCAGCCTCCTTGTAATAGGTCTCAATACGGAACTGATCTTTAGAAAAAGCGCCTGCAACGGGTATCCAGGCTTTGGCAGTCTGATAGCTTCTTTGATCAGTTGAAGCACCGACTAAACTTTCTACCTGACGTTTAGACATGCCAATTTTTAACTGGGAAAATTTGGAATTCTGGTAGTCTCCAACAATTTCGCCGGTATAACTGCCATCAATCGAAACCTCTTTGGTGGCATTGCCATTCGGTACTGCATGGATTGAATTATTCTGAGACGTATGTTTATCGGATGAAAATGGCATAGTCGAACATGCCATTAAACTTAAGCTGCTGATTGAAATAAGAAGAAAATTTTTCATTATTATCGCCTTATCTTATTAAATTCATATGAAGGGGGAGTATAGAAATAATTTTAGTCAAAATAGTGCTATTGCCCATAGTTGTTTTTTAAGTAAAGTTTTACCAATTGTTATGGGGAGTAGGGCTTTCTTCTTCTGATCAATTTTTTGCAATTTTAGGTTTTTTAAAGCATATATAAGAACGCACATCCTATTTTTCAGAAAGTTTTGTCATACTTTTTTTTAGCCACAAACATATGCGCTAAACGACAGAATTCTTTTATTGTTTATTTTTTTGCTCGGCTTGATATTATAAATCCCTGCACTCAAATTAAACATTTTTTTAAAACAAAGAGCCTGTACATCAGGCTCTTTTAATTTTGATTTTATTTATTCCCTTTTCGCCAAAAACATATTACTCATCCGATTTACAAACTGAGGACTCACTTTAGACAGGCTGAACAGGATTTTAGATTTGAAGCCTACAGGTTGGTGAGTCGGGGTAAATATGCTGTCTTTTACCTGAACTTGTCGATAGATCTGATTTGCTACATCTTCTGCGCTTAAGTGTACCCCCATATTTTTAATGCTGCCGGCATCCATATCTTTAACCATGGCCGTTTGTACAAAGAGTGGCATCACATCTAATACCCGAATGCCATATTTTTGCCACTCAATATCTAATCCTTCAGTAATGCCACGTACAGCAAATTTACTGGCTGAATATGTCACCAAATCTGGCTGCCCATAAATGGCAGAGGCAGAAGACAGGTTAATCACACGAGCAAAGGAGGCTTTTTGTAAATAGGGCAAGGCGGCATGACAACCATTCAACACACCTTTGACATTGATATCGATGGTTCGATGATGTGCGGTAATATCGGTCTGTTCAAAAGCACCTGAGTAGAGAATGCCTGCATTGTTGACTAAGACATTAATTTCACCAGACCAGGCCTTAAATTCGCTTAAAGTGTGCTGCCATTGGCTATAATCAGAAACATCGAGTAAACCGGCCTTAGCCCGTGTGCCTAACTGTTGAGCCAGCGCTTGGGCCTGATCAATATTGATATCATAAATGCCGACTTTATAACCGTGTTGATAAAACAGTGTCGCAATAGCAGCCCCAATGCCTTGTGCTGCACCACTAATGAAGATACTGTGCATCTGAATTTTCCTTTTCGTTTTGTATTGTTGTGCTTCATTTTTAATGAATTTATCTTCAGCATAACAGAAATGGAGTGTGGAGATAGTTGTTTAATCTGAAAGGATGGGAGTAATGAAAACATGGATAAATTATTGGCAGTGATGCGAGAGTTACGTGAAAAATGTCCATGGGATCAGCAGCAAACCCCACAAAGCTTAACCCGATATGCCATAGAAGAGGCCTATGAAGTTGAAGCTGCGGTCAGGGCGGGAAACGCAAATGAAGTGCGCGATGAACTGGGCGATTTACTGCTGCAAGTGGTGTTTCAGGCGCAAATGTACAGCGAACAAGGTGCTTTCGATTTCAATGATGTGGTCAATGCCATTACTGAAAAACTGATTCGCCGTCATCCTCATGTCTTTCAGGCCGAGCAATATTCACAATTGAGCGCGGAAGATGTAGCCATACTCTGGAAGCAAATTAAACAGCAGGAAAAGCAGGGCAAGGCACAATCACGCTTAGATGAAATCAAGCATGGACCTGCCATCCAGCAAGCACATGAAATTCAAAAAAAAGCTGCCCAAATCGGCTTTGACTTTCCTGAAGTATCAGATGCTTATGACAAACTGAACGAGGAATTGGGCGAATTGCAACAAGCCATGCAAAATCACAATTCCGACGAAATATTCGACGAATTTGGCGATTGTTTGTTTTCACTGATCAATGTTGGACGTAAACTAGGGCTTTCGAGCGAAATGGCACTGTTAAGTACCATTCATAAATTTAGAACACGTTTTGCTTTCATAGAAGATCAGGCTCAGCAACAACATAAGAATATTGAAGCCCTGTCATTAGAAGAAATGGATCTGCTTTGGGAGCAAGCAAAACAACAATTAAAATAATAGGCCTCTCAATATGAAAAAAATAATATCTACCCTGAAGGGATTTTTTTATCTTTTTGGTTTGATGTCTTTGTTGAGTGTATCCAGTAGCTATGCTCAACAGTTCGACCAGGAATATTTAAAATGGAAGGCTGAACAAGAGGCTCAGGATGCACGGTTAAAAATACCGCGTGTCTCAACCCGGGATTATTATTTGTCCAGACCTGCTTTAAACTCCGCAACTTCAACGGCCAGCAAGATCAATCTGAATCAGGCCAATGCTGAACAGCTACAAGCACTGTCCGGGGTTGGCCAAAAGAAAGCTGAAGCGATTATTGCCTATCGGCAAAAAAATGGAAAATTTAAAAATATTGAAGAATTGCAACAGGTCAAAGGCATTGGACCTGCGCTATTTAGCAAGAATAAAGACCGTTTAGGCCTGTAGAGAAATGGCAAGAGCCGCTTAGAATATTGAACAAAGTATTGAGCATCGAGATAATCAAATTGCCCTTTGATTGTGTTAGAGATATGATTAGCGTCATCTTAGATATTTTACGTTCAGACGTAGGAGACAGCGTCTTTTGCAAACTTTGCGCGCGTCAAAATGTGGTTTATCAACCGCTCAATTACCTTCTTCCATATTAGATGTTATCGATGCTTTAACCAAGGCTGGCTATGAAGCTTATATCGTCGGTGGAGGTGTCCGTGACTTGATCTTAGGTCTGAATCCTAAAGATTTTGATGCGGTCACCAATGCCACTCCGGCCCAGGTAAAAGAAGTTTTCGGACGACGTTGCCGTATTATCGGACGACGTTTTGAGCTTGCTCATGTCTATGCCGGCCGCGAGCTGATCGAAGTCGCCACTTTCCGTGCACCGCCTAAAAAAGCCGTCACTTCTGCTTCAGGCATGATTTTACGTGACAATAACTGGGGCACCATTGAACAGGATTTTGCCCGCCGTGACTTTTCCATTAATGCGATGTATTACCAGCCGCGTAAAGGGATTGTGCTGGATTTCTGTCATGCCATTGATGATATAAAAAATAAAACCTTGCGCTTGTTGGGTGACCCAACCTTACGTTTCGAAGAAGATCCGGTACGGATGCTGCGTACTTTGCGTTTTGCTGCAAAATTAAATTTTAATATTGCCCCTGAAATTTTAGAGATTTTTACCCCTGAAATGACCCAGCTGTTGCGTGATATCTCTCCGCACCGCTTATATGATGAATCACAAAAATTATTCACCATGGGGCATTTGAACCGGGTGCTGCCCATGTTGATAGATTTCGGTATTTGGCGTCAGCTGTTTGCAGACATCAGCCCGGATATCTCCACCTTTATTGAACGTGCTGCGATCAATACCGATCAGCGTATTCAAATTGGCAAGACCATCAATCCTGCATTCTTCTATGCGGTATTGTTGTGGAAACCTTTTTTAGAGCGTTGTGACTTTTATTTGGGTAAAGGGATCGTTCCGGCAGAGGCAAGAGCACAAGCCGGTTTGGATGTTTTAAAACGCCAGGCCACCCGGACCATCATTCCACGTTTTGCAGAAACCTTTATTCGTGAAGTGTGGGAAATGCAAACGCGTTTGCTTAATCCGAAGCCGCAGCAAATTCAGGCTTTATCAACACATGCGCGTTTCCGTGCCGGATTTGACTTTCTGTTACTGCGTGAGAAATCGGGTGACGATACCACTCAGGGTATGGGCCTATGGTGGGATGCGTATCAACAGATGTCTACGGATGAAAAAGAACGCGCCATCAGTCAATATAACCGCCAGCGTGCAAAAAGCCGCCGCAAGGCAACTACAGAAGATGTGGTAGAAACGAAACCGGTTGCGGCAGTTACTGAAATTGAGCCTTTGGTGAACGAGCCTGAACCGCGTAGTCGTCGTGAACGCAAGAGTCGGGCAAAATCTGAAAAACCCGTTCAAAATGTTGCCTCAGGCGGCTCGGAAATTGGTTATGACCATCCAATTTTAAAACGCAAACGGGTCAAGCGTGATTTAAGCCAGGTGATTTTTGGACCGACACAATGATGACAGTAACCTATATCGGCTTAGGCAGTAACCTGGGGGATTCACGTCAAATTCTGGCAGAAGCCGTACAGAAGCTGGCAACGCTGGGAGCCGTGAAAACCTCCCGGTTGTACCAAAGCCCTCCAATGGGGCCGCAAGACCAGCCCAACTACTTAAATGCAGCTGTACAGCTGGTTACAGACCTGGAACCCCTTGCATTGCTGGATGAATTGCAGCGTTTTGAACAGGAATCAGGTCGGGTTCGACTGCGCCGTTGGGGCGAACGGACTTTGGACCTGGATCTCCTGATGTATGGCGAAGAACAGATTCAGAATGAGCGTTTGACCGTGCCACATATTGGTGTCATGGAGCGGGATTTTGTGCTGATGCCATTACTCGATTTAGAGGCAAATTTACAAATCAAAGGACAATTATTAAAAGATTTACCGATATTGCAACATCCAACGCTTAGCGTATTGGATGATGGAAATTGGGCAAATATTTAATTTTTTGCATGACCGCTTGAGAAAGTCGTCATAAGAGGAAGATCCAGATGATTAGTCTAAGTGACTTAAGAAAATTTAAAGCGCAAGGCCGCAAATTCTCCTGCCTGACTTGTTACGATGCGAGTATGGCGAAAGCAATGGAAGTTGCTGAAATTGATACAATTCTGGTGGGTGATTCTTTAGGAATGACCATTCAGGGTTGTGATTCTACCTTACCTGTGACAGTACAGGATATGGCTTATCACACGGCAGCCGTTCGACGCGGCAACCAGCATGCCTTTATTCTGACTGATTTGCCATTTATGAGCTATGCCACGCTGAATGATGCATTAATCAGTGCCAAACAAGTGATGCAAGCTGGTGCGCACATGGTAAAAATAGAAGGTGGCGCATGGCTGGCGGAAACCGTTCAGGTTTTGACCCGTAATGGTATTCCTGTGTGTGTGCATTTGGGCCTGACCCCCCAATCCGTACATGTGTTTGGCGGCTATAAGGTTCAGGCGCGTACCCGTGAAGCTGCCGATCAGCTGATTGCCGATTGTAAGTCTGTGGTGGAAGCTGGTGCTGCGCTGCTGCTACTGGAATGTGTTCCGGCGCAGGTGGGTAAGGAAATTAGTGAGTTGTTTCCGCATACGCCTGTGATTGGCATTGGCGCGGGGGCAGACACGGACGGTCAGGTGCTGGTTGTTCAAGATATGCTGGGATTGACCGGTGGTCATGTGGCTAAATTTGTGCGTAATTTTATGAAAGAACAAGCAGGAGAAACTGCAATTCTGGATGCCTTCAAGGCATACCATGCGGCAGTCCAAGAGGGTTCATTCCCTGCTAAAGAACAAACTTTTCAAGTCGAGCTGTAAACATGAAAACAGAAACCACCATTCAGGGATTAAGCGCTTCACTGAGTCCAGCTCGATCGGCACGAAAAATTATCGGTTTTGTTCCAACCATGGGCAATTTGCACGAAGGGCATTTAAACCTGGTGCGTGAAGCAAAAAAAATCTGTGATGTTGTCGTGGTCAGTATCTTTGTCAATCCGATCCAGTTTGGACCCAACGAAGATTTTGACAGCTATCCACGGACTTTGGAGCAGGATAGCCATTTGCTGGCAGATGTCGGCTGTGACATTATTTTTGCGCCGAGCGTTGAGCAGATGTATGGCAATAAGCCACGTTTAACCAATATTAGCGTGTCTGATATTACCAATGACTTATGTGGTTTACAGCGTCCGGGTCATTTTGATGGCGTGGCGGTGGTGGTCACTAAACTGTTCAATATTGTTCAGCCCAACTATGCCTTCTTTGGTGAAAAGGACTATCAGCAACTGGCAGTGATTCGTCAGTTTGTGCGTGACCTGAACATTCCGCTGGAAGTGATTGGTGTACCGATTACCCGTGCCAAAGATGGTTTGGCGCTCAGTTCGCGTAATGGTTATTTGAGTGCAGAACACCGTGCCATTGCGCCGACCATTTATCAAAGTTTAACTGCTGCCGAACAGCAATTGCACAATGGTGTCAGTCTTGCTGAAGTGTTAGAAAATATGAAGCAAAAGTTGACACAAGCTGGTTTTATTGTGGATTATGTGGAAGCGCGTACTCCAGAATTACAAAAAATAGAAGCTTTTGATCAGGATGTGGTGCTTTTTGTAGCTGCGAAATTAGGCAACACCCGACTGATTGATAACTTGCAGGTCAAGCATACTGCATAGACTTTGTTATTAAGGACAGCCTTGCCATGAAGCGTATTTTAATCGTTACAGGACAATCCGGATCAGGAAAATCATCTGCTTTACAGGTGCTTGAAGATTTGGGCTATTACTGTATTGATAATTTGCCGCTGGCATTGCTGCCGGAAATTGTAGAAAAGCTGGATCGTGACAATAACCTGGAACAGCTGGCACTGGGCGTAGATGTGCGCAGCACCCGTGCAGACCTGCAAGAGTTCGACCATGTTTTTGAACAACTGCAGAAACATGGTTCGGTGGATATCATTTATTTGACCACCCAGGACCAGGAACTGATTTCCCGTTTTAGTGCATCGCGCCGTCCACATCCTTTAGCCGGTCGTTTTAAAAGCCTGATTGAATGTATACAGGAAGAAAAAACTTTATTGCTTCCCATACAATTGCGTTCAACGGTGCATATTGATACCACCGATAAAAGCGTGCATGATCTGAAACATACCTTGTTGTCTAAACTTGGACAATCAGATAACCTGATTTTAATTTTACAATCATTTGGTTATAAACACGGTATTCCGCTTGATGCCGATTATGTCTTTGACGTACGTCATTTGCCTAATCCACATTGGGATCTGGAATTGCGCAAATATTCAGGTTTAGATTTGCCTGTGCAAAAGTTCTTACTGCAAAGTGAACAAACCAATGAAATGTTTGAAGACATTTATCATTTTTTAGATAAATGGTTGCCTGCCTTTGCAGAAGGTCATCGTCACTATATGACGGTATCCATTGGCTGTACCGGCGGGCAGCATCGTTCCGTATATATCGTAGATAGACTCAAAAAAGCCCTTGAGGAAAAATGGTCTATCCAAGTCCTCCACAGAGAAATGAAGCACTGGTCATGATTGACACAACTGTTGACGTAATTAATAAACTAGGTTTACATGCGCGTGCGTCTGGAAAGCTAATCGAAGTTACCACCAAATTTCGTTCATCGATTCAAATTGGTAAAGGTAACAAATTGGTAGATGCAAAAAATATTATGTCCTTGCTGATGCTCGGTGCAGGCAAGGGCACAACTTTACGCTTAGTGCTTGAAGGTGCAGATGAAGAACAGGCTTTATCTGAAATTCAGGCATTATTTGCAGCAAAATTTTACGAGGCAGATTAATCGTGGCACGTCGACCGAACCGTTTTACTGAAGATGACTTTGAAAGTTTAGAAGGACGTGCGAGTAAAACCGAACAGAAAAAAGCAGTTCAGCGCATGGCTGCTTTGGGTGAGCAACTGGCTCAGTTGAGTATCAAACAAATTAAAAACCTTCCGGTGGAAGAACGTCTGATTGATGCTTTACTGGATGTGCAAAGCATTACTTCACATGAAGCGCGTCGCCGTCAGTTTCAGCGTGTAGGAAAATTATTGCGTAATGAAGATGAAACCATGATTTTGTCTTACCTTACCCCGCAGCAGGGTGCGAAAAAAACCGCACAGTTGCAACGTTGGGTCGATCGTATGATCGCGCAAGGTGATCCGGTGATTAAAGAGTTCATAAAAGCGCACAATGCCGCCGAGCATCATGCGATTCGCCAGCATATTTTGCGTATCCATCGTGATATCAAAAATCAGGCAACCGAAGAAGAGCTGGCAGCATCCAAGTTAAAACTGTTTAACTATATTCAGCAAGTGGCTTTGATTTCAGATAATTGATCTGGAGCTTTGCTGATAATAAAAAAGCGACCCGATGGAGTCGCTTTTTTATGCCTCAATAGTTTTCTTTTTCTAAGGTTCCGCATTCTCCTTCCTCCTTGTAGGAGGAAGGTCGGGATGGAGGTTATTGTGATGTTAAAAAGAAATTACTGAAACTCGCCTGTAGCACGTTCTTTGGCCCAGTCACGCAAGATGAATTTTTGCAGTTTGCCGGTAGATGTCTTTGGAATCTCAGTAATCATCACATCTTTCGGTACTTTAAAGCGTGCTAAATGTTGTTTGCAGAACTCAATCAGTTCTTCAGCTGTTGCCGTTTTACCTTGTTTGAGTTCCACAAAGGCACATGGAACTTCCTGCCAGCGCGGATCCGGTTTCGCTACGACTGCTGCCGTCAGGACCGCAGGGTGCTGGTACAGTACTTCCTCCACTTCAAGAGAGGAAATATTTTCGCCACCGGAAATAATCACATCTTTAGAACGGTCGGTAATCTTGGCATAGCCATCCGGTTGGCAAACCGCCAAGTCGCCAGTGTGGAACCAGCCACCAGCAAAGGCTTCGGCTGTTGCTTCCGGATTCTTTAAATAGCCTTTCATGACGATATTACCGCGGAACATAATTTCGCCCATGGTTTTACCATCATGCGGAACTTCCTGCATGGTGTCCGGATCAAGCACTTTCATACCGTCTTGTAATGGGTATGGCACACCTTGACGGGAGTGCAGTTGCGCCTGTTCCTGAATTGACAGATCGCTCCAGCCCGCCTGTGAGGCACACAGTGCAGAAGGACCGTAAGTTTCAGTTAAACCATAGACGTGAGTGACATTAATGCCAATATTACGCATGCCTTCAATAATCGCAGCCGGCGGCGCAGCACCGGCAACCATTACTTCGACACGGTGATTAATCTGGGTCTTTTTCTCTTCCGGGGTGTTGATCAGCATTGACAAAACAATCGGTGCGCCACAGAAATAATCGACTTTATGTTCGGCAATCAGTTTAAAAATCAGTTCAGCATCGACTTTGCGCAGGCAGACGTTGGTACCGCCATTGGCCGCCATGGTCCAGGCAAAGCACCAGCCATTACAGTGGAACAATGGCAACGTCCATAAATAGGTCGCGCGAGGCATCATGCCGCAGGCAATGATATTACTGGCGGCATTAATGTAAGCACCACGGTGATGGTACACCACGCCTTTCGGGTTGCCCGTGGTGCCCGAGGTGTAGCTTAAGCTGATGGCATCCCATTCATCCGCTGGCAAATGCCATTCAAAATTGGCATCGCCTTGCGCAATCCAGTCTTCATATTCGATCTGGCCAATACGGGTATCTTCACCCTCATATTCTTCATCGGCTACATCAATAACATAAATTTCTTGCGGGATCAGCGCCAAGGCTTCTGTGGCAAGCTTGCTGAATTCAGGGTCAACCAGCAGCACCTTGCTTTCGGCGTGTTCCAGCATGAAGGCAACTGTTTTGGCATCCAGACGGGTATTTAAGGTATTCAGTACGGCACCGGCCATCGGCACGGCAAAATGTGCTTCAACCATTGCAGGGACATTGGGCAGCAGTACCGAAACGGTATCATTTTTAACGATCCCGAGTTTTTGGAGTTGGTGCGCAAACTGGCGGCAACGATTATATTTTTCACGCCAGGTAATACGGCGCTTACCGTGAATAATCGCATTTTGGTTCGGGTAAATATAAGCAGCCCGATCCAGATAGCGTAAAGGTGACAACGCTACAAAATTTGCGGGGGTACGCGGTAATTCATCGTATGCGCTAACCATGTTAAAAACTCCGTTATATATATTTATTTTGATATCCTTTTGAAAAAGATATGCACTTCTTGGAAATCTTGCATTTATGCTTTAGTCGAGTGCTATTTGATAATTTTTAAAATATTGAAAATTAAAATATTATTTTATAGCATGGATTTTTTTTGAACGCATGGGTTCCCATATTTGCTTTTTTAGGTATTTTACTCTAAACGGGCAATTAAAATAACATCAGCCAGGGAATAATAATGAAAATACAACAGGCGGATAACCGATGGCAGAACTGGTCTGGAAGCCAACAGGCACATCCAGAAATTTTGCAACCTCGGCATGTGAATGAATTACGAAAAATAGTAAAGTCCTATGCCCATATTCGTGTTGTGGGGGCAGGACATTCGTTTAGTGCTTTGGTCAAGACGGATAAAATTCTGCTTAATCTCGATCAGTTAAAGGGTGTGGTAGCCTTTGATGAAGATAAGAGCCAATGCACCGTTCAAGCGGGTACACGCCTGGAGGATTTAGGCGAATATCTTGCTCCTATCAATCAGGCACTGATGAATCAGGGGGATATTGACCAGCAAAGTCTGGCCGGTGCGATTTCTACCGGCACGCATGGCACCGGCATAAATTTGCCCTGTCTATCTGCCTTTGTGAAAGGCTTTGAATTGCTGACTGCAGAGGGCGAGTTGCTGCAATGTGATGATCAGCAAAATACCGCCATCTTTCAAGCCGGACGTGTCGCCCTGGGCAGCCTGGGAGTGCTGACCAAAATTACCCTGCAAAATCGGCCCCGTTATAAATTAAAAGAGCAGATTCGCTTATGTCCAATTCAGGACATATTTACCCATATCGATCAATGGAAAAACCAGCACCGGCATATTGAATTTTGGGCCTTCATTCATTCTGATCAGGTGATGCTCAAAACCCTGGATGAGACGGATGAAGCCATTCAACCCCGACAGGATTCATGGCCTTCGGAAGATGCCTTATTAACGCTGTGTTCTGAATTGACCCGGGTGATTCCGGCATCTAATCCCTATCTGCAAAAACTGCTGAGGGTCTTTGTCAAACCGACTCGTCATGTGGATTGGTCCAGCCAGATTTTTCCCACACCGCGCCATACCAGATTCAATGAAATGGAATATCAGGTTCCTGTCGAACTCGGTTTGCAATGTCTGGAGGAAGTTTTAGCGACTTTAAGGAAGCATCAGGTCGCGATGTTTTTTCCCATCGAGTTCCGTTATGTCAAAGGTGATAATATCTGGTTAAGTCCTTTTTATCAGCGCGATTCGGTTTCCATTTCCATCCACCAGTTTTACAAGCAGGATTATCACGCGATATTTGATTTGGTCGAGCCTATTTTGCAGAAATACCAGGGCCGGCCGCATTGGGGAAAATTGCACTCCATGACCGCAGCCTCGCTGCGCGATCTTTACCCGAAATGGGATGATTTTATGGCATTGCGCCAGCAATTGGACCCTCAGCAAAAATGGCTGAATCCCCATTTAAAGCAATTATTTCTGCTCTGAAAACGAGGAGAGGGTGATGCAATTCAACTACTTTCAGCAATTGACGCAGGATTTACAACAGCAGGGCACAGGCACGCCACAACTGATTCTGGATCTGGCTGCGTATCAGCATAATCTGGATATTGTGCAGTCACACTTGTCTGCACAATTAAAACCGCGTTTAGTGGTGAAATCCCTCGCCAGTCTGTCGCTGCTTAAACTGGCCAGTGAAAAACTGAACACCCGGCGCTTTATGCTGTTTCATCTTCCACATATTTTCAGCATTCATGCAGCATTCCCCCAGGCCGATATTTTGCTGGGTAAACCGATGCCGATACACGCTATAGAGCAGTTTTATCAGGCTGCAGGTGAGCGGCAGCCAGATATTCAGTGGCTGATTGATGATCTGGGGCGCTTGCAGCAATATTTGCAGTTGGCACAATGGTTTAACATCTGCCTGAATGTGAATATTGAAATTGATGTGGGACTGCATCGGGGTGGGGTACAAAACCCGCAGCAATTTCGGGCCTTGCTCAAGCTGATCCAGCAACATTCGACCCATCTTAAATTCACCGGTTTAATGGGTTATGACGCGCATGTCGCCAAATTACCCAGATTTTTAAAGTCTGCGGAAAAGAGTTATCAACAATCGCAGCAAAGTTATCAACAGTACATTGACATTATTCGGCAGCAATTTCCCAATTTATGGCATGAAGATTTATGTTTTAACGGTGGCGGCAGTCCCACGTTTATGCAGCATTGTCAGCAGAGTGTCTGTAATGATCTGGCTTTTGGCTCGCTACTGCTCAAGCCAGGCGATTTCGAGCTGGCCAGTCTGGCTGAACTGCAATGCGCGTTATGGATAGCCACACCCGTGTTAAAAGTTTTGCGCTATAGCCAATTGCCGGGCCTGGAAATCCTGAACCATTTTCCGCATAAATATAAGGCCCTGTTTGTGTACGGCGGTTACTGGCAGGCCGATTATTTTTATCCTGAAAAAAGCAAGCTGCATGGTTTGTATGGACGCAGTAGCAATCAGGAAATGCTGCTGGTGCCGAAATCCTGTGAGATCGATCGGGATGATTATGTGTTTTTAAGACCCACCCAGAGCGAAGCGGTAATTCCGCAATTTGCCAAGCTATATGCCTATGCACAGGGCAAGTTCGAAGCATGGGATAGCTTTAGAGAATAAAAAATAAAGTGGAAATTGCTGGATTGAGCGAGAACTAAGACATTGGCAGATAAATTCAAAATGTGCCAAATTGCGAATTTTATAGGTGAAAAGGTTTAATCCTGTGGATAAGACGTGTAAAATTCTAGGCGATTTTTATTTATCCACCGTTTTTATCTTTTGAGGTTCTCCCTCGATCATAATCTCGCGGTGACATGCCCTATGGTACGGGGCATCACTCCTTAAGGATTTTTTATGCCAATTATCACTTTGCCAAATGGCGACCAAAAACAGTTTGATCAAGCCGTATCTGTGATGGACGTTGCACTGAGCATTGGTCCGGGTCTTGCAAAAAATACAGTTGCTGGTCGTGTAAACGATCGCTTGGTTGATGCGTCTGATCTCATCACCGAAGATGCAACCTTACAAATTATCACGCCTAAAGATGAAGATGGTGTACACATCATTCGTCACTCTTGTGCACACCTGGTTGGCCATGCGGTTAAGCAATTGTTCCCAGAAGCAAAAATGGTGATTGGTCCAGTCATTGAAGAGGGTTTCTACTATGACATCTGGATGCCGCGTCCGTTTACTTTAGATGACTTGGCGGCAATCGAAGAGCGCATGAAAAAGCTCATCGACCAAGACTATGATGTCATTAAAAAAATGACACCGCGTGATGAAGTCATCAAAGAATTCACTGCACGTGGCGAAGAATACAAACTCCGCTTGATTGAAGACATGCCTGAAGAAACGCAAATGGGCTTGTACTACCATCAGGACTACCTGGATATGTGCCGTGGTCCGCACGTACCGAATACCAAATTCTTAAAATCGTTCAAACTCACCAAAATCTCTGGTGCCTACTGGCGTGGTGATGCGAAGAATGAACAGCTGCAACGTATCTACGGTACAGCCTGGGCGGACAAGAAACAGCTTGCAGCTTACATCAAGCGTATTGAAGAAGCTGAAAAGCGCGATCACCGTAAAATCGGTAAAGCCCTGGACTTGTTCCATATGCAGGAAGAAGCGCCGGGTATGGTGTTCTGGCATCCAAACGGCTGGACCATTTATCAGGTACTTGAGCAGTACATGCGTAAAGTTCAGCAAGAGAATGGTTATCTTGAAATCCGTACCCCACAAGTGGTCGATTTCACGCTTTGGGAAAAATCAGGACATGCTGCAAACTATGCAGACAACATGTTCACCACGCATTCAGAGAACCGTAATTATGCGGTAAAACCAATGAACTGCCCATGTCACGTACAGGTGTTCAACCAGGGGCTGAAATCTTACCGTGACCTGCCAATCCGTCTGGCTGAGTTTGGTTCATGTCACCGTAACGAGCCATCAGGTTCATTACACGGTATTATGCGTGTGCGTGGCTTTACCCAGGATGATGCGCACATTTTCTGTACCAAAGAACAGATTGGAACTGAAGTTGCAGACTTTATTAAACTGACTTTAGACGTTTATAAAGACTTCGGTTTTGAAGATGTTCAAATGAAACTCTCTACACGTCCGGAAAAACGTGTCGGTGATGATGCACTTTGGGACATGGCGGAAAAATCTCTGGCAGATGCTTTGGATGCTGCTGGTCTTGAATGGGAACTGCAACCGGGTGAGGGCGCATTCTACGGTCCGAAGATTGAATTCTCATTGAAAGACTGTCTGGGCCGTGTATGGCAGTGCGGTACCATTCAGTGTGACTTCAACTTGCCGGAGCGTCTGGAAGCATCTTACGTAACAGAAGATAACGATCGTGATCAGCCTGTTATGTTACATCGTGCAATTCTTGGCAGTTTCGAACGTTTTATTGGTATACTGATTGAACACTATGCAGGCTTTATGCCACCTTGGTTGGCGCCTACACAAGCATGTGTAATGAACATTACCGATTCTCAAGCGGAAGCATGTGAGTCAGTCGTCGCTAAACTTAAAGAAAACGGAATTCGTGCCATTTCCGACTTGAGAAATGAGAAAATCGGCTTTAAGATTCGTGAACGTACTTTAGAGCGTATTCCTTACTTGCTGGTACTTGGGGACCGTGAAGTAGAGGAAGGTACAGTAAATGTGCGTACCCGCTCAGGAAAAAATTTGGGTACTATGTCAATCGATGCCTTCGTTGACCTAGTGAAAGCAGCCGTTGCCGAACGCGGCCGGTACATTGTGGAGTAAAAGCGATTAAACAGCCTGACCGTAATCAACAGGGCGGTAACAAATCAAACCGTCCTGCTTTGAATGATGAAATTCGTGCGAAAGAAGTCCGTCTTGTAGACGAAAATGGCGAGCAAAAAGGCATCGTAAGCTTAAATGATGCTTTACGTGCAGCTGAAGCTGCCGATCTTGACCTAGTTGAGATTGTTGCAAATGCTGAGCCACCTGTGTGCAAAATCATGGACTTCAACAAGCATTTGTTTGATCTGAAGCAAAAGCAGAAAGAAGCGAAGAAAAAACAGCATCAAGTACAGGTGAAAGAAATCAAGCTCCGCCCTGCGACTGATGTTGGTGATTACAACGTAAAATTACGTGCCATTATCAAGTTCCTTGAAGAAGGCAACAAGGTAAAAATCACTTTACGTTTCCGTGGTCGTGAAATGGCTCACCAGCAGCTTGGTCTGGCTCAATTGCAAAAAGTTGAAGCAGATGTGGCTGAAGTCGGTGTAGTTGAACAAGCGCCAAAAATGGAAGGTCGTCAAATGGGTATGCTGCTTGGTCCTAAAAAGAAAAAGTAAGCCTCTCTTGACGAAGAAAGCCCTGCAAAAGCAGGGCTTTTTTATGGCTATGACTTTTGAATTGGCTTTTTAACAGTATTCAAAAGAGCCGTCATTGACCTGTTTCTTGAGGACTTGTTTCGCCGTTTTCCTGTTGAGGTGAAGCGAGCTGCTGCGTGGTTTTGCTGCCGATTGGAATCTGGCGCGGCATGGCTTCTTCGGGAACACTGCGTTGCAAATCGATTTTCAATAAACCATTTTCATAATCGGCTTGTTGGACCTCTATATGTTCATCCAGGCGTAGCGACAGTTTAAATGAACGGCTGGAAATCCCTTTATGCAGAAACTCGACCGTGCTGTCTGAAGACTCGTCCACGGCTTTGCCGGTAATGGTCAATAACTGGTTTTCCAGATTAATCTCGAGCTGGTCCTGATTAAATCCGGCAGTGGCAACAACAATACGGTAATTATTATCGCCTGTTTTTTCAATATTATAGTGTGGATAATTGGGAGTATCGCTTTGCATTGCATAATCGAACAGGTCATTGAAGCGATCAAAGCCAATACTTCGGCGGAATAGTGGACTAAGGCTGAAACTGCTCATTGATAGAACCTCCTGAGGATCACGAAGTTTTTACAAACAGGAAAAAATCCTGTTTGCTATTGCATTCACAGTATTTCAAGCAATCTCTGAAAAGATCATTGCCTTATTTTTATATAAGACTGTTTGGCATATTTTCAATCACGGATATTTATTTTTTAAAGGATGCAGAAATCTGGACAGGCTAAATCAGAATAAGTGTTGAGATTGGTAATTTTACTTCTAAGCGTCGCTAAGGATTTAAGATTTGTCCATAAAAAACATGCTATAACTAAGTACGCAGTTCAATAACGTCATGTAAAACGAAAAAGGCAAAAGGTAGCAAACATGATTGATCTCTATTATTGGGGAACGCCCAATGGTCATAAAATTACAATAGCATTAGAAGAAATGGGTTTGGAATATCAAATTTTTCCAGTCAATATTTTAGAAAATGATCAGTTTCAACCTGACTTTTTGCGTATTTCTCCCAACAATAAAATTCCCGCGATTGTGGATCAGGCTGGACCGCGTGGTGAAGCCATTTCAGTATTTGAGTCCGGAGCAATTTTGCAGTATTTGGGCCGTAAAACCGGGTTGTATTATCCAGTAGATGAGCAACAGCGCGTTGAAGTCGAACAATGGCTGATGTGGCAAATGGGTGGACTGGGACCGATGCTGGGACAGAACCATCATTTTGGCCGTTTTGCGCCGGAAAAAATTCCTTATGCCATAGACCGTTATGTAGCCGAGACCAAGCGTCTGTACGGGGTGCTGAACAAGCAGCTGATCGGGCAGAAGTATGTGGCGGGCGAGTATTCGATTGCCGATATGGCGATTTTACCGTGGATATTACGCTATGAATGGCAGCAAATTCAGCTTGAAGATTATCCTTATGTGAAAGAATATGTAGATCGCCTGACTGCACGTCCTGCCATTCAGAAAGCATTGTCGATTCAGGTCACTGGCTAAAATGACTTGAACCGCAGTTGTGTTAAGATGGCGGTATAGAAAAATAAACCACCCATGCGGTGGTTTTTTATTGGATCAGCACCTTATGAAAGCATTCTTTTTAAATTCAACGCGTATTCTGGAACACAATGCCAAAATCTATTGGAGTATTATTTTTGGTATAGCGGCCTGTCTAATCCTTTTTATTGCCGAAGCCGTGCACATCCAGAATTTTATGGCGACTTTAAATACCCAGGACCAGAATGCTTTATACGCAGCCATCCAGCCTTTGACACAGCGCTATAGCTATAGCCGTTATCTGGTTTTGATTCTGGCTTTGCTTTGGACAGTTTATGAATATACCTCAACCAAGAAGAAACTCGGGCTTTAAACCGGTCGCAGCCTGATGCCGGCTTACCTGTTGCTGTTTATTTCTGCCTTTGGTGCGGCAACCTTATTGCCCCTACAGTCCGAAGCGGTTTTATTGGCTTTTTTGGCGGAGGGTAGCCATTCAGTTCCGTGGCTACTGTTTGTTGCAAGCTTGGGAAATATTTTGGGATCCTGCGTGAACTGGTGGCTCGGTTTTAAGGTTGAACACTACAAAGACAAAAAATGGTTTCCTGTTTCTCAGCAGCAAATGGTAAAAGCACAGGCGAAATATCATAAATATGGCTACTGGTCATTATTGCTGAGTTGGGTGCCCATAATTGGCGATCCGATTACCCTGATTGCCGGTCTGCTAAAAGAAAATTTTGCCCGATTCCTGTTGATGATTTCGATAGCTAAAATAGGGCGTTACTTGTTTATCTATTTGGCTTTTAGTCTGTTTTAAAAAAACGGGATGCTTGCGCATCCCGTTTTAATTTTGCTTATTCACAGTGATTTAAGTCGAACTTAATTTCATCTTTAAATTTGGATTTTTTATACATCCATAAAGTGCTGGCCGTGCGTTTTACATTAACTTGGCTATTGGATACGGCTTGAACAACTTTTTGGTCTAAAGCGTAAATTCCCGAACCCTGAGTGATTTTGACCTTGTTCACATCACCGTGTTTATTCACTTTAAAGTTGAATTTAACGCTACGATTGTGGCCATTGAGTAATGCCGAATCGAGCTCTAGCTGAGGCTGGGCGCAGTATGAGAAAGCTGTTTTTCTGTTCTGCTGTTGAGCCTGCCAATTTTTTGATTCAAACTGATAGGGGCAGGCTTCAACATTCTCCTGGTCTAACTTTAAGCTAAAGGTTTGATAGCCAATGAGGGGCGTTGCTGTGTCATTTTCGATATGCGGTTTGACACGTGCTTCACGCACGGCTTGAACCAACAGGTTATCCAGATGGGCTAAGCCGGTACTTTCCTGTACGCTGGCATTGCTGATATTGCCAGTTTCATCGGAATAAATGCGGATAATGGCACTGCGGTTCTGGTCTTTTAAATCTTCATTTTTATAGTTTGGACGCGGAAATTTGGTCCATTGAATGCGCGTGGTCAAATGCGCGGGAAGGGCTGCACTTTTCTGAACGGCAAGCTGTTTGGTTGCTTTGGATTCAGCACTATAAACAGTACTGAAGGGTAAGCACATGAGTAGAGAAAAACACAGTATTTGTTTCATAAATATTTATTTCTTAGTCAAACCAGATGTTGCAGCGGTAGCCGGGTATTGTGAGTACGCAGTATTTCCTGAATTGGAAATACTGGCAAGTCTAAAAATTCAATTAATGTTCATGATCATGCACTTTGGTAATGTCGACGCCAAATAAATCGCGGGTTTTTGCCCAGCTCAGCGCCACTACAACCATGGTCATACAGCCCCCAAAGACGGTTGCCATAATGGTGCCCATATATTTCGCGGCTAAACCGGATTCAAAAGCGCCCAGTTCATTGCTAGATGAAACAAACATGCCATTCACCGCAGCGACACGGCCACGCATATTTTCTGGCGGATAAATTTGTAGAATGGTCTGGCGGATGACCACTGAAATACTGTCACAGGCACCGGTCATGGCTAAAGCAAATAAAGACAGCCACAGGTTATTCGAGAAGGCGAACAGCAGGGTAAATAGGCCAAACCCGGCAACCGCGAGCAACATATTCCGCCATGCATTTTGGGTCGGTGGAAATCTGGTTAAGGCAATCATGGTGATGAGCGCACCAATCGAAGGTGCTGCACGCAAGTAACCCAAACCTTCAGGCCCGACTTTTAAAATATCTTCGGCAAAGATCGGCAGTAAGGCAATGACCCCGCCAAACAGCACCGAAACCAGATCCAGCGAAATGACCCAGAGCACGATTTTGGTTTTCCAGATGAAGCGGAAACCATCTCCCAAACTTTCGATTAAATTATCTGTTTCGATTTTGGGAAAACTGCGTTTTTGTAGCAGGTTAATCAGTATGAAACAGATGGCCAATAACCCGGCTACGGTCCATAAACTGTTTTCACGGCCTAAAAAAGCCAGCATAAAACCACCAAGCATGGGACCAATAATCACACCGCTTTGCCAGCCAATGGTAGTCCAGGTCGCGCCATTGGCATAGAGCTCACGCGGGATTAGAAAAGGCTTGAGTGAAGTGGCGGAAGGATTATAGAAGCCACGAATAGTGCCTAGAGCAAAAATCACCGCGTAAATTCCCCAAGACAGTGCATTTACGCTAATTTGAGCCAAGCCATAAGCATGAAATAGCCACCATAAAACCACAGGCAAGGGCACGGCAAAGAACAGGCAGATCTTCATGATGGTCTGTTTGTTAAAGCGGTCGGCGAAATAACCGCCCCACAAGGACAAGGCAATAAAGGGAATGGCTTCGGCCAAGCCAATCAAACCCAGCGTCAAAGGGTCTTTGGTAATCTGATACAGCGAATACGCGACAATAATTTCTTGAATTAAAATGGCGAGCGTCAGGCAGAACTGGTTAATCGTGACAATGGAAAAGTCACGATAACGCAGGGCGGCAAAAGCATCCTGTGCAGGGTTCATAGCAGTCCAGTATTCTTATGGTGTGATAATTATAATGCCGAATAGTGGATTTATTAATAAAAACATCCCGCTTTTGATAGTGAAAATAAGACTAAGTGAAACAGATGATTGGCATACTATTTTCGGTATATCTGCTTTTGTTTTGAACAAAGATGCTTTAGAATGTTCGCTCCCTTACCTGCAGGTCGTTTTTGCAATGGTGCAGACGTGCCGAACAGGTGTTTAAAGAGGTTGTTATGGCTAAGTTAAAAACTCGCCGTGGTGCAGCTAAACGTTTCAAAGCGACTGCTAACGGTTTCAAGCGTAAACAAGCGTTCAAACGCCACATTTTGACCAAAAAGTCTTCTAAACGTATCCGTCAGTTGCGCGGCTGTGTAATGGTTCACGTGAGTGACGTTGCTTCAGTTCGTGCTATGTGCCCATACATCTAAGGAGATTATAAATGGCTCGTGTAAAACGTGGTGTACAGGCTCATCGCCGTCACAAAAAAATTCTTGCTCGTGCTAAAGGTTACTATGGCGCGCGTTCACGTGTTTATCGCGTAGCGTTCCAGGCAGTAATCAAAGCTGGTCAATACGCTTACCGTGACCGTCGTCAAAAGAAACGTCAATTCCGCGCTTTGTGGATTGCACGTATCAATGCCGGTGCTCGTCAAAATGGTTTGTCGTACAGCCGTATGATCGCTGGCTTGAAAAAAGCTCAAGTGATTATCGACCGTCGCGTACTTGCTGACATCGCTATGCATGACGCAGTTGCATTTGCTGCTTTAGCTGAAAAAGCTAAAGGCGCATTAGCTGCTTAATCATCTCTTGATGATTGAAAAAGACCGCTTTTTAGCGGTCTTTTTTATTTTCGGCTTTAAAATACATTTAATATAGATTTCGGCTTATTTAAGTGTGTTGAAATACACGAGAAGATAATTTAGTTCAATTTAATCAAACCTGCGCTTAGGAAAGGTCGATAATATAAAGAGGCCAATGGCAGCAAAGCCAATTGCCTGAATGGCGAGCATCAGTTATGTTGTGCAGGTAACACAGAAATCAAGGTAATTATGGCCATCAGTGGCATGATGAACACAAGAATTGCAAAACCTTTCTTATACGGATTATCTGCGGCAATTTTTAAGCTTAACGCTCTTAACACATGAATTCCCATACCAATGCCCACGCTTACTCCTGTCAACATGGGCGAAAGCTGCTGTACGGTAGAACAGAGATAAATGATTACACAAGTTGCAATGCAGACCATCAGTTTCAGCTGGCGGCTACATTGGTCTGAATACCAGAATTCCAGCATTATTTTTGCTCATCCAATGGGGTATTTTTATTCAGTAAAGACAAGGGTGAAAACAGGCAGATGGCCAAAGCCATAAAACCAATGCCTTGGACACCCGGAATGAGAATTTCGCCACTTTGCATATGCATGAAAATCAGGGCCAGCAGCAGGGCAATCGGAATCCAGACCAAGAGTCGATAGAACAGGCCGGTCGGGTTTTTGGCAGCAAAATGAATTTTGCAGTAACGGCAAATCAGGAAAATAATCCCTGTACCCATGAACATCAGGATGGCATCCGGTTTGAGAGGTTCCATCCAGTACAGCACGCCTGTGGCGATGGCAATCCCCACAAAGATCAGCAGTTTATGAAGGATGGAAACTTTAGGATTAAACCAGAATTCGAGCATGTTTTTCTATTGGATGAATAAGAATTAAGGGCACTTTAGCATACGAGCAAGAGGGAAGCACAGATTCAACCTGCCTGTAAATTATTTTAAATCTCTTTCTTAAGAGTACATAACCAGAGAGATAAAAAAAGGAGACATTTTTTGTCTCCCTCATCCTAACCTTCTCTTACTCTTAAATTTAAAGTAGTGCTTAAACTTAAGTTCAGGGAGAAGGAATTTTATTTAGCTATTTTTATTTGGACCCCAGTCATAGATTTTCTTTTGATAGGCATACCACATCATCCACAGGCCAATCAAAATCATCGGGACAGTCAGGAACTGGCCTTTACTCATCCAGCCAATAAACAGCTGGCCATTGTCGGGTTCGCGGAAGAATTCCACCACAAAACGTGCAATACCATAACCGATCAGGAACAGGGCAGAAACCGCCATACGTGGACGCGGCTTGGAGCTGAACCACCACAATACAATAAACAGGATTAAACCTTCGCCCAACGCCTGATAAAGCTGTGAGGGATGGCGGACCAACTGCAATGGATCGGTAGGGAAGATCATCCCCAGTGCAAAGTTTGGATCAGAGACCGGACGGCCATAAAGCTCACCGCCGATAAAGTTGCCAATACGACCGAACATCAGGCCAGTCGGGACACAAGGGGCAATAAAGTCCAGCGTCTGAAACCAGGTTTTCTGGTATTTCTTGCACCAGAACAGCATGGCAAGCATGACACCCAGAAATCCGCCATGGAAGCTCATGCCGCCAGTCCAGACCTGAAACAGCCACAGCGGATTGGCCAGGAACTGTTCAAAGCCATAAAAGAACACATAGCCTACACGGCCACCCACCACGACCCCTAAGGCACCATAGAAAATCAGGTCAGAGACCATGTCTGGCGTCCAGCCATCACGCTGTTTGGTCCGATAGGTTGCCAGTCCCCAGGCAAATAAAAATGCCAGTAAATACATCAGTCCATACCAGTGGACTTGTAATGGTCCCAGCGATACCGCAACCGGGTCTATATTTGGATAGGTCAGCATTCCTGTTCCTTGTGATTCTGTTTTGCACAGATTTTAGCTGAAACCTAGGAAAAATGTTGTACATTCAATGTGTAAAGATAAAGAGCATGAATTATGTGTATTGTAGCTTTAGCTTGGCAGGTCCTGGATGATACACCAGTATGTCTGATTTCCAATCGGGATGAGTTTTATCAGCGGCCGAGTGCAGCATTGCATTGCTGGGAAAACAGTCCGATTATTGCCGGGAAAGACTTGCAGTCCGGGGGGACCTGGATGGGGATTACCGCCTCAGGTCGCTGGGCAGTGTTGACCAATTTCAGGGATGCCAGTGATAAAACACAGTATCCGACTTCACGCGGTCATCTGATACAGGCTTTTCTGGAATCCGATTTAACGCCGATCCGCTTTGCGCAAGCATTGGAAAAACGCCAGTGTGATTATGCCGGCTTTAACTTGTTTTTAGGGGATTCAAATCAGGCGGTTTATATGAGTAACCGTGGCGAAGCACCGCAGGTGTTAGCCCAAGGCGTGTATGTGGTGTCAAATGGTTTAATGACCGAACATTGGGAAAAGACCCGTCATCTGCGTAAACGCTTTACCCAGGAATTTTTACCGATGCTGCAGCATAAGGATACCCCTAAAACCGATCTAGAATTTGCGGTATGGGACATTCTGGAAGATGAACGGAAAATTATTCCTGAACTGCTGCCACAAACCGGCATCAGTCTGGAGATGGAAGAATTACTCTCTTCGACCTTTATTCAAAGCCCAGTGTATGGCACGCGCTGTTCCAATTTTTTAAGGCTGAAAAACGATGTCTGGCTGTGGCAGGAAAAATCCCAGCAAGGGGCAACCCAGGGCAATATTATCCAGATAGATTTACCTTTGAGTAAATAAAAAAATGCCGACACGAGGTCGGCATTTTAAGAATGTTGGCAACTTATCCAGCAATCACTCCGCCATCTTTACGGGTAATCACGACCGTTGCTGAACGCGGACGTGCAGTGGTATTGCTTGGATCTGTTTGTGTCGCAGGCCAGTGGCTGGTTGCATTATTATAAGCAGTTGAATCTTCACCTGGATGCTGAACGTTAATGAAGATAGCTTTGTAATCCGGTGTCATGGTTACGCCAGTGATTTCACACTCTTTCGGACCAGTCAGGAAGCGACGTAAATTTTCATCAGTCACTTTGGCACCCATAAAGGTATCTTGCGTACCCGCACCTGAAAGTGCTGTTGCTTTGCCACCATCACCCATCGTACCCGGCAATGCAGCCAGCATCATGCAGTTCGTCACGTCCGTGTAGGCACCGTCGTCGGTTTGAATCCAGAGTACGCCGCGCGGGTCAAACCACATACCATCCGGGCTAGAAAAGTCATTATTGTCAGTCAGGCCAGACAGGTTAACATTTTCAAGCATTTTTGCTTCAGCACCAAACAGGTAAATATCCCATTTGAATGTAGTGGCTGTTGTATTGTCGGCATCTTCACGGAAGCGGATAATGTGACCATTCACGTTACCTTTGCCGCCTTCAGGATCTGTATAGTTACGTGGATTGGCGGCATCGGTTACATAGTTGGTACCGCGGTTACTGTTATTGGTGAGAGTGACATACACTTCACCATTGTTCGGATTGACGGCAACCCATTCAGGACGGTCCATTTTGGTTGCGCCGACAGCATCTGCAGCGAGACGGGCATGCGTTACGACATCCGCCTGGTCTGCAAATTTATAAGTCGTGTAAGCAGAAATTGCGGGGTTGCTCATCGATAGCTCAATCCACTGACCTGTACCATCGCTATTGAATTTGGCAACATACAGTTTACCGCTATTCATGTATTTATCGCCGGCTGCATAGCCACCGTTGACATCTTTTGCATCCCATTTCGCATCAGAAACGAATTTATAGATGTATTCACCACGTGAGTCATCACCCATATAAAATGCCAGGTTCTGACCTTCAATGGCGCGGCTGGTACGGCAGTCTTCGTGTGCAAAACGGCCTAGCGAGGTACGTTTTACAGGGTCCTGACGGCTATCGAATGGATCAATTTCTACAATCCAGCCAAAAGTATTCGGGATATTACGATAATCTTCACTCGCAGATTTACCAACAATTACTGATGCATTCCAGCGATCATACATGTCCTGCTGTTCCAGGCTGCCTGTTGCAGTTTCCCACTGATAACGCGATTTAGCACCTTGTTTTAAACCGTAACGGTTTAATGCCACAATTTCATTGGCGCTGCGCAAAGCATCATCTGTTGTATTACGCACAAAATAACCGATGAAGTTTTCTTCAGCGGTCAGGTAGGTGCCCCAAGGTGTATAGCCATTACCGCAGTTATTTTGAGTACCACGGGTTTTTAAACCAGATGGAGAGAAGCGGGTTGAAAGTAAAGTTGAACCTGCAGCAACGCCAGTAAAAGTCATAGGGGTAGAAGCGGTGATGCGACGGTTGAAAATTGAATTTTTCAAAATTTCAACGGCTTGGGTTTTGCTGTCTTTTTTCAGATGAATAATCGATACGCCATGCGCATTGACTTCACGGATGACTTCATCTTCAGGACGAGGACCCGTTCCCTTATTGGTCGGACCTGTCGGGTGTAAGAAAGTCTGGTTAATGTACTCATGGTTTAAAACTAATAAGCCATGATCAGATTTAGTGTCATCATAACGGCCTGTTGTAGTATTTAGACCAAAATAGCTCATACCATCATGACAGTCACCAGAACGGAACTGGAAGCTTGGACCTGAAGGAACTTGGCTGTCATCCCATGCAGCATAGGATTGATTGATGGAATCACCCATTGCATACAATACTTTCGCTTCATAACCTTCTGGTACCGTCACGATATCATTCAGGTTTTTCGCGACTGGAGTAAAGCTCAATTTCTGCGGTAATTTGGTTGGATCAACAGGAGGAGTTGTTGTGCCTGGGTTACTTACACTAACAGTATCATTATCGCTGCCACAAGCGGTCAAAGTTGAAGCCAAAGTCAAGGCAACTGCACCGCTCGCAGTTTTGCTGATAAGGCTGCGACGTGTAATCGCCAGCTCTAAAATGTCACGGAAATGGATGTTTTCAGAAGTGTTATTGTCTAATTCTTGATCTTCATGATATGGCGTAAAGTCTGTCATGATAATTTTCCAAATGTATGGTTGTTGTAAAGTTGTTTTAAACTTAGGTGAAAAATATGACAGCGTCCTGACGTTTGAATGACAGTCTGGTGAAGAAAATAAGTCGTTTTCATGAAAAAAGCAGACCGAAGTCTGCCTAAAAATTTGCTGCCAGCATTTAAGCCACCCGCCGTTTTTCAATCATTTTGCCAAAGAACAAGCCCATTTCAAACAACAGCCACATTGGAACGGCCAGCATAATCATCGACAGGGCATCCGGCGGAGTAACAAACATTGCCACAAAGAAGCAACCCACTACAATAAAGCGGCGTTTTTCCACCAATTGTTCGGTACTGACCAGCCCGATTAAGATTAAAAGCAAGGTAATCACCGGAATTTCAAAAGTAAATCCGAATACCAGGAACAGCTTTAAACAAAAGGCCAGATAGCTATTAATATCTGTCATCGGGGCAACGGTTTCGGGTGAAACACTGATAAAAAAATGCAAAATAGAAGGCAGAGCAACAAAATAGGCAAAGCTGATTCCGATATAAAATAGACAGATACTGCCAATCAGTAAGGGTAAAGCCAGATTCTTTTCTTTTTCATATAAGGCAGGTTTTACAAAGGCCCACAGTTGATACAGGATATAAGGCATGGCCAGTAACAAGGCCACAAAAAAGTTCAGCTTAAAGGGAGCCATAAACGTTGCCGTGACATCGGTGGCAATCATGGTCGAGGTGCTAGGCAACTGTGCGCGTAACGGTTCCGACAAAACCTGGTAGGTTTTATTGGCCAAAGGCAATAAACAAAAAAATAAGCCAATCAGCAAGGCAATCATTTTAAACAGATGTTTACGCAGTACCATTAAATGCTGGGTAATCGGCATTTCTTCAAGCGCTGATTGCTGTTGCGTTGCCAGGGGAGTGGGTAACTGGTGCTCTAGGGGAGTACTCATACGGCCACCTTTAACGGATTGAACTGTGCACTTGCAGGCATGTTGTTTAAGGGTGCTGCTTGGACCATTGTCTGTTTGGCACAATCCGGTGTTTTTAGATAAATACTACAGGGCTGTTGTGATTGAATAAAAATATAAAAAGCGGAAGCATTTTTATTATGTGGCACTGCATTTTGTGCTTGTTCTTCTGCTGCAGGTTGTGATTGTTGTTGTAGTTCATGCATTTGAGCTTGCATCTTTTGTTCCAGCTCTTGAATACGCTGCATTTCCTGTTGCATCTGTTCCCGTAGTTCAGACAAACGCAGCTCTCGATCAATATCATTTTGTACGTTACTGATCATACGTTTGATTTTAGCAAACCATTTTCCAGAAAAACGTGCAGCTTCCGGCAGCTTATCCGGTCCGAGCACCAACAAACTAATGATGCCAAAAGCCAGCAGTTCAGTCATACCGATATTGAGCATAACGTTTTAGCCTGAATGTGTTTTTGCTGTGGAATTGACATCTGCAGGATTGCCTTGATGTTCAATGGTGCGCGGTTCATTTAATGCAGAAGTCGTGATTTCATCTTCTTTAATCGACTTTTTAAAATCCTTGACTGCACCGCCGACATCTTTACCCAGATTTTTCAGTTTGGATGTGCCAAACAATAAAATCACTACAATTGCAAAAATGACAACGTGCCAAATTGATAATCCTGCCATGAAAATATCCTCATTTTTATTGAGAACTATCTCAACAGGTCTGTATGACATTGCCGTGACGTTTCTGTTTCGGTTTTAAGACAAAGATTCATGGCAAGATAAATATGAAAAATGAGCCCTGCAAGATCATGTTTGAATATCAGCTGTGCTAGGATGGGTTTCTTAAATAAAACACCAAGTTTGCACCCACATGGCACTGATTCTTCCTCTTGTTTCTTTTCTTGCCGGATATTGGGGAGTGCATGTTTTAAAGCCGATACGGCCATTATTGGCAGCTTTGCTGGCCCGTCTCTTTATACCGCTGCTGATCATTTACAATATGGTGTTTTATAAAGAAGGCAGTCTGTGGCTGATTGGTTTCAGCCTGTTCAGTTCGATTGTTTTCTTCAGTGGTTTTTATTATTTTCAAAAAGACAAATTAAGAGCCCTGTGTTTCAGTTACTTGAATGGTGCATGGTTAGGCCTTCCTTTTGCTTTAGCTGTCTTTGGCCCGGAAGCCAGCAGCACCATTGTCGCCTTATATATCGGCGGTTCTTTGTTTGGCAATATCTGTGCAGTGATGGCGGTGAGTGAAACCCGGCAGGATACGGGATTTATTATTAAAAATGTCATGCTGTCACCCCCGGTCATTGCCTTGACTACGGCTGCTGTTCTGTCATTCTGGGACTTCAGCAGCTACGAATCTCATCCCCTAATACAGCTGATTTACCAGGCCAATAAAGTTTTGGTGACCTTTGCCGGTATGTGTGTTTTGGGTATGTGGCTAAGCAAGGTCAGGATTGGCTGGCGTGATTTGAAAGGTAGTTTGCTGCTCATCAGTAGCCGGATGCTATTGGCGGTTTTATTGTGTGCAGCCGCTTATCGGTTTCTGCCTATTCCGCATCAAATGCTGACCTATGCCGTAATGTTGATGTTCTTTCTATTGCCGCCAGCAGCGAATATTGTGGCACTGGAAACGCATTATCAGGGGACGGGCTATTCAGCAAAATATATTGCGTCGGGTACTGTGGCCAGTGCAATATTGATCGGGATTTATGGGGTAATGTTGCATGTATTAGTGCCGGCACTATAAATGAAGAGTTCTCTCTCCCTTTGGGAGAGAGTTAGAGAGAGGGTTTTGAAAGATTAACCTCCCTTGCCAAGCTGAGCTTCTCATCTCTCCATTTAGGAGGGAGAATAAATAATGAAATTACTTCTCCAGGCTTGCCTTAAACAGCTGCATCGCCTGACCGCGATGGCTGATTTTATTTTTATCTTCCTTGCTCATCTCGGCACTGGAAATACCCAGTTCAGGCAACCAGAATAGCGGGTCATAACCAAAACCATTTTCGCCGCGAGGAGCTGCCAGTACTTCACCTGTCCAGATGCCCTGGAAAATTTGAGGCAGCGGATCTTCAGCATGCTGAACCAGCGCAAGTACGCAAACAAACATGCCCTCAATACTTTCACCTTCTTTACGAAGCGGTTTTAGTCGGCTTAAGAGCTTTTCATTGTTGGCTGCATCATTGCCATGTTCACCGGCAAAGCGTGCAGAATAAATACCCGGCGCACCGCCCAGTACCGGAACGCAAATACCAGAGTCATCGGCTATGGCCGGTTTACCTGAAATTTTAGAGGCATGACGCGCTTTAATAATGGCATTTTCCACAAAGCTCAAACCATCTTCAATCGCATCTTCAATATTCAGTTTGCCTTGAGGAATCACTTCTACAGGCAGATTTAACTCGGCAAACATTTTTTCAAATTCGGCAATTTTCCCTTTGTTGTTGCTGGCAAGAACAAGTGTGCCTTGAGATAACCAATCTTGTGCTGACATTCGATAAAAACTCTAATCTTTAAAATAAGTTCAATTTTACCTGAAATAGGGACGAAGAATCAGTCAATAAAAAAGCACCCGAAGGTGCTTTATAGAATTAGGCAGAATTATTGAGCCTGAATCCATTGGTCTGCACGGTCACGTGCCTGACGAATCTGTTCCTGGCTCAGGTTGGCAGCCAAAGCGGTTTTCTTGCCTTCAGACAGTGAAATCACTTTATTGTCGAGCATGCCGTCACGGGTTGAAAGTTCATACCACTGGTATGCACCCACGTAATTTTTCTTTTGTTCTTCCATCATGGCCAGATTAAAGCTGGCGCGGTTGTCACCATGACTGGCTGCTTTTTCAAAATATTTACGTGCCAAAGCTTCGTCTTTTTTGGTGCCAATACCATCAGCCAGCATACGGCCGACATTCAGTTGTGCAGCACTCAGACCCTGATCGGCAGCGGCTTTGTACCAGGAAAAAGCTTGCTGCTCATCCTTTTGAACTTCTCTGCCTTGCTGATATTTGGTGGCCAGATAAAATTGTGCAGCGGGTTGACCGGCTTTGGCAGCTTTGGTCAGGCTATTGATATCCATGACTGAATATTGCGCAGCCTGGCTTGAAACCGAAGCTGTAGGGGCAACATATTCTGCATGGGCTTGAATGCTAAACAGTCCAACAAATAGTGTGCTTAATAATATTTTTTTCATAGCGCGCTCACTCGATAAATAGCGACTTCACCAAACAGATTCGGGATATGTTTACTGAGTAAACTATCTTGCTGATCCCCATTCACGGCGAGTCGATTAATAATCCGGATATCGTTTTCGGCACAAAGTGCTTCAAAATCACGGAAAGTACATAAATGAATATTTGGCGTGTTATACCACATATACGGTAAAGCTTCCGAAACCGGCATCCTTCCTTTTAATGCCAAGAAAGAACGGGTCTTCCAGTACGCAAAGTTAGGAAAGGTGATAATGGCCTGTTTCCCTACACGCACCATATCACGCAATAATACGTCTGGTGCATCTACAGCTTGCAAGGCCTGTGCCATCACCACATAGTCAAAGGACTGGTCTGCAAAGCGGCTTAAACCGAGGTTCAAGTCTTGTTGGATAATATTTAACCCCCGACTTACCGCAATTGCAATCTTTTCCTGATCAATTTCTAAGCCATATGCACGAATATTGTGCTTTTTGCTCATATGTGCCAGCAGTTCGCCATCGCCACAGCCTAAATCCAGCACGCTGGAATCGGGTTTAATCCATTTTTCTGCCAGTTGATGATCAATACGCATTACACAGTCTCCTTAGGTGTGGCTTCAAGGTGTTCTGCACCACCTAAAAATGCACGTAATGATTTAACGTAAAGCGGAATCGGGAACAGGAACGAATCATGACCCTGTTCTGCATCAATATCGAGATAGCTGACAGGTTTATGGTTGCTGATCAGGGCATCGACAATTTCTTGTGAACGCTGCGGAGTAAAACGCCAGTCAGTGGTAAATGAAACCACAAGGAATTTGCACTTGGTATTGGCCATGGCTTTTTTCAAGGACTGCTCGTACTCGCGGGACGGGTCAAAGTAGTCCAGCGCCTTGGTCATAATCAGGTAAGTATTGGCATCAAAGTTACGGCTGAACTGCTCGCCCTGATAACGCAAATAACTTTCGACCTGGAATTCAACGTCAAAACCGTACATAAATTTGCCCGACTTCAAGTCACGGCCAAATTTCTGTTTCATGGCTTCTTCAGACAGATAGGTAATATGACCGACCATACGTGCCAGAATCAGCCCGCGTTTCGGATAGCTGTCATTTTCCAGATAACGGCCATTATGGAAGTCCGGATCGGACAAAATGGACTGACGCGCCACTTCGTTAAAGGCAATATTCTGGGCCGACAGTTTTGGCGCGCTGGCAATGATCACGCATTTTTTTAAACGGTCCGGATAATCCACCGACCATTGCAAAGCCTGCATGCCGCCCAGAGAACCGCCAATAATGGCATACCAGACATCAATGCCCAAACGGTCAGAGAGCAGGGCCTGGGTTTTGACCCAGTCACGCACGGTGACGAGAGGAAAATCAGGGCCATAAGGACGGTTGTCATTTTCCGGGTTCGGCGAGATCGGGCCGGTTGAACCGCTGCAACCGCCAATATTATTCAGGGCGACGACAAAGAATTTAGAGGTATCAATGGCTTTGCCTGGTCCAATACATGCGTCCCACCAACCCGGTTTTTTGTCATCTTCATGATGATAACCTGCCGCATGGTGATGGCCAGACAAGGCATGACAAATCAGGATGGCATTGGATTTGTCGGCATTGAGTTCGCCATAAGTTTCGACCATGAGCTCAAAACGTGGAAGAATTCGGTCACATTCGAGCTCTAACGGCTCTTCAAAAATAAACTTTTGCGGGGTAACTAAGCCCACTGAGTCAGCTGGAAAAGACACAGGAAATTTTCGCCTTAAATCTTTAGAATGAATAACAAAAGGATACCACTTGAGGGTATCCTTTCTAAAGTTTTTTATTTGATAAAGCTTATACGGCAGCAGCAATGACCTGATCGGTACTCAATACACCCTGGTCAATCAAGCGGTTGGTGCAGGCAATAATCGCTTCTATAGATGAAGTAACGATGTTGTCGTGAACACCGGCACCGAATGCAGATTTACCGGTACCTTTGACCTGAAGCTCAACCAAGGCCAATGCTTTGGCACTTGCACCAGAACCGATACTGCGTTCTTCATAGTTCAACACGTCAATTGGCAACTGTAATGCATTCAAGATGGCTGAGATCGGACCGTTGCCTTCGCCACGCAAGTGCTGAACTTCGCCGTTTACTTCAATATCCAACTCAATGACCTGATTGCCATTTTCATCTGACAATTTGTAGTTTTTGGCAGAGTAATGAGCATCTTTCGCTGCTACATAAGTGTCTTTGAACAAGGTCCAGATGTCTTGTGCAGAAACTTCTTTGGCCTGTTCATCCGTTACCTGTTGAACCACTTGCGAGAATTCAATCTGTAAGCGGCGTGGCAATACCACGTTGTAATTGGATTCTAACAAGTAAGAAATACCGCCTTTACCAGACTGTGAATTGACACGGATCACCGCGTCATAGTCACGGCCCAAGTCTTTCGGATCGATTGGCAAGTAAGGCATATCCCAGATTTCTTCGTTTTTCTGGAATTCAAACCCTTTCTTGATCGCATCCTGATGCGAACCAGAGAATGCGGTGAACACCAAGTCGCCTGCATATGGATGACGAGGGTGCACTGGCAAACCGGTACATTCTTCAACAGTGGCAATAATTTCGTTGATGTTGGAGAAATCCAAGTTTGGTGCAACACCCTGGGTGTACATGTTCAAGGCAATCGCAGCAACGTCGACGTTACCGGTACGTTCACCATTGCCAAATACACAGCCTTCAACACGGTCAGCGCCGGCCATAATCGCCAATTCTGAAGCTGCAATACCACAGCCACGGTCATTGTGACAGTGCACGGAAATAATCACGCCATCACGACGTTCAATATTGCGGTGCATCCATTCCACCTGATCGGCATACACGTTCGGTGTAGATACCTCTACGGTGGCAGGCAAGTTTAAAATCACTTTATTTGTCGGTGAAGCTTCCCAGATTTCAGTCACGGCATCACAGGCTGCTTTTGCCACTTCCAATTCAGTCGCAGAAAAACATTCCGGGCTGTACTGGAATACCCATTCAGTTTCAGGATATTGCGCAGCGTATTCTTTCACTTTTTGCGCAGCATTGATTGCCAACTGACGAGCACCTTCCACATCCACATTCAAGACTTTTTGACGGAAAGTTGGAGAATTTGAGTTGTAAATATGCACGATGGCACGTTTTGCACCGACCAAGGATTCGAAAGTGCGTTGAATCAAATGATCACGTGCCTGCACCAACACTTCAATATAAACGTCATCCGGAATATGATTTTCTTCAATCAATTTACGAGTGAAGTCAAAGTCAATTTGCGATGCAGAAGGGAAGCCGATTTCAATGTGTTTGAAACCGATTTTGACCAGCATCTGGAACATCTTGAACTTTTGATCCATATCCATCGGTTCAAAAATGGCCTGGTTACCGTCACGAAGGTCGGTGCTCATCCACATTGGCGCTTTGGTAATTTCGTTATTTGGCCATTGACGGTCTGGCAAGTCGACACGTTGGTACATGCGACGATATTTTTTACTTGGATCAGCCAACATCATGAGGTAACTCCTTGTGTAGCACCGGTTGCTTAAAGTCGTGGATAACGGCAACCTGCTACTGATATAGATTGTGTCTATTTTAGCAATTTACAAGTCTGACACTGGAAAACATTAGTCGAAAGTTGTAATAAAACCAATGCTTTCTTATAGGTTAGTTTTGCCACAGACTGTGTAAATCTATAACTTAATATTAATCCATTTATTCCGGAAATATTTTTCTATTTTTGCATGCAGAATCAAAGTTAAGAAAATATTTTTCAATAATTTTATCTTTTCTGGAAAATAAAATCACTGTTAATGTCGTTTAGCGTGGCTGTTCCCATTAATGCCATGGTAATCTCAAATTCTTCCTTCAGTATTTTAATCACGTGCGCCACGCCCAATGCACCTGCAGTTGCCAGCCCATAAATATAAGGCCGCCCGATGAAAACCGCCGAAGCGCCCAGCGCAATCGCTTTAAACACATCTGAACCACGGCGAATCCCGCCATCATAGAGCAGTGGAAAATCGGCAGGTACCGCTTTTTTAATCAGTTGCAAGGCGGTGAGTGGAGGAATGCAGGTATCTAAAACACGACCGCCGTGATTCGACACAATCAGGCCTTGTACACCGTACTGTATGGCCAGCCGGGCATCCTGCGGATTGACGATGCCTTTTAAAATGATCGGTAATGAAGTGTGCTGAACCATCCAGGCAATATCCTCCCAGGTGGGTGCAATCTTCATTAAGCCATTAAACACGGGATGGTCTCCCTCATGCAGTTCAGGCAAGGGAATATGGGCCGGTGTATGCGGATGCTGCATGTCTTTAGGCAAATGAAAAAATACCCGGCGTTCGCGGTCACGGATGCCGGTGTGCGGCGAATCCACGGTAATCACCAGGGCTTTAAAGTTTTGCTGTTCGGCCAGCTTCACCAAAGCCAGCGATTTTTCCCGGTCGCCTTGCCAGTACAGCTGAAACCATTTGTATGGATTGTCCTGTTTCAGCTGGCGCATGTCGGTATTGCTGAAGGTACTGAGCACTATATTGCTGCCAAGCACTTCTGCTGCCAATGCAGTTGCTGCTTCAGCTTCAGGATGGAACTGTTGCTGGTGCCCAATCGGGGCCAGAAAAATCGGATGCGGATATTCCTGTCCTAAAATTTTACAGCGGGTATGGCCTTGAGTCAGGTCTTTGAGCATTTGGGGCAATAAGTGAATCTGTTGAAACTGATCCAGATTATCCCGAACGCTGACTTCATCCATGGAGCCGCCTTGCAAGTATTGCCACACCATGTCGGAAAGATGCTTTTGTGCTTCAATTTCATAATCGGCGACGGTCTGTAAATAGGCCGGAATCTGCGAGAGGGGAGCGACGGGTGCAACGGTTTTCATAGATCGCCCCATTGGCGTAATAAATTATGGTAGTGACTGGTCAAACCCAGAATTTCTTCGTTATCGCCAATCTGCTGGCGTAATTTAATAATGTTCATGTCGAGGTTAAACAGCATGCTGCGCTGCCAGTCATCTTTGACCATGCTTTGTATCCAGGTACATGCCGCAATCCGCTTGCCTTGGGTCACTGCTTCCACCCGATGTAAGCTGGTAGCCGGGTAGAGTATGGCATCTCCGGCATCCAGTTTCACTTCATGGCTGCCATAATTGTCTTCAACAATCAGTTCACCGCCTGCATATTCATCCGGTTCAGATAAAAACACGGTAATGGAAACGTCAGTCCGAATAGCTTGTCCGATGCTGCTGGAATATTGCACGGCATTGTCGACATGATTGCCATAATGCCCCTGATCCTGATAACAGTTAAATAAAGGCGGAAGAATATGCTTGGGCAATGCTGCCGATTTGAGCAGGATGTTGTGTTGCAAGGCCTGGAGAATTTTGGCCGAAAAGGATTGATAAGCAATGCTGTTGGGATCAATCTGCAAATTATTTTTTATTTTCTGTGCCTGAAAGCCGGCACTGTGCTGACCCTGAACCCAGGCCTGACTGCTATCTAATTGTTGGCGTAGCTCGGCAACCTGCTGTTTGCTCAGAATTTCAGGAATATGTAACATCATCAGCTTGATCTGCATCCCTTAAATAACGTGAATCCAAAAGAATAATGTAGTGCATAGGGTCTGTTGATACTTATAGAACAAGTGTCAACAGACCTTGGCTCTAATACACTACATTTATACTCAATCTGCTCAGACTTGGCGAATGGCTTAAAACTTATAGTTAAAGGTTAAAGCTGCTGAACGCGGTTGTCCTAAAATCACACGGCCACCACCATTGTTCAAGGTGCTGATGTATTCCTTGTCTGCCAGGTTATAGACATTCAAGTTGACCGAAGCATTGTTATTGAAGCTATAGCCTGCCATGGCATCAAACACCACATAGCCTGGAATGCTTGGCATATTTGCCGCGGCAGTGCTGTCTGTAATCACACGCTTTTGCTCATCGACATAACGTGCACCTAAACCGAGTTTGAATCCTGCAATGTCATAAGTCGACCATAAGCTTGCTGTCCATTCAGGTGACCAGCGAACATTGTTGGTTCGGGTAATTGCACCTGTGGTTGCATTTACGCTCAGCTGGTCTTCTTGTTCAGTTTTCATATGCGCAACGCCGGCAGACACATTCCATGCTTCGGTAATTTTACCTACAGCACTCAGTTCAACCCCTTTTACGCTCGTTTTACCTTGCTGAATGGATTCTTGAGTAATGGCATCTTGAGTAAACTGGTTTTCATTTTCAGTGTAATAGGCAGCAGCATTAAGTGCCAGTTGATCATTCAGCAGATCCCACTTGGTTCCCACTTCATAGTGGTGGGTTTCCTGTGGTTTTGCAGCCGCACTGTTAATTCCGTCTGCAGAAAGGCTAAAGTTGGCACTTCCAGGAGGCGTCAGAGATTTGGCATAAGAAGCATATACGCTACTTTTAGCGGTAGGTTTAAACAAACCGCCCAGTTTCCAGCTGACCAAGGTGTCATGGGCACCCAAACTGGTTGGAACCAAGCTGCTGCTACCCGATGGCAAGGTCAAAGCATCATATTCAGTGTCATAATAGTCGACCCGAACTCCGCCATTCAGCTGGAAGCGCTCGCCAAATTTAAGCGTGTCGAATAAATAGGCGGCAGCTGTATCGGTCTCACCATGAGTATAGCCCCCGTTATACATCAGTGCCGGCATGGCTTCATTGCGATCTGGATCATACAGATTGGCCCAAGAGGTTGCTACAGTCGCTTGCCCCGGCATTTGTGTAGCCATGGTTTTGTTGTGTTGCTGTTCTTTTAAGAATTCCAGACCTGCAACCACATCATGCTCAATCGCACCGGTTTTTAAATTCAGGTTCAGGGTCGTTTGGTTGGCCAGAATCTTGTTTTCCTGATCGACACCCTGACGTGAACGGTTAACTTCCCAGTCTTTCGGATCAGCTGAACCATTGGTTCTTAAGCCCGCTGAACCGGTATTGATCCCGGTTAGTACGCGCTGCATCTGGGTTTTGCCTAAACGGGTGATGTTGGTCAGCTTGACGTTTTCAGCCAGATCACTTTCAATTTTTGCCGTGTACATGTCTGCATCGACATCTTCATGGTCATTGGCCTGGCCATAATAATTTTCACGGTTGACTTGAGGTGCTGAAGCTAAAGCAGAATCGGTATTGTAGAAACCTTTCATGCCAACGGTCGGGATACCACCATCCGGAATGTTGCGTTGACGGATATGCTGTGAATACAGATACAGGCGGGTATCGCTATCCAGGCCAAAGGCAATCGAGGGTGCAATGGCCCAGCCGTTATTTTCAATAAAATCGCGACCTTCAACGCCGCCGTCCTGTCCCATGGCATTTAAGCGAACCGCCACGCTATCGTTGATCACCTGATTAATGTCGGCAGTCAGGCGGGCATGTTCTGCAGTATTGTAAGTAGCAGAAACTTCACGGCTATTTTCAGTGTGGGGCAGTTTGCTGGCCAGGTTGATATAACCAGATGCCGCGCCACGGCCTGCTTCCGCACCAGACGGGCCTTTGACCACTTCAATCTGTTCCACGTTAAAGACATCGCGAGTGACCGCACCCAAATCGCGGATACCATCGACATAGGTAGAGGTTTGAGTCGAAAAGCCGCGCATTTGAAAGGCATCACCGGCACTGGTATTGCCATTTTCACCCAGTTGCAGGGTAATTCCCGGGGTGTTTCTTAAGGCTTCAACCAAAGACGTTGCACCTTGTTCTTTTAATAGTTCTTTTTTAATCACGGAAATGGTTTGCGGGGTATCGACCAGTGGCTGGGTATATTTTGGGGAGCTGACGCTATCGGCTTTATATTTATTTTCTGCTTTAGATTCCAAGGTAATGGTCGGGAGCTGGGTTACGCCATTACTTGCCGCCGCATGAGTCATGAGCGGGAACGAGGCCGCTAATGCAACCAGTTGAGCGTTTCTGTGGTGTTTGCGGCTTTTGATGTGTGCCATGGTCAGTCATCCCTAGTTTCGTATAAGACAGAATTCCAATACTGTTTTGCAACTTTTGTGGTCAGTAATCTGGAACTAAAAGTGAACGTATTGTTATGGAATGTAACAATGGTGCAAATATTAATGATAATTATTATTATTTGCAATAAATTTATATGAGATTATCCGTTTTTATTTGAAATACTGTTTAAAAAAGTGCAGTGGATGTGCTGAATCCATTGCACTACTGAAAAAGAATGGTGATTAGGCTGTGATTTTTATGCTCACTGACAATAAAATGCTTAATTCTGCTGCTCAGTTTCAGGGAAATTAAAATCATCCTTGCATTCATGCAGCACTTGAATCATGTGCTTTTCATGATTTTAAACTTAGAGTTCAGCCCATTTGCGCATTAAATTATGATAAAGATTGGTCAGCTTGATCACTTCTTCGTGCTTGTCACCCAACTGCATGCGCAAGTTCTGAATGGACTGATCCAGATTAAACAGCATGTGGCGTTCCGCATCATCACGGATCATGCTTTGTACCCAAAAGAACGAAGCGAGACGGCAGCCGGAGGTTACCGGCGTGACTTCATGCACACTGGTGGACGGGTAGAGGATCATATCGCCTGCCGGCAGTTTAACTTCATGATAGCCATAGGTGTCTTCTACCACCAGGTCGCCACCTTCATATTCTTCCGGTTCACTCAAAAAAACCGTGCAGGACAAATCCGTTCGTAAGCTCTCATTGCTGCCACGGATACGACGGATGGAATTGTCGACATGAAAACCAAAGGCTTCATTGTTTTCATAACGGTTAAACAGGGGAGGAATAATGTCGAGGGGAATGGCCGCAGATAAAAACAAGGGATGCTGACCCAATGATTCTAAAATGATGGTACTTAAGTGATGCGTCAGGGGATGATCTTCAGGCAATTGCTGGTTTTGCTTGACCGTTGCTGAAAGTGTGCCGGCAGTGACTTTACCATTGACCCATTCAATTTTTGCCATTTCATCACGGAAATATTGAACTTGTTCTTTACTCAGGACATGCGGAATATGATGGATCACGGCAATACACCTTTGGATGAATAAATTTTTGTAGCTATAAAAATAGCCTCATGATGAGGCTATTTTCAATAAAATCCCATAAATAAATTATGGGATTTTAAAAAGTCAATTTTAGTATTTAAAGTTGAGCGACAATACTGCGCTACGCCCTTCAGCTTCAGTGGCATAGTGAGACGCATACGCTTTAGTGAAATAGCGTTCATCAGACAGGTTATTGACATTCAATTGCAGGTCAACATTTTCATTGACGTTATAACGTGCCATGGCATCGTAACGCACATAACCTGGAACGTATTTGGTATTGGCTAGGTCGCCATAGACTTTGTCCATAGCAGTTGCACCAGCACCAAGTTGCAGTTGTGGCAGAACCTGATAGGTTGTCCAAAGTGTAGCGCTGTTTTTAGGAACATTCGGCATTTGGTTGCCGTTAAATACCGTTTGGTCAGTACAGGTTGTACCGCGACAGCTTACGCCATTCTTGGTCGCTTCACTATCTAGGTAGGTATAGCCTGCGCTGATATCCCATTTATCGGTAATTTTACCGTTCAAGCCCAGCTCGATACCGTCAACTTTGCTTTCGCCAATATTACTATAAGTAGTTGGGCTCAACTGGATACGTGCATTCTGCTTTTCAGTACGGAAAATAGCGGCAGTTAAATTCAAGCGATCTTGTAAAAGATCCCATTTGGTACCGATTTCAAAAGTCTGGCTTTCTTCAGGATCCAAGTTGCTATACGCTGCGCCTATACCTTCAGAACCGTCACCAGCATCTACACCCACAGGGTTGGCAGATGTTGCATAGCTGGCATAGATTGAACCATTTTCAACCGGTTTAAAAGTAAGGCCTGCCTGATAAGTGAAGAAATCAGTATCACTTTCAGTTTTAACTTGCTCGCCAACTTGTCTTGTTGGAGGGGCGGTGGATGAACCTAGAACAGCACTGTTACGTGCACCATAGGTCATGGTTTGTTCTGTATCAAACTTGTCCCAACGTAAGCCTAAATCTAAAATCCATTGTGGATTGAATTCAATGCTGTCCAGGAAATAAGCAGAAGTGGACTTGGTTTGGGTGTTGTATTGGTCTGCACCTTCAGTACTGATACTTCCTGTCCAGGGTCCCCGATTAGGATTCTGAACAGAAGTACACCAGCCCGAAGCAATATCGGCAGGGCTGCATTTGTTGTATTCCGCACCTGTGGTAGACAAGCCATTCAGAATATATTGGGTGCGATCTGTTTCTTGATCCGAATACTCGGCACCTAAGTTAAAGCTATGCTTAAGAGCGCCGGTATTAAATTTTCCGGTTAACGCTAACTGGTCGGTAAATGTATCGGTATCGGCAATACGTGAGTTTACACGTGCCCATACATTCCCATTCTTATAAATGTTTCCTTGAGAATCATCAGGGTTGGTCCACAGATAATCATTTTTAGAGCTGTTATAAACCGCGGTATTTGAAATGGTCAGATTGTCAGTCAGGTCATGTTCTAACTTGATTGTACCCACCTGATTTTCCTGTTTCTGGAAATCACGGTCTTCCCAGCCGTAATAAACGCCTTGCTTGACATCAATTGGCTTTCCTGAATATTGCGAATATCCAGTAGGATTGTTGTAGGGTACGCCTGAATCAGGAGTATCGTCTGTTTTTAGGTAGTAATAGCTTAAAGTTGCACGGGTAGGCGTATCCAAGCCAAACGTAATACTTGGAGCAATACCGGCACGTTTGTATTCAGTGCCATCGGCCTGGCCGGCTTTTTCATTATGGTGGCCCATTACTGCTACACGGGCAGCAATACCGTTACCAAAATCTTTGTTGCCATCTAAGGTAATACGCTGGTAACTGTCTGTCCCTGCGCCAACAGAACCTTCTAAAGAGTCGCCTTTTTTCGCAACTTTAGAAATCATGTTAACGCTACCGCCAGTCGTACCTGCACCGCCCATTGCAGAGGCTGAACCTTTGGTCACTTCAACCTGTTCGACAGCAAACATTTCACGGTTTTGTGAAGTGGCGTTACGCACGCCATCGACGTACATCGAACTTTCTGAGTTATAACCGCGAATAAATGGACGGTCGCCATTCGGGTTGCCGCCTTCACCAGCCCCTAAAGTAATCCCGGGCACTGTACGCAAAGCATCGCTCAAAGTTGTCACTTGAGTATCTTCAATCAGCTGCTTGGAAATGACAGAAACTGATTTAGGTGTATCCAGCAAAGGAGCAACAAACTTGGAGTTGGCAGATTGATCTACTTTTAGACCTTGAGCTTTTTCTGCTTCCGCCTGAGCATGAATAGTTTCAAGTTGAGCAACTTGATCTTGTGCAAATGCATTCGCCGCCATCACTGAAAGTGAGGAAACAATCGCAGAAGATACGATTTTTTTGCGTGTTTTAATGAAGGCCATGTCGAACTCAAAAGGGTACTGTGAAAACGTATGAGAATAATAATGATTCTTATTTTTTATCACTATGAAGTTGAATTGGAATTGACGATTCTTAAGATAAACTAAAACGGGATATTGAATGAAATAATGTAACTATTTGTAATTAAGTATTTGATTTATTTTAATATAGAAAAACCCTGCTTATGCAGGGTTTTTAATGGGGATTTTGAATATTAGAATTTAAACGTCGTACTTAACTGAACACGACGACCTTCTTGAGTATTGCTGTAATGGTTGTAATAACTGCCATCAATCAGTTCATGCTCATTAAAGTCTTTATCAAATACGTTATATAAAGCAACGCCCAGGTCCCAATTGTCGTTTACCCTAAAGTTGGAACCAACATGCAGCAACCCATAACTTTTAAACTCACCTAAAGCATCATAAACTTTTTGATTGGCAGCAGTTAAGTTCTCATAAGTTGAGGTGAAGCGTGCCCGTTCGCTACGGTATTCGCCACGTGCCCATAACTGAATATTGTCATCGGCTTGCCATTTTAATGAGGCATTTACGATATGTTCTGGCGTATCGTTAAGCGGAGGATTACCTAAAGTACTGTCTTTAATTTCAGTTTCTGTCCAGGTGTAATTCACACCGAATTTCCATGCCGGTGCAAATTCCCAGTTGAAGCCGGTTTCAATTCCATAGATTTCCGCTTTTTCTGCATTGGTAGGACGGGTAAGGTTCCACGAATCGGGAAGTTTTTGTCCTCGGCTCTGATAATAATCCATGACCCAAGGTGTACCAATGGATGCCATAAACTCTTCACAAGCAGCTTTATTGGTATTGGTATTACATCTTTGTTCAACATTGCCGGTAACGATTTTGTCTTCAATCTGGCTGTAAAAAGCCGTGATATTGGCATCAAAATTAGAATTGTTATTAAAATACGTGCCGATTTCAAAGTTATTACTGGTTTCAGGTTTTAAATCCGGATTACCAAAAACCGGGGTACGGCCTTGACCGCTAACATTATAAATACCCGTGGTGAGACGTTCCAAACGTGGAGCCTTATAACCTTCTGAATAGCCTCCCTTAAAGGTCCAGTTATCATTTGCATTCCAGACCAAATAAGCGCGTGGCGTCCAAAAGTCGCCAAATGTGCTGTGATCATCAAAACGTAGACCGAGAGTTAAAGCCAGGCTGTCTGTAAATGACCAGGTGTCTTCTGCAAATAAACCCAGTTGATCAAATGACACTTCTTTATTGACACGTAAACCATCTTTAATGCTGGCATCCCACCATTGACCACCGAGGGTAATATTGTGTCCACTAAAATGTTGCGTGGTAAATTTGCTATCAAAAATGGTGTCTTCACTTTCTAGCAGCCGTGGGGTCACGGCTTGTGATAGACCTTGTGCACGCGAAGGAATTAACCGGCCAACCGTTTCTGTTTGTGTATTACTGATACTTGAATCCAAAGTCCCCACACTGGTTTTCCAGCTATGGGCAAGAATGATTTTTTCACGGTTATATTCTTGCGCAGAGTTATAACCGCCATTGGCACCTAGAGTACCGAGCTGGCCATTACTGTTGTCATACCATTGTTCGGTCTGTTCATACTCTGCTGAAATATCATGATCATCGTTAGGGGTTAGAGTAAGACGAACGCCAATAGTTTCCAAATCAGACTTTGTTGGGTTATTGCCTTGAGTTAATTCGGTATCTGAATTGGCATCCGGGGTTATATGCGATTGATCGCGTTCAGCCTTACGACCACGGAGCTGAATACCCAGTAAATTCTGAATCAAGGGACCAGTGACATAGGCATCTACAGCACGCTGGTTGCCAAAGTCAGAGGAGTTCGGGTTAAGGGTCCCTTCAAGTGTTACAGCGCCCGTCCATTCAGGTGAAACCTTTTTAGTGATGATATTCACCACACCCCCAATTGCATCTGAACCATAAAGCGTAGATGCAGGGCCACGAATCACTTCAATTCTCTCGATTGCGGAAACAGGCGGAATAAAACTATTGTTAGATTCACCAAATCCATTCGGTGAAATATCGCCAGTACTATTTTGTCTGCGACCATCGACTAATACCAAGGTGTATTCTGAGTCCATTCCACGAATACGAATGTTTAGCCCGCCAGTTTTACCCGCGGTCGGGCTAATATCGACACCTTCCACATCTACTAAAGCATCTGCAATCGAAGTAATTCTTTTATTTTTCAAGTCTTCTGCTGTGATGACTGTAATGGATGCAGGCGCATCTTTTAATTTTTGTTCGTAGCCTGTAGCCGATACCACAAGAGTTGAAAGCTGATGGGGAGCAGATTGTGTTTCAGTATTGGCAAAAACGGAAGGAGAGGTAATTGTTAGAATGGCAAGGCCAAGCGGGCGGAGATTGAACTGACTCATACAATAGAATTCCAAAGATGGACGAGATAAATAACTGAAAATAAACAAGACAGAATAAAATGCATTAATGGTAATGATAAGACTTATCATTTGCAATAAAAAATATACAAAAATATTAAAGTGGGAATAAAGAGAGGAGATTTTTTACATTCAATTTAAATTTAATCGCAGAACAAGACAAAAATAGTGGTTAATTCATACTGCTTTGTATATCTTTCAATGTTGTCATATAATGTGGCACTTTCAAAATTGCAATTACTATTTCTATATCGAGGAAGCCATGCAAGTAACTTCTGAAGCGGTTTCGGGCGTTGCCCGTCGTTTAAATGTATCTGTACCGACGAGCCGTGTGAACGAGCAATTTGAAGCTCGTTTAAAACGCACTGCTAAAACTGTGAAGATCAACGGCTTCCGTCCAGGTAAAGTACCTTTAAATGTAGTACGTCGCGAATATGGCGCAAGCATTTATCAAGAAGTTGTGAACGATGTAATTCGTGACACAGTGTTTGAAGCGATCCAGCAAGAGAAAATCAATGCTGTTGGCATGCCAAACATTGAAAAAGTTGAAAACAAGGAAGACGCTCTTGTTTATGAAGCAACTGTAGAGGTTTATCCAGAAGTTGACGTTAAATTTGACGGCTTGGAAGTTGAACGTAAAGCAACTGAAGTGAGCGACAAAGACGTTGATCAAATGATCGAAAACCTTCAAAAGCAACGTGCAAGCTGGACTGAAACCAAAGGCATGGCTAAAAAAGACATGCAAGTGACTTTCGACTTTGAAGGTTCAGTAGATGGCGAAAAATTTGAAGGCGGTTCTGCAACTGACTTTAAACTTGTTTTAGGTTCTGGCCGTATGATCCCTGGCTTCGAAGACGGTATCGTTGGTATGAAGAAAGGCGAAGAGAAAGTGATTGATGTTACTTTCCCTGAAGACTACCAGGCTGAAAACCTTGCGGGTAAAGCAGCTCAATTCAAAATCACTGTGAAGCTTGTTGAAAAACAAAAACTTCCAGAAGTTGATGCTGAATTCTTGAAAATCTTCGGTTTAACTGAAGAAGAAGGCGTTGAAAAATTAAAAGCTGACGTTCGTAAAAACATGGAACGTGAAGTGAAAAACGGTCTTCGTAACCAGGTAAAAGGCGCGACTTTTGATGCCCTTGTAGCTGCAAATGAAGTTGAAGTTCCTGCTGCGATGTTGTCTCAAGAAATTGATCGTCAACGTCAGCAAATGATTCAACAGTTCACTCAACAGTTTGGTGCTCAAGGTGCGAAAGCATTTGACAGCAGCATGCTTCCAGATGACCTGTTCAAAGAACAAGCTGAAAAATCTGTAAAACTTGGCGTGTTGGTGAGCAAGGTTTTAGCGGACGCTAAAATTGAAGTAGATCCTGCTCGCGTTGACGCTTACATCGAAGACATGGCGTCTTCTTACGAAGACCCAACTGAAGTGATTGAATACTTCAAAAATGACAAACAGCAACGTGCTCAAATCGAAGCTGTTGTATTAGAAGATCAGGTTGTTGATCACATCTTGGCTTCTGCTAAAGTGACTGACAAAAAAGTAAGCTATGAAGACTTATTGAAAGAGCAGCAAGCTCGTCAACAAGGTTAAGCTTAGCTGACTGAAAAAGGCGCATCATGCGCCTTTTTTTATGTACAGGCTTATCGTAAACCTGTCCTGAATTCACAATGCTTATATAAAAAATATCTGTTATTTAATTGGGAATATTTTGCATTTTCAGCAATTATCCCTCATATTGTGACTATGAGTTGAGTAACAAAAAATTTAGGAATAAATAACGTATGTATGTTCCAACAATTGATAACGCTTTAGTGCCAGTGGTGGTTGAACAGTCTTCTCGTGGTGAGCGTTCTTTCGATATTTTCTCACGTCTTTTGCGTGAACGCGTCATCTTTTTAACCGGTGAAGTCGAAGACAATATGGCAAATTTAATTGTTGCTCAAATGTTGTTTTTAGAAGCAGAGAACCCAGATAAAGATATACACCTCTATATTAATTCACCAGGAGGTTCAGTGACTGCAGGTATGGCGATTTACGATACCATGCAATTCATTAAACCAGATGTCGTGACGTATTGTATGGGACAGGCAGCCTCTATGGGAGCCTTCCTGCTCAATGCAGGTGCCAAGGGTAAACGTTATTGCCTGGAAAATGCCCGTGTGATGATTCACCAGCCACTTGGTGGTTTCCGTGGTCAAGCATCGGATATTGAAATTCACGCACGTGAAATTCTATTCATTAAAGAGCGTTTAAACCGTTTAATGGCAGAGCATAGTGGTCAAGACTATGAAACTGTTGCCAGAGATACTGACCGTGACAACTTTATGACAGCGCAGGCTGCTAAAGAGTACGGTCTCGTGGATGAAGTGTTAAGCAAACGTCCATAATTTTCAGATTTTTATATTGGAGTGAATATGTCCGATCATCCTCAAGGACAAAAGCATTGTTCATTTTGCGGTAAAACGCAGTCTGAAGTCGGGAAACTGATTGCAGGTGAGGACGCTTACATCTGTAATGAGTGTGTGGACGTATGCCTGGATTTAGTCCAAACCAGCCAGCAGGTTGAATCTGGTGATTGGGCAAGTAAGCCTTTGCCTAAGCCACACGAAATTCGCGCTGCACTTGATCAATATGTGATTGGTCAGGATGTGGCGAAGAAAACGCTTTCAGTTGCGGTCTATAACCATTACAAGCGTCTAAAAGTGACTCATAGCGGTCATAAGCATGATGATGCGGTTGAACTGGCAAAAAGTAATATTTTACTGGTTGGACCAACAGGTTCGGGTAAAACCTTGCTTGCACAGACTTTAGCGCGTTTGCTGGATGTGCCATTCGCCATGGCAGATGCCACCACGTTGACCGAAGCAGGTTATGTTGGTGAAGATGTTGAAAACATCGTACAGAAGCTGTTGCAAAAAGCCGATTATGATGTAGAAAAAGCGCAAAAGGGTATTATCTATATCGACGAGATCGACAAGATTACCCGCAAATCTGAAAACCCGTCGATTACCCGTGATGTATCCGGTGAAGGTGTTCAGCAAGCTTTACTGAAAATGATTGAAGGTACGGTTGCTTCAATTCCACCCCAAGGTGGCCGTAAGCATCCGCAGCAAGAGTTCATTCAAATTGATACCTCAAATATCCTGTTTATCTGTGGTGGTGCTTTCTCAGGTTTAGAGAAAATCGTGCAACAGCGTCAGGAAAAAGGTGGGATCGGTTTCACTGCAGAAGTGAAGAACAAGGATGAAACCAAGAAGTTGTCTGATTTGTTCCGTCAGGTTGAAGCAACAGACTTGGTGAAATTTGGTTTGATTCCTGAGTTTATTGGTCGTTTGCCGGTCATTGCAACTTTGGATGAACTGGATGAAGAAGCCTTGATGCAGATTCTGACTGAACCGAAAAATGCCTTAACCCGTCAATATCAATATTTGTTTGATATGGAAAATGTGGATCTGGTATTTGAAGATTCAGCACTGCGTGCGGTAGCGAAGAAAGCCCTGGAGCGTAATACAGGTGCACGTGGTCTGCGTTCAATTCTGGAAAATGCATTACTTGAAACCATGTATGATTTACCAAGCCGTACCGATATCGGGACTGTGATTGTGAATGATGCAGTGATTTCTGGTGAAGCAAAACCCGTGCTAAAAGCAGAACGTCAGCCTAAGTCAGAGACTGAAAATACCTCTAAAGTAGATTTAAAAGTGGTCAATTCTAAATCTGCTTAATTTGCTATTCGTCAGAAACGTGCGGAAAACTTGTGTTTTCGCACGTTTTTTATTTCCAAAAATAAAACACAATGTTAATCTCGGTGATTAGGCGTGGATGCCTAAATAAAATCAATACATAGCGAACAATGAAGTGCTTAATTTAGTTTAGTACAAAAATAAAAAATACGCGGTGAGGGAAAATCATGCGTGGAGTCTGTATTGCAGTCTGTGCAAGCTTTATTTTATTGGGATGTCATGGTAAATCTGCTATGGAACACACTCAAGCGACATCAACCTTAAAACCTGTAGATACTGAGCATGAACCGGGACTATTGGAACAATACCGTTTTGGCATGTTTAGCATTGGAGGTTGGGTCAATCAAAAAATGGGACAGCGCTTTCAACCGGTGCAGGCGCAAGATGAGCAGGCTGCCATAGTGTATCTATACCGTCCTGACAGCAAATGGAACCGTCAGGAAATTGTGGCATCCAGTCTGTTTATTAATAGTGAGCGTATCCCAAGCTTATTAAATAATCACTATTATTGGGTAGAACTGCCTGCCGGAACCTATCGCATATCAACCAGCCGCCCCGTGGGCGTGCAGCATTTTCAAAAGCCGAAATATCTGGATTTTATCGTGCAAGCGGGACAGTCTTATTTTATTAAGTATGATGAAGAAAACTTGAGTACCCGTCGTGAAGTTTCCGGACCTTTAATTATGGTGCCGGAAAAAACCGGTTTAAATGAAATTGCCTACACCCAGCTGAAGTCAGAAAGTTATAACTTTGTTGCCCTGGATCAAAAAAGCGGGAAGTTACGTAAGAAAGCGCAAAAACTGAAACCAGCAAAATATGATCCAGCAGAAGATGTGCAACTGACCAAGCCGTTTAAGATTTGGAATCCTCTTACGTGGTAAAGAGCTTTCAGGTTTGAAAAGACAGCTGATTGATTGCATATAGCAGAGATCAATAATGCAAAAAAAAAGCACCCATTTGGGTGCTTTTTTAGCGTGCAATCTTAGTTCGCAGCAGCATCAACCACTGGAATCTTACCAATTTTCGCTTGCCAGATTTTTGGCGCAGTCGCGTGAATAGAAGTACCATTGACATCAACCGCTACAGATACAGGCATATCTTCAACTTTGAATTTGTAGATTGCTTCCATACCCAAGTCAGCAAAAGCCACAACTTCAGCTTCACGAACAGCTTTAGATACCAGGTAAGCAGCACCACCTACAGCCATCAGGTAAGTTGCTTTATTGTCTTTGATGGCTTCAACCGCAGCAGGACCGCGATCAGCTTTACCAATCATGCCGTACAAGCCAGTCGCTTCAAGCACTTGACGAGTGAATTTGTCCATACGTGTTGCAGTCGTAGGACCAGCAGGGCCAACCACTTCGTCGCCTACAGGATCGACAGGGCCAACGTAGTAAATGAACTTGCCTTTAAGGTCTACAGGAAGCTCTTCACCGTTGTTCAGCATATCCACCATACGTTTGTGCGCAGCGTCACGACCGGTATAGATGGTACCGTTAAGTAATAAGGTATCGCCAGGTTTCCAGGAATTCATTTCTTCTTGGGTGATGTTGTCCAGGTCAACACGTTTAGAAGATGAAGAATCCCAAGTGACAGCAGGGTAGTCTTCAAGTTTAGGTGCTTGAATATGTGCAACACCTGAACCGTCTAACTGGAAGTGTGCATGACGAGTTGCAGCACAGTTCGGAATCATACCCACCGGTTTGCCCGCAGCATGACATGGATAATCTTTGATTTTGATATCAAGTACAGTAGTTAAACCGCCAAGACCTTGCGCGCCAATACCCAACGCATTTACTTTTTCGAAGATCTCGATACGGAGTTCTTCCATTTTGCTTTGTGGACCACGGCGAAGCAATTCGTCCATGTTGATCTCTTCCATCAATGCTTCTTTGGCAAGCATCATGGCTTTTTCAGCAGTACCACCAATACCGATACCGAGCATACCAGGAGGACACCAGCCTGCACCCATGGTTGGAACAGTTTTCAATACCCAGTCCACGATAGAGTCAGATGGGTTCAACATGGCAAGTTTAGATTTGTTTTCTGAACCGCCACCCTTGGCAGCAACAGTAATGTCGACTTTGTTGCCCGGTACGAGTTTGTAGTGGATTACCGCAGGCGTGTTGTCTTTGGTATTTTTACGGCCAAATGCAGGATCAGTTAAAACTGATGCACGAAGTACGTTAGAGCTTTCCAGGTAACCTTGACGCACACCTTCATTGATTGCATCGTCCAGGCTCATGGTTAAATCAAATTTAACGTCTAAGCCCACTTCAAGAAATACGTTCACAATCCCGGTATCTTGGCAGATAGGACGGTGGCCTTCTGCACACATACGAGAGTTAATTAAGATTTGTGCAATAGCATCTTTTGCGGCTTTGTTCTCTTCACGATCATAGGCACGGCTCATCGCTTGGATGAAGTCTTGTGGATGATAGTAAGAAATGAACTGAAGCGCATCTTTTACCGATGTGATCAAGTCATCTTGCTTGATAATAGTTGTCATATCAAATATCTCTTGAGCGGGCTGTTAGCTAGCGGGCTAAATTATAAGATAAAAAGCAGGTTTTGTGGGTATTTTGAATGCTTTTTGGCCGAAAGTTTAATGGTGAATTTCAGCTCAGATGAACTGTTGTTTTTTGAGTGATTTTTGTCATAAAGATGACAAAAGGTAATTATTCTTCCGGGTAAATATTATATTTAAAATATTGATTAAACTGTTTTTAATTCGTTTGTTATTTTAAATTTCTGAAAAATAAAAGTTAAGTCTGATCTTTTTTAAATGAAGTTAGGTAAGATAATTTTGTCGTAAAACTTTTATGTAATAAGCACATAAAAGTTCATCTGATACATATAGACTCCTTTCAATTGTTCGAGTCATTGATTTTTCTTTATGTCGTGCAGGGATAGGGTTTCGGTCAGCAAGAAGATGAGGTATAGGCTTTATCTTCTTTTTTTGCTTTAAATTTTCTCGAAATAAAAACATGCTAAATCTTCAAATCTTCAAATCTTCAAATCTTCAAATCTTCAAATCTTCAAATCTTCAAATCTTCAAATCCTGATCTCAATCTGCCTATACTATTGAAAGGCACATTTAGAAAAACCACTCATGAAAGATCAATCTGAGTTTGCGAAAAATATCATTAAAATTTATAAGAAACATGCACGTGCGTGGACGGAATTACGCGGCCAGTTGCTGTATGAAAAAGCATGGCTCAATTATTTTCTTTCGCTGATTCCTGAACATGCTCAAATACTGGATTTAGGTTGTGGTTCAGGCAAACCGATTGCTGCCTATTTAATTGAACAAGGGCATTCCGTAGTCGGGGTAGATAGTTCTGATGTCATGATTGAAATGGCTAAGCACAACTTTCCTGAACAGCACTGGATTCAGACAGATATGCGTCAGCTGGATTTAGGGCAAAAGTTTCAGGGGATTTTAGCGTGGGACAGTTTTTTTCATTTGACCCAAGATGATCAGCGCAAGATGTTTGCTCAGTTTTCTAGGTTTGCTGAGCAGGGCACGGTTTTAATGTTTACCAGTGGGCCTGCTGCAGGTGAGGCGATAGGGGATATGTTTGGTGATGTACTGTATCATGCCAGTTTGTCACAGCAGGAATATCGACAATTGTTAAAAGATCATGGCTATGAGGTTGTGAAAATGCTCGCGGAAGATCCCGACTGTGCTGGGCATACGGTGTGGTTGGCACAGAAGTTGTGATTTAGTCATGCTAAATAATAATGTGGAACAATGATTGAGAATTGAGCGTGAGAAACCATAAAAAAAGCCCATTCGAGGGTGAGTGGGCTATAAAACTAGAATCAACATATTGAATTATAAAACAATTTCAAAAGGATTGCGTATAAGCTGTCTTATGTTAATTTTAGGTTTTCTAATCATTCCAAGAAAAGTGTAAATAATAATAGTCATCTTGATATGTAACTACATAATCAAGATAACAAACATCAAATGAGCTGTTATCTAACGAATATAGCTTTAACTCATATTCTGAAATGCTTTCTAGGAGCTCTATAATTTTTGAAATTATATTTTTTTAACAGTCTCATAATAATTTGAAATTGGGAAATCATAACCAAAGAGCCATTCATTTAAGGATTTATTAAGCTCCGTTTTCCAATCTAATATTGGTTCATATGTAAAATCTAGTTTAGAAAATGGAAAGTGATTTAATTCAGAATATCTTATTGATTCCCTGGTAAAAAATTCTGTGAGACTACTTTGAAGTGAACCTTTTCTATATATAGGCTCTATATAAAAATCATATGCTACAGTACGACTGTTTAAAGTAGCCATGCAGTCTAAATAAGTATTTAAAATAAATAATTTATGATCAGTTTTGGATTTGTTTTGAACATCAATTTTCAACATTCTAAGAGTTCTATTGAATTAAAGAGTTTGGAATAGTTTAACATAATGGCTGTTATACTAAATCTACATGTAAGCCCAAAATAGAAATGTCCGGTTTCTCCAAAGTAAAAATGTCCGCTTTTAGAATATACGCTTTTGCGATTATCGAAGCGGACGGTTTGTTATGTTGGTGTCTATGTCGGATAAAGAACTTAAACGATTGTCTGTTTTGCAGGAAATCTGCGATCAACGCATAACTCAATCCCAGGCTGCTCATCTACTTCATATTTCAGAACGTCAGATCAGACGCTTACTGCATAAATACAAAGCTCAAGGTCCAGTTGCATTAGCCCATGCCGGTCGTGGCCAAATTAGCAACTCCAGACTTCCTGAAGAACTCAGACTCAAGTGCCTCAATATTGTTTCTGATCAACTGCATGGTTTCGGACCCACTTTAGCGCATGAAAAGCTCACCACCGTGCATGGATTCGATCTTTCAGTAGAAACTCTGCGTTGCTGGATGATTGCAGCCGATTTATGGATTCCTCGCGCCAAGCGTCTGAAACGCCCATATCAGCCTCGATATAACCGGGATTGTTATGGTGAACTGATCCAGATTGATGGCTCACATCATGACTGGTTTGAAGGACGAACACCTAAATGCTGTTTACTGGTGTTTATCGATGATGCCACAGGAAAATTGCAGCATTTACGCTTCTGTGAATCAGAATCAGCCTTTGACTATATGATTTCAACACGCCTGTATGTCGAACAGCACGGTAAACCATTGGCGTTTTACAGCGACAAACATTCAGTTTTTAGGGTGAATCAAAGCAGCAAGAAAGACACCAAGATTACGCAATTTGGACGCGTACTCAGTACCCTCAATATCGATATCATTTTCGCTAATTCACCCCAGGCTAAAGGACGTGTAGAACGAGCCAACAGGACTTTGCAGGACCGTCTGATTAAAGAAATGCGCCTGCAAGGCATCAGTTCAATTGAAGAGGCGAATAAGTGGCTGCCCTGCTTTATTGAGCAATTCAATCTCAAGTTTGCCAAGATGGCTTTTAATCCTAAGAACTTACATCGGACTGTCACTGAAACAGCCGAGGAATTAGATGATATTTTTACCTGGCGTGAACCCCGTAGAGTCACGAATAGCTTGACCATTACTTATGATAAATGCGTATATCTCCTGGAGAATACAGAGGAAAATCAGAGGCTAATCGGTAAATATCTTGAGTTCCTGGAATACCCCGATGGTACGGTAGCGATTGAGCATCAAGGTCGGAAGATCAATTACAGCATCTTCGATAAATTAAGTCAGCTCAACCAGCGAGAGATCGTTGAGAATAAACGTTTGGGTTCTGTATTGGCCCATATCCAGCAACAGCATGAAGAATTAGAACAGCAAAACAAACGAAATCGCTCTCAATCTATGCCAAGCAGACGTGCATAGAAAACAGTAATCCAAGAACGAAATCTGAATCCTGTGCTTGACTTGGAAATGTTGGTATAGGACATTTCTATTTGGTTATTAGGTAGGATATTTCTACTTGGGAATAACACTACACATAAAAAAACCACCCGATTTTTCAATCAGATGGTTTGGAAAACTTAGATTTACGAATTATTGAGCAGCTTGTTGCTCTGCCTGAATCGCAGTCAATGCAATGGTAAACACGATGTCATCCACCAATGCACCACGTGACAAGTCATTCACCGGCTTATTTAAACCTTGCAGCATTGGTCCCACGCTCACTACATTTGCTGAACGTTGTACTGCTTTATAGGTGGTGTTCCCTGTGTTGAGGTCCGGGAAAATAAAGACATTGGCACGACCTGCAACAGGTGAGCCTGGCGCTTTTGACTGTCCAACACTTTCAACCGATGCTGCATCGTATTGCAATGGACCATCAATCAGTAAATCTGGACGGCGTTGCTTGGCAATTTCAGTCGCTTTCGCCACTTTTTCTACATCCGCACCTGCACCCGAAGTACCGGTTGAATAAGAAATCATCGCGATGCGCGGGTCAATGCCAAAGGCTTTGGCGGAATCGGCAGACTGAATCGCAATTTCAGCCAGTTGTTCTGCATCTGGATCAGGATTAATTGCACAGTCACCGTAAACATAGACTTCATCTGGCAGCAGCATGAAGAACACAGAAGATACCAGTGAGTAATCCGGTGCGGTCTTGATTAACTGGAATGCAGGGCGAACCGTATTGGCTGTCGTGTGCACTGCACCTGACACCAGGCCATCCACCTGATCAAGGGCCAGCATCATGGTGCCTAAAACTACCGTATCTTGTAGCTGATCACGCGCCTGTAACTCGTTGAGTTTGCCTTTACGTAGATCAACCATTTTTTCGACATAATTCTCGCGAATCAGGTCTGGGTCAAGAATTTCCAGATCATGCGGTAATTCAATTCCACGTGCTTTTGCTACTTCAACTACAGCTTCAGGTTTTGCCAGCAGAATACAGTGGGCAATTCCACGAGACTGACAGATTGCTGCGGCCTGAATGGTACGTGGTTCATCTCCTTCAGGAAGAACAATGCGCTTTTTCGCTGCAATTGATTTTTGTACCAGTTCATGACGGAATGCAGAAGGGGACAAACGTGGTTTATGGGCATCGCTGATTAACTGCGTCAACCAGTCTGCATTGATGTGGCTGGCCACGAAACGGGTCACCTGCTCAGCACGTTCGGTATCATCTACCGGAATTTCATTGCTTAAGTTCAGCAATTGTTGTGCTGTGTCAAAAGTACTCAATTTGGTGTGTAAAATTGGCAAGCCATTTTTGATTGCTGTTTGACAGAATTCTAAAGCTTGAGTGCTTGGTGCCTGATGTTCAGTTAAAACCAAACCTGCAAGTGGAATGCCATTACTGCTTGCCAAGCTACTTGCAAGCAAGACATCAACACGATCAGAACCGCTGATGATGAGTTCACCTGCCACGAATTTATGCATTTCGTGTTCAATATTGGACGCAATTAAGCTGCTGTGTAATACACGGCGCTGTTTTGCCTCGCCCTGGTTAATCCATTCAGCTGAAATATGTGCAGCCAAGTCAGACATGCGTGGCACACTTAAAGTGTTGCTGAATGGAACTAAGCCAATCACTGGCATACAGTCTTTACCAATCATTGGGTGCGTGGTTTGAATCGCACTCACAAATCGGTTGGTATCGCTAATTAAACGCAGGTTTGGATCAAGCGTAACAGGAATTTGTGCAGAATCTTCCGGCAAGCCTTTGGTACGCATGAACAATACGCCTGCAGTACGCTCGCAAGTCGCACCACCAAAGAAACGTAACTGGTTATCAACTTTTGCCGCAGTTTTTGCTGCGTTGTTAATGTCGGCATTGCTGACAATAATCACTTTGGCATCAAGCGCTTTTGCCAGAGTGGCATTGAGTTCTGTCGCAAAAGGATCGCGTCCGTTTGGTAGCACGCCTTCTACAATAATGACATCGTGATGTTTGGAAATTTCACGGTGTAAACGTACTGCATCTTCAAGCAGCTCGTCATTTTCATCATTTTTTAAACGTTCAGTCAGGGCCGCATAGGAAATCGGTTCAACGGTTTCATGCTTGAACAGGTGACGATACAGGGCAGTGGTGCGGTCTGCTTCAGGCTGTAATTCTTGAGAGAAAGGCTTTAGAAAACCTGCTTTTACGCCTTGGCATTCCAGTGCATAAATTAAACCAAGACATGCAGACGTTAAGCCAACACCAATTTCTGTAGGAACCAAAAGTATTGTTTTCATCATTTTTTCTAAATCATAAAGGGATTTATTGAAAGCATACGTAGACTACAATTGCTTAAGCAATCGTAGCCTCACATTCAGGCTTTTTTGCAGCTGACTGATTCACCTCTTCTACAACGTGTGCAGTTTCTTTAGCAATACGGCCTTCTTCATCAGTTGGAATGACCCAGATTTGAGGGCCTGTGCCAGCATCAATACGACCTTCTGTACCGCGTTTCAAATTATCGTTTTGTTCTTTGCTTAAGTTGAAACCGAAATGAGGTAAGTAAGCCATGGTCTTTTCACGGATATAAGCCGAGTTTTCGCCAATGCCGCCGGTAAAGAACAGGCCATCAAGGCGCGGCAAGCCACAGCTTAAAGCAGCCAGAGATTTAGCCAGACGGTAGCAGAATACTTCAATGGCCAGCGTTGCATCTTCATTGCCTTGTTCTGATGCTTCAATCAGGGTACGCATGTCATTTGAAAGGTTGTCTGATAAACCGAGCAAGCCACTTTCCTTGTTCAGCATCTTGTCAATTTTATAGACATCCCAGCCCAGGTTTGCAGCCAGGAAGCTATGCAAACTTGGATCGACATCGCCGCTACGGGTGCCCATCACAATGCCTTCAAGCGGGGTTAAGCCCATTGAAGTGTCTACACTTTGTCCATTCCAGATGGCACAAGTCGAGCTGCCATTGCCTAAATGAGCTGTTAACCAGCCACCTTGTTTCAAGCTGCCAGCCAATTCAGAACCACGTTCAGAAACATAGGCGTGACTGGTACCGTGGAAACCGTAACGGCGCACATTGTGTTCTGTATACAGGAATTTTGGCAATGCATAACGGTAAGCATGCGCTGGCATAGTCTGGTGGAATGCGGTATCAAAAACTGCCACTTGTGGAAGTTCCGGGAACAAACGCATAGTGGCATCAATACCGACCAAATGCGCAGGGTTGTGTAAAGGCGCAAGTGGTGTTGCTGCACGAATACGTTCTACAATTTCTTCATTTAATAATTCTGCTTTGGTCAATGTACCGCCGTGTACCACACGGTGACCAATCGCTTGTGGATTATAATGAGATAAGCGTTCTAAGATGGTTTCCAGTGCCTTTTCATGATCAGCATGTGGAATGGATAGTTCAAGTGGTTCACCGCCCGCAGTGATCCCTTTAATACGGGCGTCAGCAGCCCCCAGGTTTTCTGCGAGACCAAAGATACGGTCTTCACGGCGCTCAGAAACCAACGCATATTTGATTGAAGAAGATCCGCAGTTAATTACTAATACTGATGTAGACACGTTTTCTTACCCAAATTTTAATTGAAATATTCATCCATAACGTTGATCTGAACGCAGTTTTGTTTATTGATGCAATTTAGATCAGTGATAATGTTTTAACATGCGATTTTTTTTTGTCCTAGATAGACTTTAGGAGATTAGACTTAAGCACTATCGACCCCATAACTAATAATAATTAAAATTTATCAGTTAATAGATTTCATTTATTAATAAAATAGTACTCGATCATAAAATGTTTACTAGAAGCCTATTTCCAAAGCTAGAATGGCATGCATGATGTATTTTGAGCAGCGCATTCCTGTTGTATTATTGCTTACTTTTGATACTTTATTTCTGACCAGCGTACAATAACGTAGGCAATTAATGCCACCATAAAAAAGACCAGCATCATCCAGGCCAGACCTTGTAAGGTTTCAATAATGGTCCGGTAAATTTCCAGTACCCAGCGCTCTTGGGTCAGTTCAATCACTATTTTCTTGTCATTCTCTGTATAGGTCAGGGGCGTGATGTATTTTTCCATATCGTAAATACGAATGCCGGAAGATGTGCCGACCACCATGCCGGCAAATTTGGTGTATTTTGCCCAGGCTTCATGAATCGGGTCGTGAATGATACGTGCCAGAATGGCATTAATAGAATTGGAAAAAATTTTCATTACTGCAAAAGAAACCAGTAATGCCAGTAAAAATGTACAAATGATTAAATAATAAAACATGCGATTTCCCTTATATCTTTCTCATTATTTTTATCATGTTACAAAATTTAAGACAGGGATAGTGTAGTCGCTGTGTTCAGCCTCATGCCTGAAACTGAACACCAAAAGATTCTTTAAATAGAGAACTTATTGGCGAATTTGACCGTCCCCAAATACCACCCATTTTTGCGAAGTCAGGCCTTCCAGACCGACCGGGCCACGCGCATGAATCTTGTCGGTCGAAATGCCGATTTCAGCACCCAAACCATATTCAAAACCGTCGGCAAAACGGGTAGAGGCATTGATCATCACTGAGCTTGAATCGACACGGGCCAGGAACTGACGCGCCAGGCTGAAGTTTTCGGTAATGATGGCATCGGTATGGTGAGAACCATATTTGTTAATATGATCAATGGCTTCATCAATCCCGCTGACCACTTTAACCGCCAAAATCGGACCTAAATATTCAGTGTACCAATCTTCTTCGCTGGCCGGTTTGACGTTTGAACCGAGAATGCGCTGGGTTTCACGACAGCCACGCAGTTCCACCTGTTTTTCTGCATACAGTTCAGCAATGCTTGGCAAGAAATCTTCGGCAATTTTCTCATCCACCAGCAAGGTTTCCATGGCATTACATACGCCGTAACGATGGGTCTTGGCATTTAATGCAATCGGCAGGGCTTTTTGCAAATCGGCCTGTGCTTCAACAAAGACATGGCAGTTGCCGTCCAGATGCTTAATCACCGGAATACGTGCTTCATTGCTGATCCGTTCAATCAGGCCTTTGCCTCCACGTGGAACAATCACATCCACATATTCAGACATGGTAATCAGGTGTCCGACTGCAGCACGATCAGCCGTATTGATCACCTGTACCGAAGTTTCAGGCAAACCCGAAGTCTTTAGACCATGCTGAATCGCTTCAGCAATTGCCTTGTTGGATTGCAGGGCTTCCGAACCGCCACGCAAAATAATCGCATTGCCTGATTTCAAGGCCAGTGAGGCGGCTTCCAGCGTCACGTTTGGACGCGACTCGTAAATCATGCCGACGACGCCCAAAGGTACCCGCATTTTCCCAAGCTGGATGCCTGAAGGGCGGTAAGCCAGGTCAGTGATTTCCCCAATCGGGTCAACCAGACTCATGACATCTTTCAAGCCATGCAGCATGCCTTTAAAGCGGCTGGGGGTAAGTTCTAAGCGATCAAGTAATGCACTGTCCAAATGATTGTTACGACCATTGGTCATATCAATTTGGTTGGCAGCCAGAATTGCAGCTTCACTGTCTTGTAATGCAGTGTAAATTGCAGATAAGGCATTGTTTTTGGTTTGGGTAGAAGCGCTTGCTAACACGCGAGAAGCTTGGCGTGCCTGTTGTCCTACCGTTTGCATATATTGTTCAATTGAATCTTGCATAGCGGTTTGATCACTTAGAAATTACATCTTCGATAGTAACAGTCTGGAACCCGACAATGAAGCATCTGCTTAGAAAAAAGTCCCTGAAACTTTCAGACTGTTAATATTTTGAAATCCTTTTCTAGGTAAATTTAGATAAGTGGTCATGGAATCAGTTGCTTGGGCAAGCATCCTCTGTATATTATGAAAAGATAAAGACAGTGAAGTCTGATAATTACAGCGAAGAATGGACGCAGCATGACGCAGAAATTCTATATTTATTTTCTTGCAAAATAACAATAAGGCAAGAATGGAGGAAGGGATATGAATTCCATGATCCAAATGGACTCGGATGTAGAAGAATCAAACGCAAGTTTTGGTTTTTTTGATCTTTACCATAGGAACAGTTTTAAAGAACCCGCACGTACCACCTGGATTGATGGCTGGAAAATTGAATACATGGCCATTGCTCAACCAGAAACCATCCACAACACTCCAATTGTTATTATTGGAGGGGCTTTCCAAAATTTTAATTCCTATAAATATTGTGTGGAGCAATTACTTAGTGCTGGCCCGATCATTTTAATTGACCTGCCTTCCATGGGCGCCAATCAGCAAATTACCAATCGCGATACCGGCATTTCTGCAGGAACACTGGAATTGCCTGACTTGGCGCGAATGTTGGGGGAGTGGGTCGATATTGAAAATTTATCCAAAGTTTCAGTGATGGGCATGTCACTGGGTTCGGTTGTGGCTTCAAGTTTTGCCGTGCAACGTCCGGAACTGGTCGATCGCATGATTCTGATGGGCGTGATGCAAAAAACGCGTAAAAGCTGGCGTATGCTGCTGGAAGAATCTTTGCATTTAATGAATGAACAGCGCATGGACGAGTTTGGCCAGGCAGTGATTCTGTATCTGGTGAATCATGCCAAAATCGATCAAACCCGCATGTCACCGACAGCAAAGCGTTTGTTCTTTAAACAGATGGCGGAATTTACCGCAACCGAGCAAGATCGCTATGAAATCAACTGTAGCCGCTTGTTACGTTTAACCGATGTCCCTATTCCGCAATGTAAAGTACTGGTGGCATGCGGGCAATACGACAGTTTTACCTTGCCGCATGAAAATGCCAATTTTGCTTTGCAATGTCCAGATATGGAATTTGCAATGATTGCAAATGCCGACCATGTGCCGCAATTACAGCGCCGTAAAGAAACCATGGGCCTGTTTGCAACATTCCTGCAGGGGAAATCTATTCAGGATGTAGAAGGGGTCATCCCGATGACACGTGCCCAGTTGCTGACCCTGGAGCGCCGTGGTGAAGAACGTATTGCCGTACAGAAACCGATGACCGTATTAACGCATCGTCATTCAGATGTGCAGTTGCCTACCCGTATTGTGGATTTAAACTTTTTTGGTGTTTTACTTGAGTTTACGCCAGGATTGGCAGAAAAAGCTGAACAATACCCGCGTGATTTGGCCTTGCATCTGGAAGATGAAGAAGGTCAGTTTAAAATTGAATGCTTAATTTTTGAGGTTCATTCAACACGAGTTCGGGCGTTGTTCAAGCATGGCAGTTTTGATGTGGCAGAACGTTTATTGCGTTATGTACAACGACAAAAAGCAGTGATGACGGTTTTGGAATCGGTCAGTTAATTTGAGCTAAGCTCAAATAAAAACAGCGTTAGATAACGCTGTTTTTTTTGCTTGCATGAATCATCCAGACCAGATCACCCAGGTGTTCTTCATTAGATGTGAAGGGTACTGCTGAATTTTGAAAATACTGTTGTGGTTGCACAATACTGACCTGTTCAAAACCGGCTTGCTGGAAAAAATCCTGTGCCTGCTGTGGATTAATAAAATGGAAACTAAAAGCACTCTTGGACATCCATTTCAGTAATTTACTGCTGGCCCAAATAAAATTGGCCAATTTGTTTTTGACCGGTTCTGGATAAATATCGGTGAGGTAATGCAGTTCCTTGAAATTTTGGCCGTAACGGTAAATGGCTTGAAGCAGTTGTAACAACATGTCTTTATTAAAGTAGTTGATCAGGCCTTCACTAATCACCACCAAGGGGCGATTCGGGTCAAATACGTGAAAAGCCTGTTCAAAATCAGCCGTGAATAAATCCACGGATAAAACTTCCGGACTATTGGCATCAATCTGTCTTAGAGCTAAGGTTTTGACTTTTGCCATATCGGGTAAATCCAGTTCACGATAATCAATATCCGGAAACTTCTTTCGGAAATTCCAGCCACGCGGAGAAAGCCCGCTGGCAATTTCAAGCACCTGTATATCTGGGTGCTGTTCAATCAGTTGGGTCAGATGCTGATCAATCATGCGGTGGCGTTGTTTTAAGGTGGTACGCATACTGCCGCCAACAAATTTTTCAGCCCAGCTTTCTAAAGGATGTACCAGCTTGGCGAGCATTTTCCCTTTAGAGGTTGCAAAAACCGGATGAGAAATGCCCATGGTATACCAGATGTAACCGGTGTAATGGGCAGTAAATGAAATATGTCGATGTTCTGAAAGTTGTTGTGTCATGTCATCCTGACCTTATCTGTTTTTTTAGTTTTTAATGTATTACTGTGTTCTGTTGAGTTTGTTACAGGGCATACCTGGCTTGTTTTTGTTTATCATAATGAAAAAGGAACACCTTGTCGTGTTCCTTTTGTCGTATTAATTCAATGATTTTTTAAAGTTTTCGATGGTGTCACGAACTTTTTGCCATTCTGCTCCCAAGTCCAGAGTTTGCCCAACCCTGATCTCTGGGATTTTTCCTCGCATACGCTCCAGACGTGCTTGGTCCGGTAAAGGTAAATCACGAATTCCTTCTAGTGCTGTACATGCTGCTAAGCGGTCATTACAGACCAGACCCATATCACATCCGGCTTTGAGTGCAGCCTGTATGCGGGCATCGGCACCCCCAGCAACACATGCTGCCTGCATGGTTAAATCGTCGGAGAACAGCACGCCATCAAAGTTGAGTTGCTGACGCAAAATATTTTGAATCCAGTAGGGCGAGAAACCGGCAGGGTTTGGGTCGACCTGGTCATAAATCACATGCGCAGGCATTAAGGCATCTAGTTGCGGCATGAGCTGGATAAAGGTTTGCATGTCCTTGTGATAGATTTCCTCATAAGAACGTGAATCTACCGGTGCGGCGATATGAGAATCGGCTTTCACTGAACCATGACCTGGAAAATGTTTACCGGTATTGGCCATGCCCGCACGTTTCATCCCTTTGATGAAAGCGCTGGCAAGCGGGACAATATCATCAATATTTTTGGCAAATCCCCGATCGCCAATCACATCACTGACATCATTCAAGTCCAGTACCGGTGCAAAACTGAAATCAATCCCTACGGCAAGCACTTCGGTGGCCATCAGCCAGCCGCACTGTTCGGCTAAATCAACAGCTTTTTCAGGTTCCGTGAGATAAAGTTCACCCAACCGGCCCATCGCTGGAAGCAGGCTAAAGCCCTGTTTCAAGCGCTGTACCCGGCCACCTTCCTGATCAACGGCAATTAAAATGTCGGGTCTGATGCGACGCATATGATCGGTTAAGGCGCGAACTTGTTGTGGTGATTCTATATTTCGTGAAAATAAAATCATGCCGCCTACTTGCGGTGCATGTAATAGTTCAATATCTTCTTGAGTAAGTTCTGTGCCAGCGATGTCTAGCATCAATGCGCCAATCATATCGGTGTCCGTGTTGGAATTTTATAAAGAAAAAACAATACCCGAATTCTGCAATGATTTGCTACATTTTGACAGTACAGAATATGATAAAACTACACGACATACATATTAAGTTGTTTAAGATTTTGAATATACTCGATTCATGTTGAAAAACGACGTTGCAATATTGGTCCAAGACCAAGGAAGTACGAATTATTTATGAAACTTCAGACATTAGCTTGTGCAGTTGCAATTGCGACTGGAGGATTTTTCTTTTCTCATGTAATGAACGAGGCAATTGCAGCTAATAATACAGAGGCAGTTTCTCAAACCATTCAACCCACGCAGGAACAAGCGTTGGTTTCTCGTCAATTGGCGACTTTGGTTGACCGTCAACATTATTTAAATCAGCGTTTAGATGCGGCAACGTCCAATCGTATTCTTGATTTTTATCTAGATAGTCTGGATGCAGACCATTCATTGTTTTTAGCCCCTGAAGTTGAACAATATAAGAAAAATTATGGTGCAAATTTTGGTGCTGCATTAAAAGCAGGGGATTTATCTGGACCTTATTTAATTCATGCCCAATATCGTGACCGTTTAAAACAGTTTTATGAGTTTATGTTGGCAGAGTTGAAAAAGCCGCAAAATCTGAAACAGAAAAATGTTTATATTGAAACTGACCGGGAAAAAGCACCTTATTTTGCCACTGCCGAAGAGCAGCGTAAGCATTGGCAAAAAATGCTGGTGTCGCAGCTGATTAACCTGACCATCAGCAAGGAAGAAGAGGCTGCGAAGCAAAAAGCCTTAAAAGAAGATCCGACGCTGGCTAATGGCCAGGATCTGGCAAGCCCTGAGGACCTAACGCCGGTTCAAACCCTGACTAAGCGTTATACTCGCCAGCTTGAACGTGCCAGCCGTGTAAAAAGTGATGATGTCCTCGACAAGACCTTGAATGCGATGATGCTGACCTATGATCCGCATAGTAACTATTTCCCGCCAGTGGATGCGATGGAATTGAACCGTCAGACGACCTTGCAGCTAGAAGGGATTGGGGTTTCGATTCGTCCTGAACGCGGCAATGAAGATTACACCAAGATTGAAAGCATTGTTGAAGGTGGGCCGGCCAGTAAATCAGGTCAAATTAAACCCGGAGACCGCATTATTGGTGTGGCGCAAGACGGCGATAAAATGGTGGATGTGATCGGTTGGGCCAGTAATGAAGTGGTCGGCCTGATTCGTGGCAAGCGCGGAACCAAGGTCAGCCTGCGTTTATTGGGTGCGGGTGCGTCCATGGGTCAGGCACGTACAGTCAGCCTGGTGCGTGATGTGATTCAGGAAGAAGATGCAGGGGTCCGTTCACGTACGGTAGAGATCAAACGTGATGGTAAAAATCATACCTTTGGTGTGATTGAAATTCCGTCGTTTTATTTGAATTATCGAGCGCGTCGTGCAGGTACGGAGTATCGTTCTGTTTCTGAAGATACCAACAATGCTTTAAAGAGTCTGGCAGCCAAGAATGTAGAAGGGATTATTATCGATTTGCGTAATAACCCGGGCGGCTCGCTTGAAGAGGTTGCACGTATGCTGGGGCAAGTCATCAAGTCAGGCCCAGTGGTGCAAATTCGCGACGGTAATGGCAATGTCAGCGTATTTGAAGACAACGACGGTGGTGCGCAAACCTATGCCGGTCCACTGGCAGTCATGATCAATCTGGCCTCAGCCTCGGCCAGTGAAATTTATTCTGCCGCTATTCAGGACTATGAGCGCGGTATCGTAATTGGCAGTACCACCACAGGTAAAGGCACGGCTCAGGTTCAACTGGATACCTTGGCCTATGGTCAGGCAACCTTGACCCAGCGTAAGTTCTACCGGGTGACCGGGGGAAGTACCCAAAATAAAGGGGTCGTACCTGACATCAAGCTGGTCGATATCTACAATGAAGAATTTGGTGAGCGTAAGGCGAAGAATGCCTTGAAATGGGATACTATTCCAACTGCCCCATTTAAGCGTGAAGGTTCGGTACAGCCTTATGTGCAAACTTTGGCGCAAATGTCCCAACAGCGTGTCAATGTTGATCCACAATTTAAATATCTGGAGCAACGTAAAGCGATTGCGAAAAAAACCGATGAGCAAAAGCGTGTAGTGCTGGATATTGACCTGCGCAAAGCCGAGTTGAATGCACTTGAGCAGAAAACTTTAGAGGCGGAAAATCAGCGCCGTAGCTTGACGGGGCAAAAGCCTTATGCCAACTGGGAAAGTTATCAAGCCTCAATGGATGCTTTAATCGAGTCGCGTGCGAAAATGAAAGCTACACAACGACCTGCCTTGCCTGAAGAAGAAACTTTTGTTAAAGAATCTGCCAATATTTTATTGGATTATGCAAAATTACAATCCACTCAGGCTGCTCGCCAGTAGGGTGTGTAATTTGGTATTTTTCATTTAAATATTCAAAAAAAGCCAGTTAGTTAGTCTGACTGGTTTTTTTATGGGGATGTGAGCAAATAGCGAAATGATTTTTAAACTGCTCTAAAAATATGAACGGTGTACGGATAACGGTAAAAAAGTTGAACTATGTTTCTTTTGTAAAATGAATAAATTAGAAATAAAAAAGAATAGAGTAATTATCACTTGACCAAAATAGAATAGTATTAGATTCTTGTTTTAATTGATTGTTTTTATAATTACTCTTTAAAGATAGAAATTTTTTTGATTGTATAAAGAGTATGAATCACGTGGATTAAAACAAGAAAGATAACCTTTACGGAACTGAATATGGTTCATATACATTATGATTTTAGCCTGGTAATTGTTTCAATAATTATTGCTATTTTAGCCTGCTATTTTACAGTCTCACTCGAACAATTATTATTCCGTGGCTTGAGTCAGAAATATGAAAAAATGCTTCTCATTATTAGTGGTCTCACGCTCGGGGCTGCAATTTGGGGTATGCACTTTGCCGGCATGCTCGCTTGTCATTTCCCGGCAGATTACTCTTTTGATTATGGCCTTACTTTTGTTTCCTATCTTATTGTATTTATCGCATCGACCTTTGCCATTTGGTTGACCACGCGGGAAACCTTACCCTTTGGCCGGCTTGTGTTAGGTGCGGTACTGATGGGAATGGGTATTGCCGGGATGCACTATACCGGCCTGATGGCACTGGTTTTCGATCAGCACCAAATTTATTATGATCCTTTGCTGACGATTTTTTCCGTTTTAATGGCAATAGCGGGTTCAGGTTTAACATTCTGGCTCATCTTTAAATATAAAAATGCAGTACAGCAAAAACTGCTGATCAAGATTTCCCTGGTATGCATGATGGCGCTGACCATAGTTGCAATGCACTATATGGGTATGGGGGCAATTTTTTTTCATGCCATTGCTGCAGATCAGATGGTTACACATTATCAAACCGAGCAAGGATTAATTTTATTGAGTGTGATTTTAGTCACCGGTTTAATTTTTCTTGCAGCATTTTGTGTCGCCATACTGGAACAAAAACTCGAAGTCCGGAATATACAGCTTTCTAAAGCCAATCGTGAATTGGCCAATCAGGCTGTGCAGGACAATTTAACCAAATTACCCAACCGTTTATTCCTGGCTGAATACTCACACTTTTTGTTTACGGACCATCGTTATAGCGATGATAAAATTGCTTTTATTTATATTGATTTAGACCGCTTTAAAGCGGTGAATGATGTGTTTGGACATCATGTGGGGGATCAGTTGCTGGTGCAACTGGCCAGCCGCATTCAGCACAAGCTGAAACCAAATGAAAAACTGCTCCGTCTAGGCGGAGACGAGTTTTTGATGGTGCTGGAACAGGCCACCCTTGAACATGCAGTTGAAAAGGCCGAGCAGTTATTGGAGCAAATCCAGGACAGTTTTTTGATTGCCGGTAAAGAAATTAATATTTCCAGCAGCATTGGCATCGCCCTGTACCCCGATCATGGCAATAATTTGCAGGATCTGCTGATTAATGCCGATGCAGCCATGCTGATGTCGAAGTATCAAGGCAGAAACACCTATTCCGTATTTAGTTACAGCGTGGACCAGCAGGAAACCAAAAGTCAGACCAAGCTGATTAATGATTTATATAAAGCGGTGGAAGAACAACAATTTGTTCTGTTTTATCAGCCTAAATTTACCACCCGGGATTATGCTATTTGCGGTGTAGAAGCCCTGATCCGCTGGAATCATCCAAGTCTGGGAATGTTGACGCCAAACATGTTTATCGGGGGAGCTGAAAAAACCGGGCTGATTATCCAGATGGGCTATTGGGCGCTTGAACAGGCCTGTAAACAGATTCAAATCTGGGAGCAAAAAGGTGCTAATTATTTCCCTGTCGCGGTGAATTTATCCGCTGTGCAATTTGAACATAAGCACCTGTTTTCAACGCTGGAAAAATTATTTGCTCAATATCAGATTAATCCCAATCATTTAGCCATCGAAATTACGGAATCGACAGCCATGCATCATGTTGACTCTACCATTCGGAGTTTTGAGCGATTACGTCAGATGGGAATTAAACTGGCCATTGATGATTTTGGAACCGGGCATTCCAGCTTTTTATATTTGAAGAACCTGCCGGTGGATGAGTTGAAAATAGACCGTGAATTTATCCGGGATCTGGCTGTTGGTTCAAAAGATGAAATCATTCTGGCCAGTATTATCCAGCTGGCCATAAAACTGGGTCTGGTGGTCACGGCAGAAGGGGTCGAAACACCTTTGCAGGCAGACATTCTGACTCGCTTGGGCTGTCAGCAATTGCAGGGCTTTTTGTTGGGCATACCGATGGATGTGAACCGTCTGGAAACCATGGACAAGGCATTATTTACTTAAGCTTGATGCGGGTTGAACAGGTTTAGTTCATTTCAAAAGTTTTATGATCTGCTACAATATGGCCAATTTTTCATATTGATCGTATTTGATCTTGAGCACTGCGGTTCTGCAGTAGGCATTTTCCATGAGTTTTAAAGATGAGTTAGCGGCGCAGGTCGCTCAGCGACGTACATTCGCCATTATTTCCCACCCAAATACCACACTATAACTCATCTTATTTCAACCCATTTCAAAAGCCTCGAAAAATAATCTAATATTTCTATAATTTACAGTATTTTAATTAATTTTATATTTTATACCCATTGCATGTGACTTCAAGTTGCTTTAAGTTTATTTATAAATTTTGTGTACATAAGTGTGTACATATATGATGTTGTTTTTCTAATTTAAAATTTTGTACACAGGTGTGGAATGCCACTCACAGATACATGGCTAAAAAAGAATTTAGGTAAGGCTAGAGCTGAACAACATGTTGAAGCTGATAGAGATGGATTGAGTGCACGTGTCTCGCCTAAAGGTAAAATCATTTTTCAAATGCGCTTTAGATATCAAGGAAAGCAAGCACGGCTTGACCTAGGTTCTTATCCAAATCTGACTTTACAGCAAGCTAGGCTAGAATTACAAAAAATGAAAGGGGTTCTGGAGGCTGGCCATGATCCAAGAGTGTATAAAAAATTAGAAGTTCATAAGGTGATAAATGCACTAACTTTCGAGGAACTTTATTTAGAATGGCATGAAAAATACTGCATGGCAAATAAGAAAAATGCACAACAACAATTGCGGTCTTTTCAGTTGTATGTGTTTCCTAGATATGGATCTCTGCCAGCAGACCAAATCACACTACATATGTGGTTAGAGTTACTAGAAGATCATTTTGGAAAGTCTGCATCCATTACTGATCGCCTGCTAACAAATACGAAACAATGCTTAGATTGGGGTGTAAATCGTAAGCTGATTGAGAATAACCCGATACGTCATATAACGGGAAAACGTGATCTTAATATTAAAAAGAATAAAGTGGATCGAATTCTTGAAGATGATGAGGTGGTACTAATTTGGAAAATTTGTGATGAATCTAGAATGGCATTGAAGAATGCGCTGTTTATTAAAATTTGTCTTTTCTATGCGAATAGGTATAGTGAGTTGAGGATGGCAAAAAAATCAGATTTCGATTTTAAACGTAAGGTTTGGACGGTGCCACCTGAAAATCATAAGATGGGTAAGTACACGAAGCGACCTCTTGTTAGACCGATTTTGCCTGAAATTGAACCTTTTATTCAGCAGGCTATGGAGCTGAATAATTCCATCTATATGTTTGTGAATAATGGGACTAACGAGATGTATGGGCAAAATGGTCCAGGTAAGCTTCCGTATAATGTCATGCAATATGCAAGAAGACATTATGGTGTTGAGATGAAACATTGGTCTATGCATGATTTAAGACGTACCGCTCGTACTCATTTTAGTCGTTTTACATCGCGTGATATAGCAGAGTTAATGATTGGTCATACCATGCCAGGAGAGCAGGGGACTTATGACTATCATGATTATCAGAACGAGATGGGAGTCGCTTACAAGCAATGGTGGGATAAGTTGGAAAGCCTAACTAAGTAGTTAGGCTTTTATTATTTCTGAAGTGCTGGTTTTCCCAAGTGATGACTTGCTCTTCATCCCAAAGGCTTTTAGAACCCACTGATACCTTGATAGGTGGTGGAAAGGGTGCTTTAAAAACTTTCTGAGTAGGTTTCTGCCATCTCCATAGCGTTGTTTGAGATTTGATTTTGAATCTATTCAGTAGTTCTTGAGAAGTAAGATAAGCCATTGCAAATTTACTCCTTTGGGCTTTTTAGAGTATGAATAATATTAGTATCAAAATATGGTGAGTCCTTTTGGAACAAACCGTCTAGAACATTAGAAAGATCTCTTAAGTCCACAAAATATGGAGACTTTTGACTTCGATCTAGACGTGCACATTTGAAAGGAAAATCCATTTTTCTTGCTTTCTCTAAAATATTTTCTTTGCTTAGATGTGGGTAATATGCTTTACAGACATCATCCAACATTGGCATTGGGTTGCCAAATTTTAGAAAAAGATAGTCGTAAGTAGAAATAGTTGTTTTCACTTTTAAACACTCATGTATTGTCGATAAGTGCATTGTGCAATTGATAAATAAAAAATGAGGAATGTTACAGCTGTAAAAAATAAATGAACGCAAATTAATTGAATTGTGAGGTTTATTTTTTCATGTAAATTAGTTATGTAATTTGAATTTAAAAAGGTCGAGCTGATGTTTCATGTGGAAACTAGACAAAATATTAACGAGTTAAAAGCAGAGTTGTTAAATCAGTATGGTGCAGTCATTGTATTTCTTGCTGATTGGGATGCTTATGTGCAACAACTAAAAGTAGTAGTTGTAAGAAATAAATCTATGCCTATCAAAACAGTGAAAGAGAAGATCAAGAGCATCCAATCTATAAAATTTTCTAATTTAGAGTCTGTTGAAAGAATAAATTTTCACAAAATAAAGGATGATTTTGAAGAAAGCGAATCTCAAGAAATTTATAAAGCTATGCTTCAGGATCAGCATAATCCCCGTTATGAACACTTCCAAAAAGATTATAAATATAGTATTGGGGATTTAATTGAATTGTTTAATCAGCTAGAGTCGCTGTCTAATAGACTGTCTAGCTTAACTGAAAAAGAAGCTGAAAAAGAGTTTGAAAAAATTTTTTATAAATATGTTTCTTTAGATACAGTTAATTATGGTCTAACCAGTGAAGTTTTAAAAAAAAGAATTGATAAGACAAGAGTCATACTAGGACAAAGGATTAAAATAAGAGCTCAAAAAAATAAAATACTTAAGCAGGTTATTTTACTACAGCACCAACAAGGTAAGCATTGGAAATCTACCGATCAAGTTGTAAAAGATTGTATTGAGGTTATTGAAGAAGAGTTTGAGAAATTTGATACCAAGTGGCTTAATGATAAATTAACTGAAATTGAGGTAAATAGATCATTTCAAGAAAGCAGACTAAAGGAGGCTGATAAAAATGATCCGAAGTATAAAAATAGTGAACAGCTAATGACAATAATGAGCGAAGAAATTTTGAATATTAAAAATGCATTAAAGCGAGGATACCCATATGAGGAATATAATGATTTTCTATCATATGGGACTGAATATGTTGAAAAAAGTATTTCGAATACTCTTCGTAGAGATAAATCTTTACTTGAATTAATCCTCGTAAAAGATGCAATTTAAATATCTTATATTTATGTTTATAAGAAATTTGGGATCTTCCTAATCTGGGTAGATCCCGAATTTATTTATGATGAATTGGATTTAATAAAGAGATTCACCACTTTGTGATTTACATTCTTCTATATAGGCTTTATTTATTAGTTGTTCCAAGATTTTCTCCTCTGAAAGATTATTTTTACGGGAAAGTGAGGTTAGAGCTTCTTTTGCTTTAATTGTAAGAGCATAGAATCCAGGCTTTTTAACTTTTTTATCATCTCTATGTTTTTTTTGATACCATGCGTTAGATAATTTTTTCTTAAGAGCATAATGGATATTACTATCTAGGTCATAAATTTGATCAAAAATAGAGTTAATGTTCATTTCAATATTATTAGAGTTTAATAAATTAATTCTGAGTCTTCTATATTCTTCACTCTCATGAATATAGCTGTTAGCCCATGTGTAAAAATCATTATTAGCAAATTTAAAATGATTGTTAACTTTTAATTCTAATTTTAAAAAACGGTTATATATTCGCTCAAATGATCGTGGACTATTAATATATTCTTCGTATGTTAAAAGCATATAAAATATTTTATAAATGGGATTATTTATATTATCTAGTGATCTATCTTTTAATTCTTTTTGCATAATAGCATTAGCAAATATTATAAAACGCTTATTGTTTTCGATGCTATTTAGGTCAACTTTAGGCATAGAAATATGAGCTTGGTATTCTTCTAGTTGACAAAGCAAGTGATATATATCGTTCTCACGTACATGTTGGAGTTCGGCTATTATTTCCTTTCTGATATCAGAAAATTTATTGAGTCTATTTAGCATATTAATATCAGTCTGCCGAACATCTTCGGGTTGTTTAATCTCTTCATTAATGATGTTGAGTATCCATAATGTATCAATGTCTCTACAACGTGATAAAAACGATTTAATGTCATCTAAAGCTGAAGTTCTGCGCATTTTTAAATCTATCTTAGTAAAAGCTTAGGTCATACTTTACGGTAATTTAGTGCTTGCTTTTCCATGTCTTTCAGGGTGATTTCGGTTGATTTGCCATAGTTTTTTTAAATGCTTGGCGTGAAGAAATTAGCGTGATATCTATAGCATCATCTTAAATACAAGGCCTATTTGACTTTGAACTTAACTTTGATGGAATGGTTATCTTAGTTTTGGATGTAGGATATTTAGAATTTAAAATATGGAGGTAGTGAGGTTTTGGTTTGAATTTATGATCCATGATTTTAAAAAATTATGAATTTAATTAAGTGAATAATTAGGGAGTGTTTAAGCAGAAAATATCGCATAACTTTTAAATGATTTTGATAGCTAAATAAATTTAAAACTTTGAAGTTTTATCCCTATACATGTTTTGAAATTGATTTTTATTAATTACCTTAATTCTAGCTTTTTTGAGGATAGAGCCTGCATGAATTTAACCGTAGAGCAGGGAGGAAATGTTTTTCATGTGGAGATAGGTACTGCACTACAGGAGGAATATGGACTCCCTAGAGCTTTGGTTATTAATCTAATCGTTTATTAGCTAACACCTGATTGAGAAGTAAACGTATACATATACTGAATTACCTATCTCTTATGTAACTATCACACACATAGGTTTAAACATGAGAGATTCAATTAACCAGGCACAACTTACACTTGAGATCGAGAACTTCTTAAAATGTCTAAAAATAAGAAGTACAGAATGGGAGGGATATTATTCAAGGTTCGCTAATCTTTTATTAGACTTTGAGGATATATACGATCCTGATGATGAATACACAGGTTTTCTTCAGTTCTTTGTAATTCTGAGATATGACTTACAGAGAATAGACTCTGATTATTTTGCTCTTATGGATGAGCTAAAGATGATTGGATATAGAGAGATGAGAAAATGGTTTTTAGATTTATATGAGCTTTTCAAGAAAGATTATGAAACTATTGAAAAACAGAAAGATGAAAATAAAATTGAATTGCAGAAATATTGCAGGTCAATACTTAACAAATGTAGTCGGATATTAGTTGTTCGTGTGGATTTGGGTTATTTGCAAGAATATTCTAGTCGAATTAGAGTTGAAGATATTTATAAGGACTTAGATATACTGCTTAATCGTATCCAAAATAAAGATGGCATATTTAAACATGTGATTGGATTTACATGGGGAATAGAACAAGGTGGTAAAAGTAAAGGTTTCCACTGCCACTTAGCAATCATCTATGATAATGCCTACCGTGCTGGAAGCGCAGCATATTGGGGGGATGAAATTATTGAGTTATGGAAGGATATTACTAGAGGTTATGGTCAAGGCTATAATTGCTGGAACCGGGAACGTGTAGCGAAACTTCGAAGAGAGAATAAGCTGGGGATTGGTGTAATCTATCGTCGTGATTCAACCCAAGTGACAAATTTCATTGAGGCAATGGAATACCTTACTGATCATCACAAACGTACTCTTCACTACTTACGTGTAAAGCCAAAAGGACGAAGAGTATTTGGTAAAGGTCAGTTAAGAGCGCAGTATGATAGACGCTAAATGAAAATAATCTCAGATACAGCAGGTAAATAGCCACCGATTTTATAGATACCTTTTAGTTAGATATGGACTGTCACTACTCTCCTAGACAAATTTAGTCTATTCTTTTTGCATAGGAGAGAATATTGTGAGTGGGCAACGATATACTCCAGAATTTAAAGATGAAGTTGTTAAATTGATTAATGAACGTGGATATTCTGTCACTGATGTAGCATAGCGTTTAGGTGTATCACAGCACAGCATTTATAAATGGCTAAAGGCGGTACAGCCTTTACGTAACAACTCTGATGAACATGAACTACGCGAAGCAAAGAAAGAAATCCTACGTCTTAAAAGTCAGCTTAAACAGACTGAAGAGGAACGGGATATCTTAAAGTGAAAGCACTGCTTTCACGCCGCTTTGCAAGCCTGCCCGAGTGAAGTATCAGTTTATCCTGGAATACAGCCATCAATTTAAGATTAAAACGATGTGTCGGGTCCTTAAGATCGCTCGTGCTGGTTACTATGCCTGGTTGCATGAACCCGAATCAGGCAGGACGATTGAAGATAAGCGGTTATTACAGCTCATCCATTCTTCTTATGAGGCCAGTTATGGCATCTATGGTTATCGTCGCAGTACGCTGGATCGTAAGCGTCCGCTGAGTTATTTATGGGAGGATTATCATCCAAGCAGATAAAATTATAAAGCACTGATTTAATTGCATATAACAGAAAGAATATGAAGTCTGTTTTAATCTCCATATATGATGAATATCATTTAAAGCATCGTAATAAAATAGAGACTTTATTCAGCTCATTAAAAGGGTAATATAATTTAGTCCTCAGTAAAGCGAGAAGCATTGAAGTGTACTTAGCTGGAATTTATGTATCTTTATATGCTTACTAATGATGTTATCAAAATAAGCTAAACATTCGAGTAATGGAATCCTTGGCTTAAATAGGTTTCGGGTTATTTTTAGCAAGTAAATGAAAAAGTAGTTAAATGTCATCTTATTTAAATATCTGCGGCGTATGGTTCAGCCATCTTTAGATGGGTTGATGCCATGCTCGGTTCTCTTGAAAAATTCCAATTAAAAACAATCAGCGTGGTATGTATAAGTTTCAGCGCTTTATTGCTTACCGCTTGTCAAACTACTACGATAACGCGAAATCAACAAGCCAATACAGAGCAACAGCTCCAACAAGAAAAAGTCCAACAACCGAAACGTGTGGTCTTTTTTTTGGGTGATGGTATGGGCATCACCACGCTTACCGCTTCACGTATTTATGCTGTTGGTGAAGATGGTCAGTTGGCGATTGATCGGCTGCCTGAGTCTGCTTTTGTTCGTACCTTTTCTGAAGATGCGCAAGTCACGGACAGCGCACCTTCGATGGGCGCGTACATGACCGGTGTGAAGATGAAAAACGAGGTGATCTCGATGCAGACAGGGACGATTGCGGTTGAACCTGACTCAGTAGGGAATAACCAGTGCGTTAGTAACCCACAAAACAAAAATAAGCAAAACACACAGACTTTACTTGAATTAGCCAAAGCAAAGGGCTGGGGGACAGGGGTTGTGACCACAACGCGGATCACGCATGCCACACCAGCATCGACTTATGCGCATATATGCCACCGTGATGCTGAAAATGACATTGCATCACAGTTGGTCCCGAGCTCAAAAGGCGATGATTATCAACGCTATAACCTCAAACTCAAAGATGGAGTCGATGTGGTTTTAGGTGGAGGTAAGCGTCAATTTTTGCCTAAAGATGCAGGTGGAGAACGTACTGATGGGCGCAATCTAATTACCGAGATGCAAAAGGCAGGCTACCGCGTGGTTTTTGATGAAAACCAACTGTCCCAAGTGCAACTGGCGAAAAATGAAAAATTATTGGGTTTATTTAATCACAGCCATTTAAATTACGACTTGGATCGCACCAAGAAAAACTTGGCAGAGCCGAGTCTCAAGCAAATGACGCTGTCTGCTTTAGACATCCTGACGCAAAATAAAAAAGGTTTTTTCCTGATGGTGGAGGGCGGGCGTATAGATCATGCGCTGCATGACACCAATGCCAAACGTGCTTTACAAGACACGATTGCCTTAAATGATGCTTTAGAAGCAACCATTCAAAAGCTTAAACAAAGTGATCCTGAACTTAAAAATACACTGATTGTAATCACAGCCGACCATGATCACACCTTGGTTTTAAATGGTTATGCCAAGCGTACAGGAAAATACGTCGAAGGTAAGGAAACCAGTGTGCTTGGATTGGTAAAAAACTATGATCAAGCGGGCTTTGCTCAAGATATTCATGGTCAACCTTATCCGATTATCGGTTTTGGTACGGGCAAAAAACGCCCCACTCAAAACCGTATGGATGACTTGGTACTGAACTTAAAAGACACTGATGTCTGTCATCCTGTACAAGGGCCAAAGGCACCACAAGGTGAAAAATATAGTTTCACCTATCCTTTGGCTGAAACGGGTTGGTGTACGGGCACTGCTGCGGATGATTTCCAACAAGAAGCTGTGATTCAAACGGGCTATAAAGATAAAGAAACGCATGGCGGTGCAGATGTGTTTTTAGGTGCGATTGGTCAGGGAGCCGATCAGTTCTCAGGTAGCCTTGAAAATATTGAGGTCAATCACCTCATTCGTAAGATCACAGGCTTATAGCAGAGGGATATCACATGAAACATACTTTAAAAACCATCCCATACATGATGCTTCTGCTTACAGCGTCGATTTCTTCAAGTGCTTTGTATGCTGCGGACACCACAGTTACACCGACGAAAAGCGTTATATTCTTTTTAGGCGATGGCATGGGACCAACCACAGTGACGGCAAGTCGTATTTATGCTGTGGGGGAAAATGGCAAACTGGCCATGGACAGCATGAAGCACGCAGCAAGGATTAAAACCTATTCTGAGGATGGTCAAACCACAGATAGCGCTCCCTCTATGGGCGCCTATATGACTGGGCAGAAAAATAAAAATGAAGTGATTGCCATGACAACAGGAACGGTTGCGGTCGAACCTGAAGAAGGAAAATTGCCGAATGGCAAAAGCTTAGCGAAAGCCATCAACCGTTGTCCAGAACAGGGCAGTAGTATGGTCGCAGGGATGCCTGCGTTAAGTATTTTAGAACTGGCAAAAAAGCAGGGTAAAGCGGTTGGCGTAGTGACGACGACCGAACTCACCCATGCCACACCTGCGGCAACCTATGCACATATCTGTCACCGTGATGCGCAATACGATATCGCGCTTCAAGCTGTTCCAAAAGGTAAAGCTTATAATCCAAACTTATTGGATGGTATTAATGTCCTTATGGGAGGCGGCTTAAATCATTGGACGCCTTATGATGCAGTCTCTAACCCCAAAGGGCGCTTGGATGGTCGTGATTTATTGGCAGAGTTTAAACAGCAGGGTTATCAAATCGTTTTAAGCCAAAGTGATTTGGCACAGACGGTCAATACTCAGAAAATTTTCGGCGTATTCTCCACACAGTCACATTTAAATTTTGATTTGGACCGACTCAAGAAGAATATAGAGACTGAACCGAGTCTGGCGGCGATGACCAGTAAAGCGATTGATGCACTGCAAGCACAGAGTCATGGACAAGGCTATTTCTTGATGGTTGAGGGTGGGCGTATTGACCATGCGCTACATGCCAATAATGCCAAACGGGCATTGCAGGAAACCAAGGCATTTAATGATGCAATTCAAACTGCACTGGATAAAGTGGATTTGAGCAATACCTTGATTGTAGTGACGGCAGACCATGACCATGTGATGACCTTTAATGGTTATGCCGCACGAACGGGTCAAACGACGGAAACTAATCCAGGTATTTTGGGGCTGAGCTATGACTATAATATTGCAAAAGAGCAAAATGCTTACAGCAAAGTGCTGGCTGATGGCCAAGTACATAATCCATACCGCGATGTAAATGGGGCAACAGGAACGACGCTTGTTTTTGGAAATGGTACTGGTAAACGTTTAGATATTCGTGACAGTATTAGCAACGAGCAAGCCTTTGCTGACGACTATAAACAAGAAGTCGGGGTACAACTGACGAAAAGCGAAACACATGGCGGCGGAGATGTGATGCTGTTTGCTGAAGGAAAGAATTCAAATCTATTCAAAGGCACACAAGAAAATACATGGGTATTTGAGCAATTGAAAAAGGCGTTTGGATTCTAATGGATACAAGATTTATACGGCCGTTCAAATTCAAAATGAAATTCTTAGCATTGTCTTTCAGTTTGCTCAGTCCATGGGTATGGTCGGCCGATGAATATCGTATTGATTATCAGATTGAACGGTTGGATGCCAATGGGGTCACGACCATTCAAAAATACAGTGAGAAAATAATTCGAGATGAGCAAAATATTTGGATTGAACGTTTAAACACACAAACGCATGCTGACGAAGCCCAGACACATAGCAACGCTCATGTGTCTGCCAAAACAGACACCCATGAGCATGTGAGTTTTGACAGTGCAATTCAGTGGATGCAGCGCAAAGATGTAGTCGGGCAAGCAAACGTAGAAAGTCCGTTTCAGCGTTTTTATATTTTGCCAGATGAAAAAATGCGGGTGCAATTGCAGGATGTCGATCAAGAAATGCTAGGGATGAAAAACTGTTGGCGCTGTGAATATAGTTTGATTCATCCTGACATTTTAAAGCGAGCACAATTGATTCAACGTGATCCGAAGTTAGCGCATTATCAAATAAGCAGTGCTGGGCAAACGTTGAATATTATATGGAGTGAACAAGATCAACTGGTTCAAAAATATGAATTGCTCAAACCGACCTCAGGCTATGCCAAAACCTTTACCGTGCGCAAAATTGGCCAACATGTTGCTACACCTTGGACACAAACAGAAAAATACAGCGAACGTGACTATGCGGACTTTAGTGATTAGCCGATGAGTTTTTGACTTTTAATTTCGACGTTACAATAGAAATACCCGTGATTTTTTTTTGGAAAAATAAGCGCTTAGGACTGTGCCGCTTGTACAGTTAAACCACTCCAACGCTTAAACGCACGTCGAAAATTGGTCGCATCGTTAATTTGTAAATACTGAGAAATCTGTTCAGTTTTAAAACCATGTACACGATATAAAATTATGGCAGTATGCAAACGACTTTGATCGAGTTGCGCCTGAAAATGGGTCTGATGCTTTTTCAGTTTACGTTTTAAGGTGGCAGAACTCATTTGAAAATAGTCAGCGGTTTGTTCAAGTTGAATATTATTTTGAATATTCTGCATGAAGTATTGATGCAAACTGAGCAAAAAACTCTGTTGAATATTTTGAGCTGTCATTTCTTTCAGCGCATGTTGATAACTGATTGCAGCTAAGGTCGAAGAGGCATTGGGAAGTTTTTCATGGATCACGTCACGAGGCAGGCTCATCATGTTGATCGGGCGATTAAATTCTAAAGCACTGCCTAAATGCGTCCAATATTGTTCAATATAATCCGGTTCAGAAAAATTAAATTCGAATTTCCACGCTAACTTGGTTTGATACAGTTGACGGCTAAACGCTTGTATTGCACTCATTGCGCTTTCGATTAAAAAGCGATTTTCAAGCTTGTTTTCATCTAACCAATAAATATGAATATGGTTTTGGCTGTACATGAGTCGAGGGCATAACCACGGTGAAACAGACGCGGAAAATGTTAAATAACGGCTAAGCGCTTCATCGAAGGTCGATGCATACAGCATGGATTTAATGGCGTCATTAAAGGGGGTGGTTAGGCTGCGTTGACCAAATAAAAAACTGATGTCCTGATTGCGAAAACACTGTTCAGCATTTTTTAAAACCTGTTGTAACTGTTGCTGGCTAATCAGCTTTTGCCCTGAAAAGATATCTTCCAAGAAAATACCGCTACCACTGAGTAGGACGTGATGTTCGACTTCATGGCTGACTGCTAAATCAATTAAAATAGACAATTGATGATGCGCAGGAATGTAGCTGTAGTCGCATTCAAAGCTCATACGGTGACTCGCTTTGGTGAGTAGTATTGCTTCACTTGGAGCAATTGCTGATTTAAGGCACTCAAAAGTTGCTGAGCAGTTTGGTATTGCCCGACTGAACAGCAGGTCGTGAGTGCTTTTAAAGGAATGTGTGCGGACAGATCACGTTGATAATAAGCACTGACCATAAGCATGCGCTCAAGTTGAGCTGCCATTTTTTCAGCCTGTTGTAGCTTCGTCTCTGGTAACAACATAATAAAACGATCTCCTGCGAAGCGGCAGAGCAGGTCTTGTGGTCGTAAATTTAAGCTAATCAATTGTGAAACATGCTGTAAAATAGATGTGCCTTCATCAAAGCCATATGTTTGATTAATCTGATTAAAATTATGCATATCTAGCAGTATGACGGACATGTCGCTGGGTTCATGCAAGTTCTGCTCAATTGCAGCTTTGAGCTGTGTTTTAAAGTAATGAGCATCGGCTAAAGGGGTGAGTGCATCGAATAAGCGATGATCCCGATAAATACGTTCTCGTTTTTGCATGTGTTTAGAAATTGCCTGTTCTTCTTGATGCCAAAAATAAACCCCGATGGTAAATAGATACAGTCCAATTGGAAAAGGAATGGACTCAAGCCATGCATCCCACATGATTTCTTTAGGCAGGCGAATAAACTCATCTAAGCTGTCCATCCACATGTGGAAAAAAATAAAGCACAGTCCATAAAAGATATAGTTGGTTACACGGCCCAAAGGACGGCTTTTAATAATAAAGAAAATCCAAATACCAATAAAAACAGTTGCTCCCCCTTCACCTAAAATATCGACCCAGTTCCATTCAGCAAATGACTTGCTCTGCCCAAGTAAGATAAACAACCAAAGGGATAAGCTACAGGCAGTCGCTACACATAATAAAGGCCAGCGGTAGTAAGCAAAGTATTTAGGCATAGCATTTTTTGAAATGATTTATTTTCGCCCAAGCTAAACAGATTTAGATGACAGTTTGATGGCAATGGCTAGGGTCAAAATAGATCAGGGTATTTTTGATTTTTGAGAATAAAAATGCTGAAAAACCCTATCTTTGAGGTGAATATGCATCATTCTGTATGCTCAGTATTTTCTCTATACAGATCAAATTAGCTCATTTTTTGCTGAAAAAGGCCAAAAACAAATAAAAAGGGCAGATCGTAAAAGGCACTGTCACATCATGTTCACATTCAATTTCTATTGTGCGTTCAAACCATGCCACTTTGGCTTGAGGGGAAGAACATAATGCAAAATAATCAGAGCCGTTTCATGAAACATAAGCGTGCGGGTTTTCAGCTCAGCACACTGGTCCTGTCAATGCTGAGCATGACGCATCTACATGCCGAAGATAACACGGTGGAATATGTACAGGTCATTGGTCAAGCTGCAAGTATGGATAAAGCACTCAAAGAACAAAAACGTGCCGACCAAATCAGCAGTGTGGTACATGCCGATGGCATTGGACAATTACCCGATGACAATGCCGCAGAAGCGTTGCAACGGATACCAGGTGTATCTACAGAGCGTGACCAAGGCGAAGGACGTTTTGTTTCCGTTCGTGGTTTAGGCGCTGACTTAAATGCAGTAACCATCAATGGTACTTTGGTTCCCGCGCCTGAAAGCGATCGCCGTGGCGTAGCATTGGATGTCTTACCTTCAGAGCTAGTACAGTCATTGGCTGTGGTGAAAACGCTGACACCAGACATGGATGCCAACTCATTAGGCGGTACGGTGCAAGTCGAAAGTTTATCGGCCTTTGACCATGACGGTTTGTTTTATACGGGAACGGTTGAAGGTGGTTATGATGAAAAACGGGAAAAATATAGCCCTAAAGCATCGGGTGCCATCAGTAACCGTTTCAGTGTTGGTGAGGGGCAAGACAACCTTGGGGTAGCGCTGGCACTGAGCTATCAAAACCGAAAATTTGGCTCGGACAATGTTGAAACGGGTGGGGCTTGGGATGGCGACGTACTTGAAGAAACCGCAATGCGCCAATATGACATCGAGCGTGAGCGCATTGGTGCGGGGCTGAATTTTGATTACCGCCCCAATGATACAGGCGAATACTATTTAAGAACGTTATATAGCCGCTTTAAAGATACTGAATCGCGTCAAGAAGTTTCAATTGAATTTACCGATCCGCAAACTGCAGGGCAAAGTGGAGATGCCGAAGTCACTCGCTCATTAAAAAGCCGTGTTGAAACACAAGAAATTCAGTCCTTTGTTTTAGGGGGCAAGCAAGGTTTCGGTACTTGGACGGTGGAAGGTCAACTCGGTTATAGCGAAGCATCGGAGGAAAATCCAGGTGGTATTTCGGGGGCGAAATATAAAGCTGAGTTTAGCAATGTTGGCTTTAGCAGTACCCAAAAGCCAGTTGTAACAGCAGATCAAGACTTTTATGATGCTGCCAACTATGAGCTAGATTCAGTGTCGTGGGAAAAGTCTAAAACCACCGATAAAGAATACAACGGTAAATTAGACTTTTTAAAAGACTATATGTTGGGGAATTATGCTGCTGCATTGAAGTTCGGGGGCAAAATCAGTCAACGTGAGAAAACCAATAATACTGATGAGTGGAAATATAAAAACCTCAGCACATCAAGTTCAGATTTCAATTCAAACAGCCATTATGAACTGGGTCAGTTTGGTCCAACCATTAATAAAAACGCTATTAAAGATAAAATCAGTGGATTAAATCCAAATGATTATGTGATTGCTGACGGTTCGATCATTAATGATTTTAAGTCGAATGAAGACATACACGCGGCTTATGTCATGAATACGATAGATATTGATCAACTGCGTGTGATTGCAGGATTACGTTATGAAAATACCAACTTTGAAGCACGTGGTTTTGAGTTCAATGATGATGTGATTACTGCGACTAAATATGAAAATGACTATGATCATTGGTTGCCGAGTTTACATTTTCGTTATCAATTGGCCGATAACGCTTACCTCCGTGCCGCTTGGACCAATAGTGTGGTCCGTCCAAACTTTGCGCAAAGTGCACCAGGTGTCTATATCGATGGTGATGAAGCTGAGTTTGGTAACCCAATGTTAAAGCCTTTAGAGTCTTCTAACTTTGATTTGGGGGTAGAAAAGTATTTTGGCAAAGCCAGTATGGTGGGTTTCTACGCATTTTATAAAGATATTGATAACTTTATTTATAACACCAATATTGCAGGAACAGGGCAATGGGCTGACTTTGATGAAGCTATTACCTATAAAAATGGTAACGAAGCAAAACTGTACGGGATGGAGTTTGCCTACTCACAAAAGTTTGACCATCTAGGAGCGCCTTGGAATGGTTTCTTGCTGGGCTTTAATACGACCTTTAGTAAGTCAGAAGCAGATATTGATTCGATGAAAGATGGTGAACTTTTGAGTCGTCGTATTCATTTGCCAAATCAGTCGGATGTGGTGGCGAATGCGATGCTTGGTTGGGAAAATGAACGTTTTGGTGTACGACTTTCAGCAAATTATAAATCGAGTTATCTGTATGAACTTGGTGACATTGATACGCCTGAAAAAGATATTTATACCGATGACCAAATCTTCCTTGATTTTAGTAGTCATGTGAACTTATCTAAAAACTTACAGCTCAAGTTTGATGTACAAAACATCACCGATGAGCATTATTACAACTATGCAGGTTCTAAGGCTTATAACGCGCAATATGAAGAATATGGCCCAGCTTACAAACTGGCACTGACTTATACCCATTTTTAAGTCGAATTACATTTAGTACTCAGGTTTGCTCAACAGAGGTAGACCTGAAGTTCCTTGCCCAATTTTGAGTATCTCTATGAAATTTTCATCTTTTAAATGGTCTGCTTTAAGCAGTTGCTTGCTGTTATTGAGCGCATGCAGTCAGCACAGTGTGCCCCAAGCTCCGCAAAATAGCCAGTCGTTAAGCTCGGCTGAAATACCAATAGATCAGCCTATGGCAGCGAAGTTGCAATTACGTGAAGTCGACATGAATGGGGCAAAAACTGAGGATGTGCAATGGTTAAGCTTGAGTGCATGGCCTGAAGTTGCCGCACTGTTGAGCAGTAAAAATAAAGGGCTACAAATCTTAGATGATCAACAAAATGTACTACATCAAATTCAAGGTCAGTTTGGGCGTTTTGATTATCGGATTGGTTCGGATCGTTTATTGATTGCTGCGTCAAATTTGCAACAACAGCAAATTCAACTGATGAGCATGAACTTAAAAAATAAAGCATGGGACAACCCCAGCTTTATTCCAAAGCGTTCATTTAAGTCTGAAGATGTTTGTTTATATACCGATGCTCAAGGGCTGAGTTTTGCTTTTTTAGTAGGCGAAGAGGGGCTTGGTGAGCAATGGTTGGTGGCTCAGCATGAGAAGGCTTTGGTTCAACCACAGTTGGTACGCCGTCTCAGTTTTCCACCTGCTAGTAGTGTATGCAAAGTGAATGATGCCACAGCAGAGCTGTTTATTAATGAAGCGAATGTTGGCGTTTGGGCATATCCAGCTCATTCTGAAGCAGACATGGTGCGTCAGGCGGTGGATCTTGTGCAACCCTTTGGTTCGATTCAAAGTTCACCTTCTGCAATTGCGATTGTAGATGATCATGTCGCTGTACTCGATGCAGAAAAACCTTTGCTTTATCGTTATCAAAAGCAAGATAAGCAATGGAAAGCACAGCCGCCTTTACAACTAGACACGGTGAAAGAAGCAGAGACTTTGAGTGTTCAAGGTAATTTAACTGATAAATCCTTGCTGATTTTAGATGATAAAACCGTGAAAGTGACAGATGTGGAATGGGAAACTCACCCCCAGATCAAAGCCCAAAATATCATCACTATTCCAGCAGAAGTGCAGACGGAGGGTGTGCCAAGTACAGGTGACGCGGCTGATGATCCTGCGATTTGGCATAACGCTGCACAGCCGAGTCAGTCCCGTATTTTAGCGACAGATAAACAAGGTGGTCTACAGGTTAACGACTTACAGGGCAAAACTGTGCAGTACTTGCCAGTAGGGCGATTGAATAATGTCGATGTACGCCACGGTTTTAAATGGGGCAATCAGACAGTCGATTTGGCGGTGGCATCGAACCGAGATCATAACAGCCTGCATCTCTTTGCGATTCAACCCAAAACGGCCAAGGTTTCTGTGCTTGGCGAGTTAGCAACCACATTGGATGATATTTATGGCATTTGCATGTACCGCGACGCTCAAGGGGAAATCTATGCCATTCCCAACGATAAAAACGGGACTTTTGTTCAATACCACATCACGGCTGCACAGCAAAAATTACGGGCTGAAGAAGTACAACGTTTTTCAGTTAAAACCCAACCGGAAGGCTGTGTCGTAGACGATGCCACAGGGCGTATTTTCTTGGGTGAAGAAGATGTCGCGGTGTGGGTAAAAGATCTCAACCGAAAAACTCAGCTTCCTATGCAGCAGGTGATTGGTGTAGGAGAGGTGATGCATGATGACATTGAGGGCATGGGACTTTATCACGGCAAAAACCAAAGTTATTTGGTGGTTTCAAGCCAAGGCAATGACAGCTTTGTGGTACTTGATGCCGCTTCACCTTACACGGTTCGTGGCGCATTTCGTATCGGCATCAATACCGACAAAGGCATTGACGCTGTGTCTGAAACAGATGGACTAGATGTGAGTTCCCTAAATTTTGGTGGCAAATGGAAGCGAGGCATGTTGGTGGTGCAAGACGGACGTAAACGTATGCCTGAAACCAATCAGAACTTTAAATATGTGCCTTGGGAAAAAATCGCTCAAGCCCTGCATTTGGACTAAATAGCGCTTTAGTACCTGAGTGAGTACATGGGCTGCTAAAGAATCACAGCCCATTTTAAAAATATATATGTACTGCACCATGCAGTAAAAAAATTGGAGTGCGTTATGCAAGCAACGATGGATCAAATGTCAGTTTGGATGTTGATTAGCCATGCCAGTGTGTTGGTAAAAGTAGTGATGTTAATTTTGGTTTTATCCTCAGTCGTAAGTTGGTATTTAATCGTGCGTCACGGCATGTTACTTCGTGGACAAGAGCAGCTTTGGAACCGCTTTTTAAAGAATTTTAGACAGCTAAAAGATCTCAATCTTTTACAGCAAGATTACCAACAGCCTGAACAACAAAAAGGCGTTGTCAGCATTTTTCAACATGGGGTGGATGAATACCATCAATTGATCAAAGATGAGCAACTCACCACAAGTGATGTGATTGATGGGGTAGAACGTCGTTTACTCAGTAGCATCAGTGAAGAAGAAGAAAAGCTTCAGCAGAATCTGACCTTTCTCGCAACAGTTGGTTCAGTCAGCCCGTATATAGGCTTATTTGGAACGGTCTGGGGCATTATGAATGCGTTTATTGGACTGTCTGCCGTTGAACAGGCAACCCTCAATACAGTTGCACCCGGGATTGCAGAAGCGCTGATTGCGACAGCCATTGGTTTATTTGCCGCTATTCCTGCGGTTGTGGCGTATAACCGTTTTTCGGCACGTGCTGACAAGCTTTCCAGTCGTTATTACGGTTTTGCCAATGAGTTGCAAACGCGTATTTATCGTTTGTTGAGGCACACTGAGCGCACTTCGCGTTAAGGAGCAAGAACCATGATTAAGCGTCCTCAAAAATTAAAACCCAATGCTGAAATGAATGTGGTTCCTTATATTGATGTCATGTTGGTGTTGTTGGTAATTTTTATGGTGACTGCACCAATGTTGACGCAAGGCATTCAAATTGATTTGCCTAAAGTGGATGCCAATGTCATGCCCGCGTCACAACAGCAGCGTATTGTAACCTTATCTATTCAAGCCAATGGCCAGTATTACTGGAATATTGGATCAGAAGTGAATACCGAGAAAGTTACGGATCAGGCCATCGATTTAGCCACTATGCAACAAAAGCTCGTTCCGATTATTCAAAAAGATAAAAGCTTACAGTTTTATGTACGTGCCGATCAGGATGCTGATTATCAACTGGTTGCACAGGCCATAGCATCCTTGCAAAAAAGTGGGGTAACGAACTTGGGGCTAGTGACAGAGGAACCACAATCATGATGACAACCGTTTCCAAAATTAGGTTTCGTGATCAAGGCCTAGCACTTTCGGTCACGGCTGGATTGCATATTGCGCTAATTGCATGGTTATGTACGGTTGAGATGCATGAAACATTGGAGGAACCCAAGCCGAAAACCATTCAATTAAAATTTGTGCAAATACCCCCTCCAGCCAAACAACAACCTGAACCTAAAAAGCCTGAGCCGATAGTCGAAGAAAAACCCTTACATGAGCCTGTCAAGAAACAGCTTGAGAAACCTACTGAAGTCCAACCGAAAACCACCAAGAAGTTTGTAGAGTCACAGAGCAACAAAATTGTACCTACAGCGGCTAAACCGACACAGCAAGTCGTGACGGAAAAGCAAACGGCAGTAGCGGAATCTCAGAAAACAGTAGATACGCAGTCTCAAGCGGATATACCAACTCAGACGAAGACCCAGAAATCAGTAGAAACTAAAGCACAAACTCATCCTGAATCATTTGATGTTAAAAATTATCAACCTGTTACAAAAATAGCACCAGCCTATCCTGAACAAGCTTTGGATCGTAAGCTGGAGGGGGATTGTACGGTGGTGTATAGCGTGAACGAAAAAGGACGGGTAGAAAATCCAAAGGCACAAGGCGACTGCCATCCGATGTTTGTACGACCTTCGATTCAGGCTGCTCTCACTTTTAAATATCAGCCTCGTCTCGTCGATGGCAAACCGACCAGTGTGTCGAATGTTAAAAATACCTTCCAATATCGTATTGAAAGTTAATCTTATTCCGTGGGTGCCATAAATTCTCCTTTAAGCTCTTTTCATTTCTATATTTTTCAATTGCCCGTACTCTTCTTGCCGATAATATTTAGTAGTAAATTCAATATACTATACGATTACATGGTTATTACTGCTCAAAAAAACAGTAAAAATATCATAGAAGCTATCTTATGGAGGCTATGTACGGGTGCGACATGGCATGATATTCCTCAAGAGCTCTGTCCTTTGCAAACTGCTTACAATCGATTTCATCACAGGCAAGTTAAGATACTTTTTTAACTGTCATGATTCTGAGCAGATCCAAGAATACACGGAATTGGGTATTTTAGGTGTTGGTCGAATCTACAGAAATAATTCTAGTGAAGTAGAAAAAATGGTTAATGCTGTGCGCTATTTAGTACGGCCTGAAAAAGATGCGCAACATCTGCGTGTGAAATGCAAAGCCAAGATGCGTACATTTCAATGAGTTGAAAATAATCTCAGATATACATTATCTAGATGAAAACGAGGTTTTAAATACTTTGCAAGGCTTGCCAATCGGTGAGCCTTTGTCATTTCTAGAGGTATATATTATGAGTTTAAATTGTCCTTATTGTTTTTCGGATCAGGTTATTCAAGTGGTTAATCAGCAGGTGAGTGGATCTGATTCTACAGGTCTAGCCGCATCTGCATCGTTCGCAACTATCGGTGCAACCATTTCAAAGGGTTTACCTTTGCCTGTATCACCACTGCTTGGCGGGCTTGCAGGTGCAGTCATTGGTGGCCTATTCAGTAGTGTGTTTGATGAGCCTAAAAAGCCGATCACGCTGACCTATTATCACTGCAATCACTGTCAGCAGAATTTTCGTTGAATTAGCATAGGAGATAAGAACGATGGCACATCAAATCGAACAAATCGCCTATGTTGGCGAAACCCCTTGGCATGGTCTCGGTAATCAGCTGAGTCCGAATCAACCACTGGAAGTCTGGGCACAGCAAGCTGGAATGGATTGGCGGATTGAATCCTCGAATGTCAGCTATATGGCACAGAATGAACGTGGCCAAAGCATCATCATGCCATTTGAAGAGCAGCGTGTCTTGTATCGTTCAGATACCCATGCACCTTTATCTGTGGTCAGTCAGCGTTATCAGGAAGTTCAGCCTAAAGAGATTCTGGAGTTTTATCGGGATCTGACTGAACAATCAGGCTTTGAGCTAGAAACTGCGGGGGTGCTGAAAGGTGGGAAGAAGTTCTGGGCATTAGCGCGTACAGGTCAAAGTACCGCGTTAAAGGCTAAGGATGTTAGTAATGGTTATATCCTGCTGGCTACTGCGTGTGATGGCACCTTGGCAACGACAGCACAGTTCACCAGTATTCGGGTGGTCTGTAACAACACGTTAGCCATTGCTCTACGTGGACAGAGCAGTAGTGCTGGTGTAGTGAAAGTTCCACATAGCACCAAGTTTGATGCAGAGAAAGTGAAACAGCAATTAGGTATTTCAGTTCGTGCCTGGGATGAGCACATGTATGAGATGAAACAGCTCACACAGCGTAAGGTGAGTCAGCAGGAAGCCAAAGCCTACTTTGATGCCGTGTTCAATAACAGCACCATGTCAATTTCCGATCCTGAAGAAAACATCATTCAGTTCTATCGTAATGTCGCGCATCAAGCTCAGGAGAAAAAGCCTGAACCAAATGGTCGTGCCATGAATAAAGCTTTGGACATGTTCAATGGTCAAGGTCGTGGTGCTGAATTGTCATCAGCTAAAGACACTGCTTATGGCTTACTGTGTTCGATCACTGAATTTGTGGATCATGAACGACGTGCCATGAGTTCAGATCACCGTCTTGATTCAGCCTGGTTCGGTGCAGGTGCAGGTGTGAAGCAACGAGGATTGGAGCAAGCACTTGCTTTGATCGCCTGAAATTAACTGACTCACTTATGTCGAAATCAAGTCACCCCAAACAAATGCTCATCAGAGCACTCATGTAACCCCCTCAATTAAAACAGCAAACAAATCGCCATACCCGACCTCGTGTCGGGTATGGCTTTTTTATGCATTTCTTTTACATAGATCAGAATTTATAAGGATAATTCCATGAATCAAATTGTATCTATTTCCCATCAGCCTACGACTGTAGGATCAAAGATCGTAGTCAATCCAACTATCACCACCAAACGCTCAACAGCAGCCAAACGACTGGTCAATACCAAAGGAATGGAATATCAGGATTGGCTCGAAGTTCGTAAACAAGGTATCGGTAGCAGTGATGCCGCGACTGCCTGTGGTCTTAATCCCTACATGTCGATGCTGGAACTCTGGCTGATCAAAACCGGACGACAGGCTCAATCCATAGAAGATGAAAGCTCAGGTGTAGCACCGCTGTATTGGGGTAAGCAATTGGAAGCTTTAGTGGCTGAGTTCTATAGCATGCACACCCATAACAAGGTGCGACGAATTAATGCAGTACTTCAGCATCCTGATCCCGATAAACACTTTATGCTAGCCAATCTGGATTACAGCGTAGTTGGCAGCGATGAAGTCCAAATTTTGGAATGCAAAACAGCAGGTGAGCATGGAGCAAAATTGTGGCGTGATGGTGTGCCTTTATACGTGCTGTGTCAGGTACAACATCAACTGGCGGTGACTGGTAAACAGGCAGCGCATGTTTGTGTCTTGATCTGTGGGCATGAAACCAAGATCTTCAAAGTGACACGATCAGAATCCGTGATTGAACATATTGTTCAAGCAGAACGATATTTCTGGGAATGCGTGGAAAAGGATACACCACCATCCGTGGATGCAAGTGAATCCGCAGCTAAAGCGATTCAACAACTCTATCCAGCGCATGTACCTTTAACGGTAGAGGATCTGTCTCAGAATCCAAATGCCAATTTGATGTTCGACCAGCTCATCAAAATGAAGGAAGAGATTCAGCATCAGCAGCAACGCTTTGACCAACTTAAACATGAAATTCAGATGATGATGCAAGACAAGGAAAGGGCTGTCTTTACTCATGGCTCAGTAGTCTGGAAGAAAGCCAAGGATTCTATCAGTCTCAATACCAAGGCATTGCTTCAGCACCAGCCTGAACTCATCGAGCTTTATCCACTTCAAAAGCAAGGCAGTCGTCGATTTAACATCTATACCGACTAAGCCCTATCTGCAGCACAAAATCAAAAATTCACAAAAATCGCTCCCCGCTCTCTACCCTTCGGTAGAGAGCAAATCGGTCGCGATCTCTGTAGCACTTTATCTGGCTCTACATTCTTTGGGTAACTTATTTGGTCCTTGTTCTGACCTACATAGATAGACCCAAATTTGTAACGTAATACATTAAGGAATATCAACATGATTAAAGGTTTAGCAATTACTCCTCCAATCTTGGGACGGATCAGTATCGGTCGTATGATCGAAAAGAATGGCAAGCGATTGCCTGAAAAAGATGATCAATTCACTATTACTTCCCAGATTCAAAGCAAAGAGGGATGGGTGAGGCATCCACTGGATGAACAGCTTCGAGCGAATACTCCCAATCAAAAGTTGCGCTCAATCCCTGTTCGCATGATTTTCAATGATCCTGATCTGAACTTAAGAGCAGAGTACAGCCTGTTTGATCGACAGACTGGCCGACCCGTCTGTGTCGGTGATGGTCAAATCTGTCAGCGTTTAACGAATCAGGGTGTAGAACAGCATCCGTGTCCTTCACCGGATTTATGTCCATTGGCTCAAGGAGGGAATTGCAAGCCGTACGGGCGTTTGCATGTGAATTTAGATGAATCGGATGAGTTTGGCACCTTCATCTTTAGAACTACAGGCTTTAATAGTATTCGGACTTTGGCAGCTCGACTGAGTTATTACCATGCGGCCTCAAATGGCTTGTTGTCATGTCTACCCTTGCAATTGATATTGCGGGGCAAGAGTACGACACAGAGTTATCGTCAGCCGGTGTATTACGTGGATCTAACGTTAAGGGAAGGGATTAGCTTGAATGAAGCCATTATGCAAGCGAAGCAAATTGATGAGCAGAGTAAGCAGGCAGGGTTTTATCAGGAGGCTCTAGACTTTATCGCAAGGAAGGGTTTTGCCAATGCACGGTTTGAAACGGATATAGAGGAAGGGTTAGAGGTGCTGGAGGAATTCTATAATGGTGAGAGCGATTCAGTTAATGATTCATCGCAACTAGACAGAAGTGATGAGGTGATCTCGATTAAACAAGGTTTACGACAAAGCGTTAAAGCACTTGGTTAAATACAAATAGCTAGTCAAATTAAAAAAGGAAGGGTTTTACTCTTCTTTTTTTCTAGGTAATGGTCTTAATCTATCTTGGATCAAGGCACCTAACCAATCATTTTCGGGTCGATTTTGCTTGAAATAGGAATAATGCTGTTGGCTGTAATTTACAGCATATTGGATGGTGCGATATAAGAGTTGATCCTGTAAACTTTGTGCGAAATTGGTGGGTGAAATTACGAATATCTTAAGTCTATTTTTGATATTCAAGTACTGAGCATCAGTCCCCTAACAGCTAGAAAATTTGGAATCTCTATGACCTATAAACTGACCTTATCACGTTTAGAAAGCTTACTCATGAAAGCCTGTGATGGTTTGCGTGGCAGTATGGATGCCAGTGAATATAAAGAATACATTTTTGGTATGTTGTTTTTGAAGCGTGCCAGTGATTTATTTGATCAGCGTCAAGCAGAATTAAAGAAAAAATACCAAGATCAGGGAATGACAGAAGAAGATATTCAAATTGAATTGAATGACCCTGATAACTATTCAGGCAAATACTTTTTTGTGCCAGAGCGTGCACGATGGAATCAAGGTTGGACAGAAGTCGTTATTAAGGATGGTGTTACGAATACGATTCATCATCCAGCACTTAAACATGTTAAAGAAAATGTAGGCACAACATTAAACAAAGCACTGGAAGCTATTGAAGATGCGAATCCTGATGCCTTACAAGACGTTCTGAAAGGTATCAACTTTAACCGTAAAATTGGCACACGTATGCTTGATGACGATACGCTTGCTGACTTTGTATTGAGTTTTGAGTCTATTCCCCTAAAAGATGAAGACTTTGAGTTTCCTGATTTGCTTGGTGCAGCATACGAATGGCTCATTAAATACTTTGCTGATTCTGCGGGTAAAAAAGCAGGAGAATTTTATACGCCTGCGGAAGTTGTGAGAATCTGTGTCGAAATCTGTGATCCTAAAGAAGGGATGAGCGTTTATGATCCAACTTGTGGTTCGGGTGGTATGCTTATTCAAACCCGTGACTATTTGCGTGAACATGGCGAGAATGTTGACGAAATCTCGCTAAATGGGCAAGAGAAAATCGGCACGACGTGGTCGATTTGTAAAATGAATATGCTTTTACATGGCATTTCTCATGCGGATATTCGTCAGGAAGATACACTTAAAGAACCCCAACATTTGGGTGAAGATAACGAGCTTAAGCGATTTGACCGTATATTAGCTAACCCTCCATTCAGCCAAAATTACAGTAAAAAAGATCTGAAGCGCCCAGAGCGTTTCCCCGTATGGATGCCAGAAAAAGGTAAAAAAGCAGACTTAATGTTTGTGCAACACATGTTGGCCGTACTTAAGCATGATGGTCGTTTGGCATCAGTAATGCCACACGGTGTATTGTTCCGTGGAGGTGAGGAAAAAGAAGCACGTAAATACTTTATTGAGCACGGTTATCTTGAAGCCGTTATTGGGCTACCAAGTAATCTGTTTTATGGTACAGGTATTCCTGCATGTATTTTAGTCATGAATAAACAGGGTGCTACAACACGCGATCATGTTTTGTTTATTAATGCTGATCGTGAATACCGTGAAGGTAAAGCACAGAATCATTTACGTCCTGAGGACGTTGATAAAATCATACATGCTTATCGTTCAGGTAAGGATATTCCTGCTTATGCGCGTAATGTTCCTAAGTCGGAAATAGTTGCAGAAGAATATAATTGCAATATCCGTCGTTATGTAGATAACGCACCGCCACCGGAACCACAAGATGTACGTGCACATTTACATGGTGGCGTGCCGATTGTAGAAGTCGATAGTCTTGCTCATTTTTGGTTAAATTATCCACAGTTACGTGAAGATTGCTTTGTAGAGCGAGATGAGTTGTATGTTGATATCGCGCCAGTGATTGGTGATAAACAGGATATTGCTGATTTTGTAGAAACTCATCAAGCTGTCACAACACGTCAAGAACAATTTATGCAACAGCTTGAAGTTTGGTGGAAGAACAATTTACCGATTGTTGAAGCATTGGCTCCTGACCCAGAAAATCAGCATGAGTGTTCTGGTAATGTCTATTTAATGCGCAGTACTTTACTTTCAAGTATTGCTGAAGAATTCGCAGAGCAAAAATTACTTACTCCATCACAAGTACGAGGTGCATTTGCTAACTATGTGGATATATTGAAAGCAGATTTTAAATCGATTGCAGCGAGCGGTTGGGGGGCTGAATTAATTCCAGATCAGGATATTCTGAAAAGTCAGTATCCTGAGTTGTTGGATGAGTTGGCACAAACACAAGTACGTTTGGCTGAGCTACAAGCACTATTTGCTGCAGTGGATGAAGAGGATTTTGAAGATACTGAAGATACGGGAATTTTACCGAGTGAAGATGTTAAAAACAAAAAAGAGGACCTTAAAAATGTAACAGCTGATTGGAAGGAAGCCCTTAAATCAGTTAAAAGCTTGGCAACACACATATTTACAGAACTTAAAGTTGCAAATTTGTTACCTAAGAAGACATTGAAAGGTTTTTATTGTGCCGAAGGCTTTACACAACAAAACCCTGAGTTTGAAAATGGCAATCGTATCTTAGAGCTAGCATCAAGTGTTAATTATCAGTCTGAGTTTACCGTTGCACTTGTGGAAAAAATGATCCAAGGGAAGCTGGCTTTAGAGCAGTCTCAAGTTCTTACTCAAAGTTTAGAACGTCATAAAGTATTAGAAAATGAGGTGAAAGAGCTTAAATCAACGATTAAGACGATTGAAGATAAGCATAATGAACTAGTTGAAAGTGCGCGTGCGAAGATCAATAAGGATGAAGCGAGAAAAGTGATTGTTGAGCGTTTACGTCGTGTGTTAATGAGTACTTATTTTGCATATTTACGTGCGGATCAGCGAGAGTGTATTAAGGCGATTGAGAATTTGTGGGAAAAGTATGCGGTAACAGCTAAGGCAATTGAGACTGAGCGTGATGAGGCATCTCGGCAGTTGCAGGCGTTTTTGCAGGAGCTAGGTTATGAATAATTGGCATGCACGGAGGCTTGATTCTTATATAAATGCTGGAGACATTACGTTGGGTCGTGGTGAAGTCATCTCAAAAGATGATATCGAGTCTTATCCAGGGCCTTATCCCATTTATTCATCTTCAGCTCATAATAATGGCAAGTTTGGTGAGTATGGATATTACCTATTTGATGAAGAGCTCGTAACCTGGTCAGTCGATGGTGGGGGAAACCTTTTCTATAGACCTAAGCATAAATATTCTGTAACGAACGTTTGTGGTTTTATGCGTATTAATAACAATAATTTAGACGCAAAGTTTATTTATTACACTCTCTCAAACCAGCATCGGTATTTAACTTTTGACTACACCACTAAAGCACATCCTAGTGTAATAAAAAAGCTGTATTGGTTACCTGAAATTAGTTTCGAAAAACAGCTAAAAATAGCTAAGATACTCCAAACAATAGACCAATCTATTGAAAGAACTAAAGTACTGATTAAGAAATATCGGCAAATTAAAACTGGACTAATGCATGACTTGTTTACACGTGGCATTACTGCTGATGGTAAGCTTCGTCCGACAAAAGAACAAGCACCCCAGCTTTATAAAGAGACATCAATAGGTTGGATCCCAAAGGATTGGGATTTATCGGTTTTATCAACAAAAGCTTGTACAGGCATACCTCATATACGAACAGGGCCTTTTGGCTCTGCACTAAAAGGTGAGCACTGGGTAAATGAAGGACATCCTGTTATTACGATTGGAGCATTAGGTGAAGGTAAGTTTATCATCTCTGAACTTTTATATATCGGGGATGATGATGCGAGGAGACTTTCTGATTTCAAATTGAAAAATGGAGATGTTGTATTTTCTAGAGTAGCGGATGTTGGACGCTCAGTTGTAATTGAAGAAGATCAAGTCGATTGGATAATGTCTTCAAATTTGATGAGAATATCGTTAGATAGAGCCCAAGTATTGCCAAAATTCTTACAATATCAGCTTGCAGCCGATATACCAGTTAAAAAGCAAATTCGTTGTAAAGTTAATGCTGGTGGGAGAGATGTGGCCAATAGTGACATTCTCAATAGTTTACTTTTTGTGTGGCCAAGTCCAGATGAGCAGGCGAATATAGTGAGGAAAGCCAACTCAATTGATACTCGTATTAATAATGAGCTTTGTGTGGTTCAAAAATTATATCAACAAAAAATGGGCCTAATGAATGACTTACTCACGGGCAAAGTACCAGTGAAAATTGATGAAACTGAGGTGCCTGATGTCTGAATACACAGAAGTTGAACAGCCATTTTTACAACAGCTGGCTGGACTGCATTGGCAGACAATTGACCAAGGTGAAGACATACCACAAGATCCAACCAAAAGTTTGCGCCAAAACTTTCGTCAACTTTTATTGCCAGATGTGTTTAATGTTGCTGTCTCAAAGATAAATACCACATCAGATGGACAAGAGTGGTTGACGACGAAACAATTACTAGATCTGCAAGAACAAATTGCACGTCAACCTAAGCGTACTTTGTTGGAAGCAAATGAAGCGATTCAAAAACTTCTGTTTAAAGCGCAGGTTGATGTCAATAACATCACGGGTGAGCAAGATCCCGTCGTTAAACTTATTGACTTTGCAAATCCAGAAAATAATACCTTTCACGCAATTAACCAATTCCGTATTGATACACCTGGGAATGTTAAGCAATTTATCATTCCTGATATTGTCTTGTTTGTGAATGGTATTCCACTCATTGTGGTTGAATGTAAGAAGGGTGGTCCTAACTGCGCTAATCCAATGTCAGAGGCTTTTGAGCAACTGCAACGTTACATGAATAAGCGCAAAGCAACGCATCAACAAGGGCTCAAAGAAGGCGAGCCAAAGCTCTTTCATACTTCTATGATGCTAATTCGTAGCTGTGGACTTGAAGCTGACTATGGAACAATCACTTCAGGAATTGAGCATTTCTTTCCTTGGAAAACCCAATGGCCAAATGATGACGCTACAGCTGTAGATATGAATCAGCAAGAGCAACTTATTAATGGGATGCTGAACAAAGCCAACTTGCTGAATATATTACGGACTTCAACTATCTTTATGGATACTGATGGTGGGCCGAGAATCAAAGTCGTTTGTCGTTATCAACAGTTTAGAGCTGCAAATAAGATTATAGAACGGTTACGAACTGGTAAAACGGTAGAAGATAAAAGTGGTGTCGTTTGGCACACTCAAGGTTCAGGTAAAAGTTTAACGATGGTTTTTGTTGCGCGTATGTTGCGTGCATCTAAAGATCTGAACGATTATAAAATACTGCTGATTAACGACCGTATTGACCTTGAAGACCAATTGGCTGAAACAGCAAAATTGATTGGTGGCCGAGTTCATACAATCGACAGCTCTGCTGATTTGCGCCAAACATTGGCAACTGATAGTTCTGATATCAATATGGTGATGGTACATAAGTTTCAATTACGGGATCAAAGTCTGCCATTGAATGTAGCTGCTGCCCTAGGAACTTATCAATCTTTGCCTGCTAGCGAAACTTTTGGTGTTGTAAATGCTTCTTCACGTATCATCTTAATGATTGATGAGGCGCATCGAACTCAGGGTTCTGATTTAGGTGACAATATCTTTGAGGCCTTTCCTAATGCTGCCCGTATTGCTTTTACAGGAACTCCACTCATAGCTGATCGCCATGGTGAAAAGAAGACGTATAAGCGTTTTGGTGGATACATCGATAAATATCGACTGATGGATGCTGTGAATGATGGTGCTACACTTCAAATCCTGTATGAAGGGCGAACAGCGAACTCAGCCCTGAATGACAAGAATGGATTTGAAACTCAATTTGAAAACTTGTTTAAAGAACGTAGTGAACAAGAATTACTAGCGATCAAAAAGAAGTATGGTGCAACAGGTGATATCTTAGAAGCTGAGCAGCGTATTAAAGCAATTGCAAAAGATATGGTCTCGCACTATATCGATCAGATCTTGCCAAATGGGTTTAAAGCACAGGTGGTATGCCATTCTAAGCTTGCAGCTGTACGCTATCAAGCCGCTATTACTGCAGAATTGGAAACGAGAGTACAGGCACTAAAATCTGAGTCTGAGCCAAATCTTGAACAGATCAAAAAAATTAGTTTTCTTAAAGCAGCAGTGGTAATTTCTGGTGATGGGACCAATGAGGCTGCCTATGTTACTGAAGCGCGTAAACAAGCGAAAGCATGGAATGCTGTCGGAAACTTCTGTAAATCATTCGCATGGGATGACCCAGATAAGTCTTATACGGGTATCGCTTTTTTAATTGTCTGCGACATGTTGCTGACGGGCTTTGATGCTCCGATTGAGCAAGTGATGTACATTGATAAAAAGATTCGTGAACATACTTTATTGCAAGCGATAGCGCGAACTAACCGTGTGAAAAAAGGTAAAAATCGTGGTTATATCGTTGACTATATAGGTTTAACAGAAAACCTAACGGATGCTTTAACACTATATGCTGCTACTGATGAAAAACAGGAGTTAGCACAGGGCTTAAAAAGTATCGCATCAGAAATGCCAGTACTAGAGGAGCGTTATCAACGTTTGTTGCAACTCTTTACGAATCACAAGGTCAAAAAAATTAAAGATTTTGTAGAAGGTAAACAGACTACGATCGAGGCTGATGCAGCTATTGTTCACGAGGCAGTCACACTATTGCAAGATGAAAAGATACGTGCCGACTTTGATGTGTACTTGAAGAAATTCTTAAAAAGTATGGATATCATATTACCAAATGCTGTTGCCCAACCATACCGAATCCCTGCTAAACGCTTTGGTTATATTTTGAGTGTCACTAAAGAGCGGTACAAGGATTCTAGCCTAAGCTTAGGTGATGCTGGCGAGAAAGTGAAAGATCTCATCAATGATCATTTGATCAGCTTAGGAATTAATCCAACTGTTGCACCTATAGAGTTGCTTGCAGAAGATTTTATTGAAAAATTGAACACGCATGCTGCAGGTAATGCTCAAGCTAAAGCGAGTGAAATGGAGCATGCGATACGTAAGCATTGCACGGTGCATCATGATGAAGACCCAGCTTTTTATAAAAGTTTATCTGCAAAAGTAGAAAACCTAATCGAGCTACATCAAAATCAATGGGAAAAGCTTGCTGAAGAGCTTGAGAAGATACGCAATGATGCATTACAAGGACGTAAAGTAGCCGAAGATGGTATGAGTAAAGAGGCTACAACGTTTTATGAACATATTGCTAATGAAGCCTTTCCAAATGGTGAAGTGCCAACTGATGCAAGAGCAAAAATGAAAGTTCTAATGGAAGCTATAGTTGAAACACTCCAGGACAGTATCGGCAGTATTGATTTTTGGAAAAATCAGAATAAGCAAAAGCAAACACGTAGTGAGATTAAAACGGCTTTAACTTTAACAGGCATTAGTGAGTTGAAAAATAACCGTGAGCGTGTTGCTATAGAAATTATGAAACTTGCCAAAAACCGTCACGATACTTTGATTAATGGTATCCATAAAGGTAAATGATCATGAATGCTAGACGAGTCAGAGATATTGACTATCATTTATTGCAAGGAACAAATCGCAGTACAACGGATATTGTAATTGAGCGGAATGGTTCAATTGTGGTCCATCCACCTATGGGATATACGCCTGAACAAGTGGATGCCGTAGTTGAAAGTAAGCGAATGTGGATCTATCGAAACCTCGCTGAATGGCGTGATTTAAATACTACTGCTGTTGTCCGTGAATGGGTAAATGGTGAGACATTCTTGTATTTAGGACGAGCTTATAGGTTATCTTTGGTTTCAGAGCAAGACTGTGATTTAAAGTTAAAAGAAGGTCGATTTTGCTTAAACCGTAATCTAATTGATAACGGTGGTGTAGATGCGGGGCATAAAGCATTTGAAGCCTATTATTCAAATAAAGGATTGGATCGAATTAGCGAACGTGTGAAGTATTTTGCAGCTAAAGTTGGGGTTCAGCCTAGATCTGTAAAAATAAAGGATATGGGGTATCGTTGGGCAAGTTGTAGTAAAAACAAAGATCTGACGTTCCATTGGAAGTGTATGATGGCTCCTCTGAAAATAATTGACTATATTATTGTTCATGAGCTATGCCATATTCATCATTTGAATCATTCTGATGCTTTTTGGAATGAAGTCGACAAAATTCTACCTGACTACCTTGGCCGTAAAGAATGGCTTAGAAAGAATGGAGCGAGTTTAGATTTATAGTTAATGAGTAGCTTGATGTGAGCAGTAGTCCAATTCTATAGCATGCTCTTTTAAGTATGCAGTTTAAAAATATAGCCACTCGATCATGAGTGGCTATATTTTTTATATAATGAATATATTGAGTTAGAAATAAAAAATTTAGAGTGCAGGATAAAAGATGTCAATCAGATTAAAAAATATTTATAAGCTTTTAATAGAAAATAGAAAGCATGAGGTTCAAGGGTGGAATAAAGCATATAAAAATTTTTATAGTAAGGTCGAAAAAATTCGTGAAAGAATAAAAAGTGGAGAGGGCTTATCAAATCATGATGAGAGTTTTTTACGTGAGCTTCTTTATAACTTAGATAATGGAATTGCTTCTCGTGGGCAATCAGTTTTGAGTAATCAAAACTTTATAGATTTTATAAAAAACAGACAATTTTTATCAGATCTAGAAAGCTTGATTGTTAATCCTAATTTTGAAACTTATCAAGTTTTTAAAAAGACTTGGTCTGACCAAGGTAAATCGAATAATCCAGTACTCATAAATCGAGTTGTTGCGGCATGCACACTTGACGTTTCTACAACGGTAGACTCAGGTAAATTTAATCAAGTTTTCAACTGGTTAATGCGTGAAAAAATTATTCCAATTTATCCAGATAGTGAAGCTCAAGATTGGTTTTCAAAAAATCAATTTTTGATGAAAATTTTGAAACAGGTATTCAGTGAAGAGATTCAGAATCAAGAAACAGACGAATTTTATTTAAGTCAGTTTGTTTGGGAGCTTTATGAAAACTTATCAAATCCATTTAGTTTAAAAAAACAAATTATCAAATATGGTGCTCCTGGTACTGGTAAGACTTTTCAAGCTCGTCAGCAAACTTCGCTTTTATTTGATATTTGGAAAGAAGAGTTTGCTCCTAATGCTGATTTTACTCATCAGGGTCAGATTGAGTTAGTGCAATTCCATCCATCTTTCAGCTATGAAGATTTTATTGAAGGATTGCGTCCTATTTTGGATAAGAACGATCAAGCCCAATTAACATTACAGAATGGGATTTTTAAAGAATTTTGTTTAAAGGCTGGTAAATGGGAAGTCGAAGTATTTAATTTGCATCTTAAGAAAGAATGGGACCAGATTAAGATCATTGATTTAGTTCCCTATAAAGAGCAACTCAGTGGCTTACATTGGGATTACATCTTTGAAATAGAGGATCAAAATAAGTTAGTTTCTGATGCTATCCCTCCATTCTTTTTTATTATTGATGAAATTAACCGTGCTGAATTGTCTCATGTTTTTGGCGAGTTAATGTACTGCCTGGAATATCGTGGTGTTAGGGGATGTGTTAAAACACAATATGCTAACTTGAATACGAATAAAACAGGGATGCTGGAATTAGGCCAGGCTTATCAATTTTTCATTCCTACCAATATATATTTAATTGGCACAATGAATACTATTGATAGAAGTGTGGAAAGTTTTGACTTTGCTCTTCGTCGTAGGTTCTCTTGGCAAGAAGTGAGTCCAGATATAAGCTTGTTGAAATTCTATCTTTCAGAGCATTGTGCTAAATGGATTGAACTAGCCACTAGTCTTGAGAAGCTTAATGAAAAGATAGAAGAACAAGCTTTGCTCGGTCACGAGTATCAGATTGGGCATGCTTATTTGATGAATTTGAAATACCCGAAAAGTTTAAGTTTAACTGAGTTAAAAGCTTCGATTTGGGAGGATAGTATCAGACCGTTATTGCAAGAATATTTACGTGGTACAGGTGAAGAAGCAGAGTTGATTAGATCCTTTAGCAAATCTTTTGGGGTCTAATGTGTGGTTCTTTGATGTTATTAAAAATGGAACTCTAGTCGATAATCAAACTTTTACAGTTCAAGATGGAATCTTGCACAACCAAAGACTAGATGCACCAATTAAACTAAATAAAAGGGCGAATGGACAAAGGTACTATCCTCACAATGATGACCAGGCAGTGTGGGCGTTTATTAACAGGGTATCTACAGACATTAATGATGCCTTAATGACGCGTAGTGCTGATACATTGGTTCTGTTTAATGACAGTGAATATGAGCACAATACGGATGATACTTTATTAAGAGTTAGCGGTGTTAATGTAGCTAATTTTACTCTTACCACAGGAAATCTTATTGGCTTTATAAAACAGGGGAAATATTCACTGAAGATTAGTTCCCGATTCGGAGATAATTTTTTAAGGTTTATTATTGCTGATGCTGACGGTTTTCTTGAGTTAGAGAATTTGGGTGGACAAATTAATGGGGATGGTTATGAATGGCTCCTCGCATATCTTTGGAATATTAAATTTAAGCGGGCATATCGCTTAGGACTTCCTAAAACGTATATAACAAAGAATGAGAAGTTAGGGCGAGTGCGTGGGAAGATAGATGTTGTTGATTATTTTAATAATAAGACATTAGGGAAAAACTTATGTAGTTATAGAGAGCATAGCTACGAAAACCCAGCAGCTTCACTTTTCCTTGCTACTTACGAAATGATAGAACATTACTCATTTTGTCAGCATACGAGAAATATCTATAACGCATTTCTTATTGCTAACAAGGGAGTAAAAAGGACAAGGAAGGAGATTTTGCGAACGCAATATTTCACGAACCCATTTTATAATGATTACAACGTTCTTATCGATTTGTCTAAGAAAATCATAAACCAAAAAAGTTCTGACTTCAGTTCACATGAAGCATCAAGCTCATTTCTATTTGATGTATCTATGCTTTTTGAATATTTCATTCGTAAGTTAATAAAAAGAGCTGGAATAATTCTGCGTAGTAAATATGCGCAAAATCATCAAATATCAGCAGGGGTCAATAATGGATATAGGCGGAAAATTGAGCCAGATCTTGTGCTAGAAAGTGCTGAAGGTCTTTGTATATTTGATGTTAAATATAAAAATTTCGATAGTAGATTTGGTGTAGGTCGTGAAGATCTATTTCAGCTGCATACTTACATAGGTCAATACGCTAATGAGGCGAAAATCAAAGGATGTGGCTTTATATATCCAATATCAGAGAAAAGATGGGCATCACTTCATTTAGACAGTACTAATGGAGTAATTTCTACTATTATAAAACAACATGGCGTGGATATTCCTTTTCATGTTGTATTCTTTAAAATTACTGAATGTGATTTAGAATTTAATCTGTCGATGAGGAATGAGTGTTTAGATTTTTGTACACGCTTAAAAGAAAAAATTATAGAAATGGTTTAACTTACTTTCAGTAACAGGATCTAGATTCTTCAATAGACAAGACTTGAATATAGCGAGTTTAAATCTGCTACAATTGCGCCAATTTTAAGTTATCACTTCACTGGCTTGATACACATTTATAAGTGTGTACAAAACTGTGTACATATTGAAGATTTTTCCTATGTTTAAAGATCAATTGGCTAGAGAAGTAGCGGCTCGCAGAACTTTTGCTATTATTTCCCACCCCGATGCCGGTAAAACCACCATGACAGAAAAACTGCTGTTATGGGGGCAGGCGATTCAGGTTGCAGGTATGGTGAAAAGCCGTAAATCGGACCGTGCAGCCACTTCTGACTGGATGGAAATGGAAAAAGAGCGTGGGATTTCGATCACCACCTCGGTGATGCAGTTCCCGTTCAAAGACAAGATGATCAACCTGCTGGACACCCCGGGGCATGAAGACTTCTCGGAAGATACCTACCGTACCCTGACCGCGGTGGACTCTGCCTTGATGGTGATTGACGGTGCGAAAGGTGTCGAGGAACGGACCATTAAATTGATGGACGTGTGTCGTATGCGTGATACCCCCATCATCTCTTTCGTCAACAAAATGGACCGTGAAATCCGTGAGCCTTTAGAGCTGCTGGATGAGATTGAAAACGTCCTGAAAATCAAATGTGTACCATTAACCTGGCCACTGGGTACCGGTCGCGATTTTGCCGGTGTTTATAATCTTCTGGAAGAAAAATTCTACGTTTATAAAGCCGGTTTTGGTTCAGTGATTACCGATATTGAAGTGCGTGATGGCTATGACCATGCCGACCTGCGTGAAAAAGTCGGTGAACTGGCTTGGGCGGCATTTGAAGAATCGCTGGAACTGGTCCAAATGGCCAATGAGCCACTGGACCATGCAGCATTCCTGGCAGGCCGTCAAACTCCGGTCTTGTTCGGTACGGCGCTGGGGAACTTTGGTGTAGACCATGTACTGGATGCTTTCAGCAACTATGCACCTGAACCTAAAGCACATCCGACCCAAGATCGTAAAGTAGATGCCACTGAAGAAGGTTTTACCGGTTTTGTCTTCAAGATTCAGGCTAATATGGACCCGAAACACCGTGACCGTATTGCCTTCATGCGCATCTGTTCAGGCAAGTATGAAAAAGGCATGAAAATGAAGCACGTGCGTATTGATAAAGACGTGCGCATCAGTGATGCCTTGACCTTCCTGGCCGGTGACCGTCAGCACCTGGAAGAAGCATGGCCAGGCGATATTATCGGTCTGCATAACCACGGCACCATCCAGATTGGAGATACCTTTACTTCAGGTGAAAAACTGCAGTTTACCGGTATTCCACACTTTGCTCCGGAAATGTTCCGCCGTGTTCGCCTGAAAGATCCATTGAAGTCGAAACAGCTGCAAAAAGGCCTGAAAGAGCTGTCTGAGGAAGGTGCAACCCAGGTCTTCATGCCGCAAAACAGCAATGACTTAATCGTTGGTGCGGTGGGTGTACTTCAGTTCGAAGTGGTGGCATACCGTCTGAAAGAAGAGTATAAAGTGGACTGCATCTATGAACCGGTCAGCATCAATACGGTACGTTGGGTGTCTTGTGAGGATGAGAAAAAATTCAATGAATTCAAGAAAAAAGCCCATGACCAGCTGTCAGTGGATGGGGGCGGTCATTTGACTTATCTGGCCCCAAGCCGGGTGAATTTGCAGTTGATGCAGGAACGTTATCCGGATATCCAGTTCCGCGCCACTCGCGAACACTAAAATCACCGAAAATAAAAACAGCTTCTTTATGAAGCTGTTTTTTTAGGGAGTGGATGACATTTCATCAATATGTATTGTCGCAAACATAGACGAAGTGTCAGCTGCCCTATTAGAATCATAAAGATAGATGAATTACTTGAGAAAAAGAGTGGTCAGCATGAACGGGAAACTCGGGGCTGCATCGGTAATCGTCATTGGTCTGATGCTCAGTGCCTGTGATGCTTCAAAACAAGAATCCAAACAACCAGATCAGCAGCAAGCGCCAACTTCGGTATTTAAAACCGAGCAGGCGGATGTCTTGCCCTATTTAAATATTCAGGAGCAGCAGGCAAAAATTGCCTTGCCTTTCTGCGAAACCAAGAACTGTATAGACCTGAGTATTCAAACGGTACATACCGAAGATGCTTGGTTAAATGACTGGATTGCCAAGAGCCAGTCCAAGGTCATTCAAGATCAAATTGGTTTAAAACAGGACATGAGCCTGCAGCAGGCCGTGAATGCCTATGTGAAAAAGTCGGATGCCTGGCAGGCTGAATTTGCCAAAAATAAGCCCTATGAACTGTCAATGTATACCCGAATTGCCTATCAGCGGAATCAATATGTGCTCATGCAGTTAGGAGTCGATACGACGCAAGAAGAAGTAAAAGTAAAAGAGCGATATTACTTCTTTGTGGCTGACCGTAAAAAACAGAAGGCGGTGACTTTGCTGGATATTCTGGAACCTCAGCAGCAAACCGCCATGAATGGCATTGTGCAGCAGGCTTATCAAAAATGGTTAAAGCAACAAAAGGCTGAAGCCAGACAGAAAGCGCCAAAAAAACTGTATTGGGGGCAGGCGGACTGGTTCTTTGATCAGGAAGGCATCGGTTTGCATTATCGCACCCATGAAATTGTGGAGGATGGTGCCCAGCTGGATATTTATTTAACCAAAGAACAAACCAAGCAGATATTGAAAGCTGACGCTTATCAGCATATGTTTTAGTCATCCTGAATAAATCCAGACATCAAGTGAACGTCCATTTACCCGATTTAAGTTTATAGGTCAGATGATGCTAAAAAATAAAACGATCTTTACCCTCAGTGCCGTTGCGGCAGCAATGGCCTTGAGTGCATGCCAACCTAAACAGCCTGAGCCTAAAAAAGAGGACAAGGTGACCCAGTCGCAAGCTGCTCAAGCCGAAGCTTTAACATTGGCAGGAGACACGGAAAAGCTGACTTTAAATTTGCCTGAATGTGATGGGAATAGCTGTCCTGAAATCAGCATTGAGCGTCTTTCCAGTAACCAGGCTTTTATTGATGAATTTATCGATCAGCAAATTTTAAAGCAGCTGGAGCAAAGTGTAGATATTTCGCCGAAATCCTTAAAGGCAGGGCAGCAAGAGACTGCAGCGAGCGGAAATTCGAAAGATTCAAATTCAGCCCAGGCATCGGAAGCTGCTGCATCGGAAACTATTGAAACACCGAAACAGAAACTGGAAAAGCAGGTAGCTCCTTATCTGCAGACCTTTTTAGCGCTGGATAGAGAACTGAAAGCGTTAAGTGCCAGTCATCAGATTAGCCTGATGATCAAGCCGAAGATTCTCAATGCAGCCCAACCTTTGGCAACTGTGGTGTTAAATTCCAGCAGTTATCTGGGCGGTGCACATGGTTCATCCTCACAGTATTATTATAATTTTGACCTGAAAAAGAAAAAATTGGTCGCACTGGATGATATTTTGCTGCCCAAGCAGAAAGCGGTACTGGAACAGAAAGCCCATGAAGAGTTTAAACGTTGGGTTATTGATTCCAAGTTGGCAAATAGCGTTGAAGAATATGAACAGGCGTGGAAATTTACCTTATCGGACAATTTCTATCTGTCTACTCAAGGCTTGATTTTGCAATATGGCGAATATGAAATCGGGCCTTATGTCGTTGGATTGCCACGTTTGACCATTCCGTATGAACAGTTGCAAAGCGTGCTGAAGAAAGAGTACTTGCCTCCAGTGGAAGTCAAAAATGATGCTGCATCGGCAAGTGCAGCTGTCGCAAATAAAGCCCGATCTTAATGTCTTATTCACTGTTTGATACCCACACCCATTTTGATGTTCCCGATTTCGATGCAGATCGGGAACAGCTGGCGCATGCAGCCAAAGCGGTGGGGGTAGAACGCTTGATTCTGATTGGTTTTGTCCAGTCCCGCTTTCAGGATCTGCTCTACACGCAGCATTTTCTCAATCAGTTAAAGGGTGCTCCTCAAAGCTATTTAGCACCGGGATTGCATCCTTTTTATATTGAGCAGCATCAAACTTCGCATCTGGCCGATCTGGAACAGCTTTTAAAAACAGAAGATTGTGTTGCGGTGGGTGAAATTGGTTTAGATACCTTTTTGGCACAGCACAAGCAGCCAGACGTGTTTCAGAAACAACGAGATTTTTTTTCTGCACAACTGGAATTGGCACAGCAGTTTGATAAGCCGGTGTTATTGCATATCCGCAAATCGCATGCGGAAACACTGGCCGTATTAAAACAGCAACAATTTAGCTTGGGTGGAATTGCCCATGCGTTTAGTGGCGGAATAGAAGAAGCCAAGGCATTTATTAAACTGGGTTTTAAAATTGGTGTCACCGGGCAAATTACCAATCCCAATGCCAAAAAACTGCATCGGGTGGTGCAGGCTATAGGTGCTGAAAATCTGGTTCTGGAAACCGACTGTCCGGATATGACTCCCTTATGCTGTCAAAGTTCCACTGAACATCGAAGCCGCAATACGCCAGTCAATTTACCGTATGTGCTGGATGGATTGGCACAATCACTGAATCTGGACCAGGCTTTTCTTGCCGCACAACTTTGGCAAAATTCCCTGGATGCCTTAAGGCTGACATCTTAAAAAACATTGTAAAACCAGATTTGATCCATCAATGTGGGTTCTTAAGCTATGTTTTGCCATGAATTGGCTTGCCTGTCTGAGCGATATTTTATGCAAAGTTGCAAAGATTCATTTTCTGTTCTTAAATGCTATCTATACTCCTTTAAAAATTAAACGACAATAATGAGGAAATTATGCAAAGTAATAATCCTATTTTAACCCGGGTCGAAACCCGGAGTGATTTTAACCAGGCCATGACGGTGCAAGGCGCCATCCAGAAGTCAGTGTTATTAACCGTGATTGCCGCTGTAGTCGGTGTATCGCTTTTTTTATATAGCTTTATGACGCTGAATATATCCATTGCCTATGCCGCTGCCATGGTGGGGGCGATTGGCGGATTTATCCTGGCACTTATCGCCACATTCAAGCCCAACACAGCACCCACCTTGGCCATTCCTTATGCGCTGTTTGAAGGGGCATTTTTAGGAGGCATTTCGGTCATATTTCAGCTGAAATTTCCAGGTGTACCTTTGCAGGCCTTGCTGGCAACTTTTGTTACCACACTGGTCATGTTTGGGTTATACCGCTTTCAGATTATTCGTGCCACAGAAAAATTTAAAGCTGTGGTGATGTCTGCTTCGATTGCCATTGCCATTGTATTTGTGGTGCAAATGGTCATGGGGTTGGCTTTTGGCTCAAGTATCCCTTATATCTTTGAAAGCAACTGGCTGGGGATTGGCTTTGCTGCATTCATTGCAGTGATTGCTTCTTTAAACCTGATACTCGATTTTGACCTGATCGAATCATCTGCTGCACAGTATGCACCGAAAGCGATGGAATGGTTGTGTGGTATTGCCTTATTGGCAACCTTGGTGTGGATGTATTACTCGTTCCTGCGCTTGCTGGGATTGTTGCAAGGGGATGATTAATCCTTTTCAGCATGACAGCTAGCTCAATAGCAGGATCAATCCAGAAATGCTCCCCGATGGTGGAGCATTTTTTATAGTTTTTACACAACATGTTAAAAAAAGGCGCATTATGCAATTTCGCAAATGCTTCAGACTTGGCATTATGCTGGTAAATTATTTTGAGTGAGATTCACATGGCACAAGGACTATTGGCGGGTAAGCGTTTTCTCATCGCGGGTATTGCAAGTAAATTATCCATTGCATTTGGTATTGCTCAAGCCTTGCATCGTGAAGGTGCTGAACTGGCATTTACCTATCCGAATGAAAAATTAAAAAAACGTGTTGATGAGTTTGCTGCACAATTCGGTTCAACACTGGTTTTCCCTTGTGACGTGGCTGTAGATGCTGAAATTGACCAGGCTTTTGCAGAATTGGCAAAACATTGGGATGGCCTGGATGGCGTGGTTCATTCAATCGGTTTTGCACCAGCGCATACTTTAGATGGTGACTTTACCGATGTTACCGACCGTGAAGGTTTTAACATTGCCCACGACATCAGTGCATACAGCTTTATTGCTATGGCACGTGCTGCAAAACCATTATTACTGGCTCGCCAAGGCTGCCTGCTGACTCTGACTTATCAGGGTTCTGAACGTGTAATGCCGAATTACAACGTGATGGGTATGGCGAAAGCATCATTAGAAGCGGGTGTACGTTATTTAGCTTCTAGTTTGGGTGCTGAAGGTATTCGCGTGAATGCCATTTCTGCAGGTCCCATCCGTACCCTTGCAGCTTCAGGCATCAAGTCTTTCCGTAAAATGCTCGACCTGAATGAAAAAGTTGCGCCACTGAAACGCAATGTGACCATTGAAGATGTCGGTAATGCGGCATTGTTCCTGTGCTCACCTTGGGCCAATGGTATTACTGGCGAAATCATGTATGTTGATGCCGGCTTTAATACTGTAGGTATGAGCGCCGATTTGATGATGGATGGCGAATAAAAAACTCTCTCCTTTTTTAAAGGAGGGTTGGGGAGGATGCTATAATCTCCCCAACCCCCTCTTTATTAAAGAGGGGTTTAAAAGCCAATAAAAAAGACCGCAAATGCGGTCTTTTTTATATTCAGGCTTAAGCGATTAAGCTTGGCCTTCGGCAGCGGCAGCTTGAGCACGTTGCATATTTGCTTCGAATTCAGCGTCGAAGTTAATTGGCGTAAGCAGCAATTGCGGGAAGCTGCCTTTGGTGACCATGTCATTGACTGCTTCACGTAAGAACGGGAACAGGATATTTGGACAATAAGCACCCAGAATATATGGAAGGCGTTCTTCTTCAACACCGTCAATCAGGAAAATGCCGGCTTGAGTCACATCCACGATAAATGCAGTATCGCCTGCATTATTGGCCTGAACCACGACCTGTAATCCCACTTCGTAATGCGTTGCATCAATTTTTTCTGCAGAAGAAGACAGGTTGATATTGAGTTCAGGCTGCCATTCTTTAGTAAATACTTGTGCCCCAGGTACTTCAAAAGAAATATCTTTAGTATAAATACGTTCTAGTGCTAATTGTGGTTGAGCTTGTTGTTCACTCATTCTTTAATCCTTAATATGAAGAGCTGGCTTAATAAAATGTTAAGCCAATAGTTCGTTTAGTTTTCCTTCACGCTCTAAAGCATAAAGTTGATCAAAACCACCAATAAACTGGTCGTTAATAAAAATTTGTGGAACAGTACGGTGATTGGTGCGTTGCATCAATTCGACACGTACTTCAGGTGCTTCGTTAGATAAGTTAATTTCTTTATAAGCCACGCCTTTACGCTCAAGAAGTTGTTTTGCGCGAATGCAATATGGGCATACGGTGGTGGAATAAATAATTACTTCAGCCATTCAAAATCTCCAAGCGTATTATTTGCTTTTAATCAGGGGTAAGCCTTGAACTTTCCAGTTGTTGATTCCACCGTCTAGACGGTAACTGTCGGCATGTCCCACTTGTTGTAATGCTGAACCTGCGATTTGACCCAAATTGCAAATAAACACAAGTGGACGGTCTGCAGATTTTAACTCTTCAATATGACTGCTAATCTGGCTATAGGGAATATTACGGCTACCGCTGATATGACCTTCACGGAAATCTTTGGCATCACGTAAATCAATCAGCATGGCATTTTTAGCTTTGACTAAAATACCTAAAGATTGTGGTGAAATTTTACGGCCATTGCGTTGCCCTTCTAAAATAAAGAACAAAACAACCAACACCCCGAGCGTTCCAAACAAGAAGGGGTGATTCCCCATAAATTCGAACCAACGTTCCACAAGTCACCTAATTACAATTTCAAAATTGCGTAGAGTATAGCCTATAAATATGGCGATCAAAATCACTGCTTCAAGGGCTAAAGGTTAAGAAAAATTAATTTTTTTGCTGTGCTTCAGTAATTTCATCGATTAAACGCAAATAACTGTCTAAACGGCGCTGCAAGATTTCACCAGATTCCACCGCCTGACGCAAAGCACATTGCTTTTCATGCTTATGGGTACAGTTACGGAACTGGCAATGTCCCAGCAGATTTTCAATTTCAGGAAAGCCATGCTGCACTTTGGCCAGATCCAGATGCCATAAACCAAATTCACGGATTCCTGGAGAGTCAATCAAGGCAGCGCCTTCACCAAAGGCAATTAAACGGGTAGATGTTGTGGTGTGCTGACCCAGCGCCGAGTTTTCCGAAATGATATTGGTTTTTTGCGCCGCTTCGGGAACAATGGCATTAATCAGCGAGCTTTTGCCGACACCGGACTGGCCAACAAAGGCGACCGTTTCACCGGCCAGGCGTTTTGCCAGTGCGGAAACCGATACCTCACCGGTAGACTGGCATTGCATGACTTCATATCCCAGGTCCCGGTATTCTTTGACCAGGTCTAGAATCGGGTCATTTTCCTGAATTAAATCAGCTTTATTCAGTACCAGCAGTGCCGGAATTTCAGCATCGGCGCAGGCCACCAGATAACGGTCAATCAGACTGGGTGCAACTTCCGGAAAGGAGGCAAATACAATCACAATCAGGCTGACATTGGCCGCAACAGGTTTAACCTTGTGATAACGGTCGGGACGGGTTAGCAGCGATTTACGTGGATGAATAGCGGTAATAATACCGAGTCCGGTATTCGGATCGGCCTGCCATTTCACGCGGTCACCTGTGACCAGCGCTTCCAGATTGGTCCGGGTATGACAGCGCCATACGCTGCCGACTTCAATCGGCTTCCAGAAAGGCTCTGGTTCACCTGCTGCAACGATAGGTTTACTCGGATGCTTTTCGGGCGCTGAGAGGGCTTGCACTTCAAGCTGACGGCCATAATGTTGCACCACCAAGCCTTCTAAATCGTTTGAAGTGTCGAGTTCTTCTTGACGTGTTTGATGTTGTTTCTGAATGCGACGTTGCTGCTGTTCAGTTAAACGACGTTTACGAATTAAAGCCATTCATATCCTAAAAAAAGCATGGACTAAGAATGGCAAAAATAGCATGAAGCGGGGTAGGAGTTACAGCCAAGTTGCAATAAATTTGCTACTATAGCGGTTTTTAAGCCCAATAAGATTGCACATTTATGAGCAGCACCCCTGATACCCGCCTGATTTGGATTGACCTGGAAATGACAGGTCTGGATACGGATAACGATCAAATTATTGAAGTTGCAACGATTGTGACTGACGATAACCTGAATATTCTGGCGGAAGGTCCAGTGCTGGCTGTGCATCAGTCGGATCGCGTGTTAAATACAATGGATGAGTGGAATACGCGTCAACATGGTCAATCGGGTCTGATCGAACGGGTACGCCGCAGTAAATTGACCGCACAAGATGCCGAACAGCAAACCCTGGAATTCCTGAAAAAATGGGTCAATCCAAAATCATCACCGATGTGTGGTAACTCCATTTGTCAGGATCGCCGTTTCTTGCACCGTTTAATGCCGGAAATGGAACAGTACTTCCATTACCGTAATCTGGATGTATCTTCAGTGAAAGAGCTGGCAAAACGCTGGCGTCCGGAAATCATGAGCGGTTTGAAAAAGAATGCTTCACACCTGGCGATGGATGACATCCGAGATTCGATTGCCGAACTGAAATACTATCGTGAATACTTCTTTATCATGAATAAATAAAGCAGTGTTGATAGATGAATAGAAAAGGGGCGAAAAGCCTCTTTTTTTATGCCTGCTACAGTTATTGAATAATGCGAAAGAGATAGGTTATCGAATTCAGCTGGAATTTGATAAAATGCAGCGGTGTTTTTTAGCTGTTAGATGACGAATGACTGATCTTCCTGAAGATGATGAATATGAGCGCCGCTTTGCAGGTGTAGAAAAAATTTATGGAGATGAGGCGTTTCGTCAGTACGAAAACAGTCACGTGATGGTGATCGGGATTGGCGGCGTTGGTTCCTGGGCGGTTGAAGCCTTGGCGCGTACCGGCATTGGTGAACTGACCCTGATTGATATGGATGTGGTTGCTGCATCCAATATTAACCGTCAATTGCCGGCCATGACTTCGACCTTGGGGCGGGAAAAAATAGAAGTGATGGCCGAGCGCTGTTATTCGATTAATCCACGGATCAAGATCAATCTGGTGGATGATTATCTAACCCCGGATAATGTCAAAGAACTGTTAGAAAATACCCCTGATGTGGTTCTGGACTGTATTGATGATGTCAAAGCCAAACTGGCGTTAATGCTGCATTGCCGTTTTAATAAAATTCCGCTGATTGTGTCGGGTGGAGCAGGCGGCAAGCTGGATCCGTTAAAAATTCGGGTTGCCGATTTGTCCAAAACCGAACAGGACCCAATGCTGGCGAAACTGCGCAGCCAGCTACGTGCCAAAGGCATCTGTAAAAAGCCCAAAGAAAAATTTGGCATTAGCTGTGTTTATTCTATTGATAATCCGTTCTCTGGCGCAGAGGTTTGTGCCAGTGCCGGCCTGCGCTGTGGCGGTTATGGCTCGGCAGTGGTGGTCACTTCAAGTTTTGCCATGGTGGCAGTATCAGAAGTGTTAAAAAAACTGGCACTAAAAAAAGCCTAAAGCATAAACCGATCAATCGGTATAAAAATCAAAAAAAGATGAACTCGATTATCGGGTTCATCTTGAATTTAAATCATGCTGAAAGATATTTATGTCTATTAAAAGATCTCTTTCATAGATCAAAAAATGTTCAATATTAGTTTTTTAAATCAGCACGGCCTCATATTTAATTGATTTAATTTTTTACCTTCTCGTAGGCAATCTTTCTACTTTTGAAAGGTCAAAAGTAGACAAAAACCTTTTGTTTCCCATACACGACATCCTGAGCCAGTTTTAAGCACTGCTTTAAAATGCAGCGCAAGGGATGGGAAACGTGTGGCATCCATGCCACACTCATGAATCTAATATCGACTAAAATCTATTTTCAATTTCAGCTTTACGAACAATTTTTAGTTTCTAAAATGATTTATGAAAGAAGTCTAATCAATAGATATTAAAGTTTTCTATTCAAGCCAGCAGTTTTTAGCATCTTTATAGAAAATTAAAGTCCAAAATAATAAGCCAGTACACAAATGACAATGGTCAGCAAAATCAGTTTAATCACGCCGGATGTACCGACTTTATGCGAAGCATGCGCAGGATGGCTTTTCACCTGTGGGGTAGTATGCGGAGTGCTTGGCGCGCCATCTAGTGGATTGGCCACTTCAACTTTGGTCAATCGTGCGGACTGATAATGATTGGCAACTTTGACTATAAATTTTGCGGTTAAATCATCCAGCTTTTGCGAGAAATGACGTAGATTCAGCTGTTCTTCAGGTGTCAGTTCACTGCCATCCGCATGATAGGGATGTTGCTGTTTTTGTTGAATAAGAGCCGACAAGGCTTCTAGGCGATGCAATGTGGTATGTGCATAATCCGCCTGATAATCGCTTGGCAGTAAAGGTAGATATTTACTTTCCGGCAATGGGGAACCATCGGCATTTTCCGTTGCCGTTTGCGGCATTCCATAATATGGAAAATCACGATTCGCAGGCTCGGTAAAGCCCTGTGCAAATTTGTTGTCAAATAATTCGTTATTGGTATAAACCTGAATGTCATCCCAATTCGGCTGTTGCAAATCGGCATCGATGCGTTTTGCCAGTTTTGAATTCAGCTCGAAACGCCAGAAGGTTTCCTGACGGCACTGTTCCTGTTGTGGCTTGGGCGCTGCATAGTCATGATCTGCGTTATACCATTCCGCCAATTCCTTGCCGAAAATCCAGGCGGTTTTCTTATTGTGTTCATGGCTGACAATAAAATGCGGAATGGCAAGCAGTTCAACGTTGGCATTTGGATTCTGTTCATCATTGAGCAGACTGGAACTGTGCAGGCTGATGCGCAGCGTTCCCTGTCTTTTTAGACCTTCCAGCCAGATTTGAAAATGTTGGGCCAGTAAATGTTGTGACAGCAGATCCCGGAAACGCAAATTGTGCTGGTTAAAAATGGCATGTTGCACCCAATGATTAAAGCTCAGATTCTGGCTGAGGTATTCATTGCCATAGGTCACCAAAGTAAGCTGCTGTTTCCAAATCTGATCGAGTGCCATTGTTATTGATCTCATAAATATTGGCTTTATCTTATACTTTTTCTAAATATGGTTGCCAATCTAATTTTTCCTCTACAGGGAACTTCATCAACGCGCTCAAAAACTGTTAGAATATGGGGTTTTATTATATTTTTAAATTGTTGCTTTGAGAGTTACTATGTCACTGGAAGCCCTGACCACTGAAGCGCTCGCTGCGATTGCAGCAGCAGAGGACCTTGCTACACTCGATCAAGTGCGAGTGCAATTTACAGGGAAGAAAAGCCAGCTCGCGGAACAATCCAAGGCACTGGGTAAAATGGATCCTGAAGAACGTAAAGTTTTTGGGGCGAAAATTCATGCGGTCCGTGAAGCCATCACTGGCGCACTCACAACACGCCAGGCGGAATTACAAAAAGCTGCACTAGAACAAAAACTCGCCAGCGAAACGATCGATATTACCTTGCCGGGTCGCGGTCAAAGTGTGGGCAGTATTCACCCTGTGACTCAAGTGCAGGAACGCATTTGCCAATTTTTTACCAAAGCCGGTTTCACGGTTGCGACAGGCCCTGAAGTTGAAGATGATTATCACAACTTTGAAGCGCTGAATATTCCGGGGCATCACCCGGCACGTGCCATGCATGACACCTTCTATTTTGATGCCAACCACCTGCTTCGTACCCACACTTCAGGTGTGCAAGTACGGACCATGGAAAAGAATCAGCCGCCAATCCGTATTGTCTGCCCGGGTCGTGTATACCGCTGTGACTCGGACCAGACCCATTCGCCAATGTTCCATCAAATTGAAGGTCTGTATGTCGCTGAGAACACCAGCTTTGCAGAACTGAAAGGTTTGTTGGTGAACCTGCTGAACGAATTCTTTGAAAAAGACTTAACTGTGCGTTTCCGTCCGTCTTACTTTCCGTTCACTGAACCAAGTGCCGAAGTGGATATCATGGATGAACGCGGTCGCTGGCTAGAAGTTTTGGGTTGCGGTATGGTGCATCCGAATGTCCTTCAAGCAGCAGGCATTGATCCTGAAAAATATAAAGGTTTTGCGTTCGGTTTAGGTGTAGAACGTTTTGCGATGCTGCGTTATGGCATTAATGATTTGCGTATGTTCTACCAGAATGATGTGCGTTTTTTACGCCAATTTGCTTAAGGCTTTTATTTAATCCTCTCCTAACCTCTCCTTTTTCAAAGGAGAGGGACTCCGCGAAAAGATAGGGGTTCTCCCCCCTTTGAAAAAGGGGGAGTCAGAGGGGGATTCTAGAGATTGAAATTACAGGTTTTTATAAATGAAAATTAGCGAAAATTGGTTACGCACCTGGGTAAACCCGGCGGTTGATAGCGAAACTTTATCCGATCAACTCACCATGCTGGGCTTGGAAGTTGATGAGCTGGCGCCAGCTGCAAAACCATTTACCGGTGTGGTTGTTGGTGAAGTACTCACTGTAGAACAGCATCCAGATGCAGACCGCTTGCGAGTTACTACCGTAAATATCGGTTCGGGTGAGCCTTTACAGATTGTTTGTGGCGCACCTAACGTACGTGCAGGCATGAAAGCCCCTGTAGCGACCATTGGTGCAGTATTGCCGGGCGATTTTAAAATCAAGAAAGGCAAGCTGCGTGGTATCGAATCACAAGGCATGTTGTGTGGTGCTTCTGAAATTGACTTGGAAGATAAAATTGATGGTCTGTTAGAGCTTCCAGGCGACGCACCTGTTGGTGTCAACATCCGTGAATATCTGGATCTGGATGATCACGTGATTGACATCAGTATCACGCCAAACCGTGGTGACTGTTTCAGTATTCGTGGTATCGCGCGCGAGATTGGGGTAATTAACCAATTGCCTGTAACTGCACCTGAAATCACAGAAGTGGCTGCAAGCATTGCTGACGAGAAAAAAGTCGTTGTGGAAACTGAAGGCTGCCCACGCTATTTAGGTCGTGTCATCAAAAACGTCAATACCAAAGCCCCTACACCGGAGTGGATGGAGCGTGCACTTGCCCGTTCAAGTATCCGTCAGCACAGCATTTTGGTGGATATTACCAACTATGTACTGATTGAACTGGGTCAACCACTGCATGCTTTTGATGGCGGAAAAGTTCAAGGTTCAGTGCATGTACGTCAAGCCACTGCTGCTGAAAAACTGGTTCTACTCAATGAACAGGAAGTTGAGCTATCTGATGACGTGATGGTGATTGCTGATGATGAAAAGGCATTGGCGATTGCGGGCATCATGGGCGGCCTGTCTTCATCTGTGACTGATGAAACCACGGAAATCTTCCTGGAATCTGCTTTCTTCGCGCCTTTACATATTGCGGGCCGTGCGCGTAGCTTTGGTTTACATACCGATGCCTCTCAGCGCTATGAACGTGGTGTAGATTTTGAATTGCCGCTTATTGCCATGCACCGCGCATCACAGTTGATTGCTGAACTGGCGGGTGGTGAGTTTGGTCCAATTACCGTGGCAGAAAAAACCGAGCTTTTACCAAAACGTGAAGCGATTGAACTGAACCAGGCTCAAGTGGATCAGTTATTGGGTTATAAGGTTGAATCTGACTTTATTACCGATGCCTTAACGCGTTTAGGTTGTGATCTGACAGTTAAAGCTGAAGGTCAATGGAGCGTCGTTCCTCCATCACATCGCTATGACATGGCAATCTATCAAGACCTGATTGAAGAAGTTGCCCGTATTCACGGTTATGACAATATTAAAATCAGCCTGCCTGTGATTGACGTGAAACTTGCCAAACATCAAGATCAGTTTGAGGTGGCTCAACTTCGTCAAACCCTGGTGACTTTAGGATATCAGGAAGCGATCAGTTTCAGCTTCGCTGATGCCAAACTTGAAAAACAGCTGAATCCTGCGGTAAATCCGTTGATGTTGGCGAACCCAATCTCCAGTGAATTGGCAGCAATGCGTTCTACGCTGTTATCCAGCCTGATTCCATGTGTGCAATACAATATCAACCGTCAGCAAAACCGTGTGCGTTTCTTTGAGTTAGGACTACGTTTTGATTATCAAAATGCGCAAAGCATTCATGATCTAAAACAGATCCCGACTTTGGCTTTAATTGCAGTGGGTGCCAAAACAGCTGAATCTTGGCATGGCAAAGCTCAGCCAATGGATTTCTTTGACTTAAAAGGTGAAGTTGAGGAAATTTTGGCAGCAGGACGGGTTAAAGTTGAATATGTTCGTTCAGAGCGTAGCTGGTTACATCCTGGACAGTCGGCTGAAATTTTAGTAGATGGTCAGTCTGTGGGTTATCTCGGTCGTTTACATCCTTCTTTGGAAGATGAACTCGACTTGGGCATGACTTGGGTTGCCGAACTTGATCAAAAGGCTGTTTTGCAAACTTATGTATCTAATTTTACAGAATTATCACGTTTTCCATCGGTAAGACGTGATATTGCGCTTTTAATTAATGATAAGATTAATGTTAGCGAAATTCAGGGACTTATCGAAAAAACAGGTAGGGAGCTGCTAGACTCGACATGGTTATTCGATGTGTATACTGGACAAGGAGTAGAAGAAGGGAAACGCTCACTGGCATTTGCCCTTCTGTGGCAGCATCCAAGCCGTACATTGGAAGATGCTGAAATTAAATCAGGTATGGATAATATCCTTCAAGTGTTGGAAAACACTTACCAAGCGACATTGAGGGCTTCATGACAGCACTAACAAAAGCAGAAATGGCTGATCATTTAAGTGAGCTCACGAGTTTAAACCGTCGTGAAGCTAAACAAATGGTCGAATTGTTCTTCGATGAGATTAGCCAAGCGCTAATCTCGGGTGAACAGGTTAAACTTTCGGGTTTCGGTAACTTTGAGTTGCGTGACAAGCGTGAACGTCCAGGCCGTAACCCGAAAACCGGCGAGGAAATTCCAATTTCAGCACGCCGTGTAGTCACATTCCGCGCAGGACAGAAATTCCGTCAGCGCGTAGGAAATGAGCAGATCGATTGATCTGCTTTTTTTTGTTTTAAGTTTTTTTAAAGGATTCTGGTTTTCTATCTAGAATAGGAAAGGAAGCGTATTGTTTGAAAATTAGATATTTTTATTCAATATGATTTGATTGACCTTTATTTTATTCATAAAAAAAGAGAGCCAATGGCTCTCTTTTTTACTGAATAATCGTAAAGATTATTTAGCAGCAGAAGCAGCAGCTTCAGAAGCAGCTGGAGCAGCGTCAACAGCAGAAGCAGCAGCTTCAGTAGCAGAAGCAGCTTCAACAGTAGCAGCAGAAGCAGCAGCAGTAGCTTCAGATGCAGCTACAACAGCTTCAGATGCAGCAGCATCAGCAGCAGGAGCTTCTTCAGTTTTTTTAGCACAACCAACGAAAGCTAAAGTAGTAGCAACTGCAGCAGCAATAGCGATTTTTTTGAATAACATGGCATCACTCTCTAAAATATGAGATTAAAAAAAACCTATGTTAGCCTGTTGAGTGCTTTTATTCTTCCTAAAATTTGTTAGGCAGTAACAATGCAGAGGCAGTCTAACTGGTCTGCGAATATGCTATCACTGCGCATTTTGAATTACTACTAGGTGCTTATTAAAAAATGCAAAAAAAGATAAAAAATGAGCATTTTTTTAACAGAAAATAACAATCAATTGGAAGATTTATATTGGATAAATACTAAATAACTTGCTAAAAATTATGGTTTTATAAATTTAATATTTTTAAGAATAATTAACCGGTCTATTAACTTTACAAAGAAAAGGGTTGATTGTAGCTTTATGTAAATAAAGTCAACCAAATAAAAAGGCTATCCCTAGAGATAGCCTTTTTATGGAAAAAACAATAATGCCCCGTTTAATTGGTCGCCTTACGCTTCATTTGATCGAAGAAATCATCATTGGTTTTGGTTTCTTTCATACGATCCAGCAAGAATTCCATGGCTGCCAATTCATCTTGAGTATGCAGCAATTTACGCAGAATCCAGACCTTACGAAGGTTATCTTCGCTCATCAAGCGCTCTTCACGGCGAGTACCGGATTTTTTGATGTTCATTGCAGGGAACACGCGTTTTTCGGCAATGCGGCGATCAAGCGTAATTTCCTGGTTACCTGTACCTTTGAATTCTTCGTAGATCACTTCATCCATCTTGCTGCCTGTTTCAATCAGGGCAGTAGAGATGATCGTCAAAGAGCCACCTTCTTCAATGTTACGTGCAGCACCGAAGAAGCGTTTTGGACGTTCAAGCGCATGCGCATCCACACCACCGGTCAACACTTTGCCAGATGAAGGAATTACAGTGTTATAGGCACGTGCCAGACGGGTAATCGAATCCAGCAGAATGACCACATCTTTCTTGTGTTCTACCAGACGTTTGGCTTTTTCAATCACCATTTCAGCCACTTGTACGTGACGGGCTGGAGATTCGTCAAAGGTTGAGGCAATTACTTCACCACGAACCGTACGTTCCATTTCAGTCACTTCTTCAGGACGTTCGTCGATTAGAAGGACGATAAGGAAACATTCAGGGTTGTTACGAACAATCGATTGCGCGATGTTCTGTAGCAACATGGTTTTACCCGCTTTTGGCGGTGCAACAATAATCGAACGCTGACCTTTACCAATTGGCGCAACCAAGTCAACGACACGTGCAGTTAAGTCTTCAGTGGTACCGTTACCCAGTTCCATGACCAATTGTTCAGTCGGGAACAATGGGGTCAAGTTCTCGAACAGGATCTTGTTACGCGAGTTTTCAGGTGTGTCGTAGTTGATTTGATTAACTTTTAAAAGCGCAAAATAGCGTTCGCCTTCTTTAGGTGGGCGAATTGTGCCAGTAATGGTATCACCGGTGCGTAAGTTGAAGCGGCGAATTTGCGATGGGCTGACATAAATGTCATCCGGGCCTGCAAGATAAGAGCCCGCTGCTGAGCGGAGGAAACCAAAACCATCAGACAGAATTTCCAGAACACCATCACCAAAAATCTCTTCGCCATTCATTGCATGGCGTTTTAAGATGGCAAAAATGATGTCTTGCTTACGGTTACGGGCCATTCCTTCCAGGCCCATAAACTCGGCAATCTTGATGAGTTCGCCAATCGGTTTTTTCTTGAGTTCAGTTAAATTCATAGGGGGTCAGATAGAATTAAAATTCTGGGATAGAGATGAGAAAAGGGAGCAACATTCAGCCGCTTACACGCAATAAACGTAACGCAATTGTATTTGCACAATAACAATTCAGAGGTCTGATTCATTGTTTCGAAGAGAAAAGTGTAAAAACAATTTCTGTTGCCGAGCGGCGATCTTATGTGTTGTGTCTTGTAAGAAAATGACGGATCAGAAATCCTGTATTCCTTGAACAAGCAATATAAGAGCTAATCGTATTTTTGTCAATTTATAGACGAAAAAAATACGCTATCGGGCGATAGCGTATTGGATTCAATCAAGCTGTTTTAAATTAGATATTTTCTTCAATAAAAGCAGTCAATTTAGATTTTGGCGCAGCACCGACTTGTTGAGCGACAACTTCACCATTTTTAAACATCAATAGTGCAGGAATGTTGCGGATATTGTAGTTTACGGCAGTCGCTTCACAAGCAGTTACATCAACTTTAACAACTTTTACTTTGCCTTCAAATTCTGTAGACAATACTTCAAGTACAGGTGCAATAGCTTTACAAGGTGCACACCAGCCTGCCCAGAAATCGACCAGTACAGGAATGTCAGATTGTAAAACGTCAGCTTCGAAGTTCGCATCAGTTGTGTTTACGATATTGCCAGACATGGAATGCTCCAAATAAATTTTAAGTTAGTTCTATAACTATAAGTATTACATAGCCTCGTTTAACTATGTAGGGGGATATGTAAATTTTCAATCATTATATTGAGTTTGTCTAATTGATGCTCACGATATTGATTATCGTGTCCTACAATGGTTTAAGGTATTAAAAAAATTAAAAACTGGTTCAGTTGAACTGATAAATGGCTTTTAAATTGCATGCATGTGAATTACTCTAAGCACAATTCTTATAGGTTTGTTTGAATAATGTCTGATTTTTTGATTGATGAAGAGTTACTTGCTGCCATCGATATGGGGTCGAACAGCTTTCACCTGGCAATTGCACGTGTAGATCATGGCGAAGTAAAAAAAGTGGCTTCGATGTCAGAAAAAGTACAATTGGCAGCTGGCTTAGATGAAAATAAAAATTTGACCGAAGCGGCTCAGCAACGTGGGTTGGCCTGTCTGGCACGTTTTGTCGGACGTTTAAGTTCAGTGCAGCCCAACCGTTTGCGTATTGTGGCAACCAATGCTTTACGTCAGGCTAAAAATGGTCATGAATTCATTCAGAAAGCTGCTGACATTTTACCTAAACCGATCGAAATTATTGCTGGTCGTGAAGAAGCCCGTCTGATTTATTTGGGGGTTTCACATACCATGGCCAATAGCGGCCGCCGTCTGGTGATTGACATTGGCGGGGGGTCGACCGAGCTGATTATTGGTGAAGCATTCGAACCGATTCATACCGAATCTGTACAAATGGGCTGTGTTGCCTTTACGAAAGCCTATTTTATGGATGGCGAAATTAACCAGAAAGTTTTTGATAAGGCAGTGACCGCTGCACGTAAAGAAATTTCAGGGATTGCCAATACCTATAAAGCTGCAGGTTGGGATACGGTAGTGGGTTCAAGCGGAACGATTAAAGCCTGCCGTCAAATTACGGTGAATATGGGCTGGAGCAATGAAAAAGAAGAACTTACCCGTGAAGGCCTGGAAAAACTTAAAGACAAGTTGCTTAAATATAAGCACGTGGCTGAAATGGAATTTGATGGCCTGAAAGAAGACCGCCGAGCAGTTTTGCCAGCAGGGATTGCCATTTTATATGCCGTATTTGATGTGCTGGGTCTGGATAAACTGGTCTATTCAGATGGTGCTTTACGTGAAGGCGTTATGTATGACTTGCTGGGCCGTTTCCAGCATGAAGACGTTCGCGACCGTTCTGTACATGCCTTAATGGGACGCTATAACGCCGATAGCAAACAGGCTGAACGTGTAGTCAATACCGCACAGCAATTGTTTAATGGTGTTGCACAATCGCTAAATTTAACCAGTGATGACAGTGACTTACTGCGTCGTGCTGCATGTTTGCATGAAATTGGCCTGGCGATCAGTCACAGTGGTTACCATCGCCATGGGGCTTATTTATTGCAACATTCGGATATTCCGGGTTTCTCGCAAATTGATCAAAACCATTTGTCACATTTGGTCGCTCATCATCGTCGTAAACTTCGTAGCGATGCGCGCGTAGATGTTGCAAAGGTCGGTGGTAGCAAACTTGTGTACTTATGTCTATTGCTGCGTTTAGCAGTTTTGCTTAATCATAGTCGTAGCGATGAGATGCTTCCTGCCATTGAATTAAGTGTCATCAATGAGCAACAATGGCAACTCAGCGTTTCTGGCGATGCCAAACAATGGCCTTTGCTTGTAGCAGACTTGCATGATGAACAGGTGCAGTTTAAGCATTGGGATATTGAATTGAATATTCAGTCGGAACAATTTATCTATTAACAAGTGATTGGTTAACAAGGTATTGTTAATTTAGGGATAATGGTCGACCTATGAAAAATAAAGCTGCTCAATCTAAAGCATGGACAACGGTTCAAATTGCACGTCATCCGGAACGTCCGCAATTCCTGGATTATGTTGGTGAAATCTTCACTGAATTCGATGCTTTACATGGAGATCGGGTATTTGGTGACGATGGTGCGATGATCGGTGGCTTGGCTCGTTTTAATGGTCAGCCAGTGATGATTGTTGGGCAACATCGTGGTCGCAGCACCCGTGAAAAATTGCAACACAACTTCGGCATGAGTAATCCCGAAGGTTACCGTAAAGCACAGCGTCTACTCGACATGGCTGAACGTTTCAACCTGCCGGTATTCACTTTTATCGATACCATGGGTGCATATCCTGGGGTCGGTGCGGAAGAGCGCGGTCAGGCGGAAGCGATTGCCACCAGCCTTGCACAGCTTTCCAGCCTGAAAGTTCCGGTGGTTGCCACCGTTTTAGGTGAGGGCGGTTCAGGCGGTGCACTCGGTATTGGTGTGGCGGATCGTGTGATCATGCTGTCTCACAGTATTTATTCAGTGATTTCTCCTGAAGGTTGTGCATCCATTTTATGGAAAACAGCAGAGAAAGCGGAACAAGCCAGCGAAGCCCTGGCATTAACTGCAGAGAAATTAAAACAACTCGGTATTGTTGAATACGTAGTTGATGAAGGTGAAGGTGCGCATTTGCAGCCTGAAAAAGTGATGCAAGATCTTAAAGATGTGTTACAACAGGCTTTAGAAGAATTGCAATCGATGGATGCGGATGAAAGATGCGAAGCACGTTACCAGCGTTTAATGAAGTTTGGCAGCGACAATTCCGGTCTGGCGTCTTAAAGCAAATCCAGTGCTTTCCTCCTGAAAGCACTTTCTTGATTGGATGTAGCGGTGGCATGGATTCCATGCTGCTTTTGCATCTGATGTCTGATTTAGTTCCTGAAAAAATCCGTACAATCTATGTCGATCACCAGTTGCAAAGTATCAGTGCAGATTGGGGACGATTTGTGTCTGATCAATGCGCAGCGCTGAATGTACCGTGTATTGTTGAAGCGGTTGAAGTGCAAGACGGCAACCTGGAACATCAGGCACGTAACGCACGTTATCAAGCGTATTCAAAACATCTAAAATCCAATGAAATTTTGGTTCTGGCACATCATCAGCAGGATCAGGCCGAAACCTTGATGTTGCGTCTGCTTTCCGGTGCCGGCGTGCATGGGCTCGCTGCGATGAAACAGGTCGATGTACGAGAGCAATTTACCATTTGGCGACCGCTGCTTGATATTTCACGTGAGCAGATTTGCCAATGGGCAACCCAGCTGGGTGTGCAAAATATTGAAGATCCCACCAATTTGGATACCCACTACGATCGGGCCTGGTGCCGTCATGAACTGTGGCCGCTGTTGCAAAAACGCTATCCGAAAATGCAGCAGGCACTCAGCCGCACCAGCTATCTGATGCAGGATGCGGAAGATATTTTGCTGGACGTTTTACAGCAGGATTTAAAGCATTGCGGATCGGCCACTGAACTGGATTTAAAAAAATTAGCTGAATTATCAAGTGCGAGGCAAAGGCAACTGCTCTCTGCCTGGATGAAAGGGCAAGATACTTATCGCCCAAGTTTTGAGATGGTGCAACGCTTGTTGCATGAAGTCATTGAGTCCAAATCTGATGCACAAGCTGCATTGCACTGGAATCAATATTATTATGTGCGTTATCAGCAAACACTTTTCCGTTTAAGTGCGGCAGAATATTTGGCTGAAAAAAATGAATCGAATATTTCCAGACAGACTCTTTTAGTTGAGTTAGGACAAAAGGTTGAAACGCTTTCAGGTGATTATCTGGCTGAAACTGCAAAAGTAGGCCTGTCAACAGCATTGCTGGGTCAAAAACTGGATCTGGTCATGCGTCAGGGTGGAGAAAAAATTCATTTGTATGGACGAGTGGGAGCTTGGCCATTAAAAAAAGCCATTCAGGAAGCACAAATTTTTCCCTGGCAGCGTTATAGAATTCAAATATTAAGCATAGATAATGTTATGCTTGGTGTTTTTACACCAAAAGGGTTTTGGTTAGCTCAATCTGAGTATTGTGAAATCGGTGGATGGCAACCAAATTTGATCTCTTAGTTAAAAATTCTAAGTCGAGTATAAATCCATGAGTGCAGCTTTAAATTGTAATATTAGTTTTATTGGTGGCGGCAATATGGCCCAGGCCTTGATTGGCGGGCTGATTTCACGTGGCTTGCCGCCAACTCGTATTACAGTTTCTGATCCGGTCGAGAAAGTCCGTCTTTTATTAACAGAAAAAGATGTACACGTGACGGATGACAATATTGCTGCCATTCGTGATGCCGATATCGTCCTTTTTGCAGTGAAGCCGCAAGTCCTGGCCAGCGTATTAAAACCGCTTAAGGGCTTGCTGGAAGGCAAACTGGTGATGTCGATTGTGGCGGGGGCTGAAATTGCGACCATCGCTAACCTGCTAGATACCAACCGTATTGTTCGGGTCATGCCGAATACACCGGCTCTAGTACAAACAGGGGCCCATGGTCTGTATGCAACTGAAGCTGTAAATGCACAGGACCGTGAATTGGCCAGTCAGGTTTTGGCTGCAACCGGTTTAACCATTTGGGTCAATTCAGAAGCACAGATTGATGCTGTCACCGCAGTATCAGGCTCTGGTCCGGCTTATTTCTTCTATATGATGGAAAGCATGATTCGTGCAGGGAAAAACCTGGGTCTGGATGAAAAAGTAGCGACAGCATTGACGCTGCAAACAGCCTTGGGTGCCGCACAAATGGCGATTACCAGCTCAAATACACCGGCAGAACTTCGTAAAAACGTGACCTCTCCAAATGGTACGACCCAAGCTGCACTGGAAGTATTCGATCGTGCGCAAATCTCTCAAAATATTCAGGCCGCTTTGGCTGCAGCGCAAAAGCGCAGTCAAGAACTTGCTCAAGAGCTAAGTGAAAGTAGCAAATAACTCGTTTTTATTTAGGAAAGTTCCAGTATGGGTGCAAACTCTGCGCTGATTTTTGGCATTATCATTAACGTAGCGATTTTGCTCGTATTCTTCCGTTTTCTCATGCAGCTTGCAGCGGTGAACGCTTATAATCCCGTCGTCATGTCTACTGTGAAAGCGACGAAAATTGTCGATGTGTTTGGGCGTATTTTTCCCACCCTGGCAAAAGGTCGTGTCAATTCGGCAGCCTTGGCTTTGGTGGTGCTTTTATATTTACTCAAGATTTTTGGAGTGATGTACCTTTCAGGGGCCATGCCGAACAGTCCGGTACATCTGGTGATATTGACCTTTGTCACCATGATTCAGGATCTGATCCGTTTCTGCCGTTACCTGATTTTTGCAACGATCATTTTAAGCTGGGTGGTGATGTTTACTCAATCTCGTTCACCTTACATTGAAGTGATTCAAGAACTGGCAGAACCATTACTGGCACCTTTCCGCCGTATTTTGCCGAATATGGGCATGATTGACCTGTCGCCAATTGTTGCATTCCTGGCGCTGTATATTGCCGAAATTATTATGAATGAAGTGGCGATTGTGCTTCTGACTGGGCTTTAAAGTTTAAACAGTAAAATCCAGATCATAAAAAAAAGGACTCGATGGAGTCCTTTTTTTGAATCTTAGATTAGTATTTGAAGTGCAACACCATGTTGTTGCCATAATACCTGACTCGGACTTTTAAAGCCGAGTCTTTTTCTTGGGCGATGATTCAAACGTTGAGTGATTTCTGCAATATATTCATCCGTATAGGCATTTAAATTACTGCCTTTTTTAATATATTGCCTAATTAAGCCATTGGTATTTTCATTCGTGCCTCGTTGCCAAGCGCTATAAGGATCAGCGAAATACCAGTCTATTTCTAATT
>NZ_SJOC01000008.1:0-177493 GCF_004331195.1 Acinetobacter sp. ANC 4216 | reverse complement strand
TTGAAATGAGAGCATTTATACCAAACAKCGATAAAGATGATTTCTGAAATAGTTAATTGTGCAGCTCGGATTCTTGAGTAGCGACAGTTTTGCTTGAGGAATTTCCAATAAGTTGCTTCAAATTTAATAAAGAAATCATCAATTACACAGAATAATTGGGTACTATTAAACATCAGGACTAGAGTTGTGAGTTTTGTGTGGTAACTCAACTGATGGCTCTAGTCCGCTTATTTTTCAAGTCAATTTCTTATCCGAGATTCGGGTTACTTTAGAAAAAATATTGTTATGGGATTTATCCTGTTTAATTTGCAATTTGGTTAAATCTGAATGTGAGACAAATAATATTTATGAAGATCAAGCTGAGTACTTCACCAGATGTTTAATAAAATATACAGAAATAAAAGGCTACCAATATTTAATTATTAAAACACATTTAACTATAACATTGATCATTAATGAATTTAAATTTACTTTCTGGGTTGTCGAAATTCCTGAAATTCAATCATGGAGATTATTTAAAAAATACGTTTTTAAAGAACTCAAATATAATTTCTACAAAATCTAGTTAAATCAATCTAAACATATTTACACAGGCGATAAGCATGAATATGCAAAATGAATTATGTACTCTGGAACAAATCTATAATTTTTTACTTATGCGTCCTTATTTTCATAAGCACAGCCAGTTTGAGAAGCTAAAAGAATTTTTTTATGAAATCCATGAAATGAATGGAGGTTTTTTTGAGGTTAAAAATTCTTATAGCTTTTTAGGGACATTTAACGGTAAGCAAAAAGTCATAGATTCAACTCATTCTCCTGATTTTCTTGATAAAAAAATATTTTTACAATGGGTGATCAAACAGATCAATTAAAAATGGGACAAAAAGCATTTTATGCTCTCTAGCTTGGAAATGTGATGGATGGAATAAATATGGTCAAAAAATATATAGGCTTGGTTGCAATCGCACTCCTTGGATTAGGGGGATGTCAAATGCATAATATGGATAAACCCCCTTTGGTTACGATTACAAAATCATTAGGAACCAAACAGTGTTCGGGAGTGAATGCCGATAATCAGCTTCAGCAACTGAAGCGTGAATTAGAACAGGCAAATATTAAATTTTTTGCTGCTGAAATAGGTACGGATCAAATGTCGCATATTGCTTTATGTGGTGCAGACGACGGTAAAATCGCAATTTTTAAAATTAGACAAAAGTCAGTCATTAACGCTGAAAACATGGGTTATAAAATAGCGAATGAATAATGATTGCCGATTTAATTTTATTGAAATAACAAGTCAACAAGCTTAGGGAAAGAGAGGAGTACGGCTTGTAGGAGAGCTGTTTCAGAAAGAGTGTGTGATTTGCAATGAAAAGCGACTGATGAAAGTCGCTTTTATTTGATTCAATCTCATGCCGTTAATGGATACGTACCCAGGTCTGACTTCGACCTAGGGCAGATACGCCAATATAGCCACGGCCATTTAAAGTTTTGCCATCTTCAGAGAGTCTGGCATTAAAGCTATAAGTTTTACCATTTTTAGGATCGGTAATTTTTCCACCATCATAGCTATTGTTTCCGGCCTTTTTCAGTCCGGATACAATCTGTACGCCTTGAAGCGGTTTATTATAAAATTTACCCTTGCACTTGGTACATTTTTCTCCTTCAGTGCCTTCCAATACATCTACAATCTTTGCTGAAAGCACGCCCTTGGATGTTTCAGTAAATTGAACCACAGATAAGGGTTTCTTGGTCACATCATCAATCGTTTTCCATTTGGTTCCATGTAATGGATCGGCAGCCAGAGCCAGTGTGGAAACGAGCGACAGTCCGATTATGCTTAGCGTTGTTTTTATCATCATTTGACCTCAACTGATTTGAGTAAACTTTTTTTGTAGAAATGCTTGAAGTCATGGTTCGAGTTCAGACTTCAACAGGCACAAAATGCAAGCCTGCATTTTGTAGCTCAAATCTTATTGAAAGATTTGGTATCTATTGTGGAAATTTTTATGCGCTTGTGTGTTGAACCCTTTAATTGGATGTAATTTTTATTTTCTTTTTCTACATAATTTGCTTGAAATTTACTTTATTTCACAATTCATGCTGAAGCTCCAGATGATGTCCAGTCATGGTTTATGCCTGAGTAAGACTTATAAGACCTATATATGTAGTAAAGGGTCTGGAAATATTGTCTTGATACTGCTTGCTCTAAATTGTCCTGTTTTAGGCATTTCTCATCAATAGGCGAGAACAGCAGACAAATGTTATCAATCAGGCAAAATCCCTCTATAATACCGTCCATCATTTCTAGGGTCGGTCGTTTGCTCTGCTATACGAATGGCACTAGTCACACTATTTTTTAAGCCAGTTTCCTGTCTGTGATTCGGCTTATATTTTATTTTCTGATTTTTATGTGTTGCACTGACACATAAGAATATTTAGGTGCCCGCATGGAAATTAAGGTCAATTATCTTGACAACCTTCGACAAGAAGCCAAGTTCGATGATTTCACGGTAATCGCCGATCAACCCATCCGCTATAAAGGGGACGGTTCAGCGCCAGGTCCCTTCGACTATTTTCTCGCATCATCAGCCTTATGTGCCGCTTACTTTGTAAAGGTGTACTGTGCGGCGCGTGACATTCCAACCGATAACATCCGTTTGTCGCAAAACAATATTGTAGACCCGGAAAACCGTTACAAGCAGATTTTTAAAATTCAGGTTGAACTCCCGGCCGATATTTCCGAAAAAGACCGCCAGGGTATTTTGCGTTCCATTGATCGCTGTACGGTAAAGAAAGTGATTCAAACCGGTCCGGAATTCGTGATCGAAGAAGTGGAAAGCATTGATGCCGATGCACAAGCCTTGCTAATGCCGAGCTTGACTTCGGAAAGCAGTACCTACATTCCGGGTAAAGACCTGCCATTAGAAGAAACCATCGCCAATATGTCCGGCATTATGGCGAACCTAGGCATGAAGATTGAAATCGCATCATGGCGCAACATTGTACCGAATGTGTGGTCTTTGCATATTCGTGATGCCCAATCGCCAATGTGCTTTACCAACGGTAAAGGCTCGACCAAAGAAAGTGCCCTGGCTTCAGCTTTGGGTGAATTCATTGAGCGTTTGAACTGCAACTTCTTTTATAACGACCAGTTCTGGGGGCAAGATATTGCCAATGCTGAATTTGTTCATTACCCGGATGAAAAATGGTTCCAGCCAGGTCCAAATGGGGAATTGCCAAAAGAAATTCTGGATGAATACACTTTAGAAATTTATAACCCTGAAGATGAACTGCTGGGCACACATTTGTATGATACCAACTCGGGCAATACTGCGCGCGGCATCTGTTCATTGCCATTTGTGCGTCATTCTGATGGTGAAACGGTTTATTTCCCATCCAACCTGATTGAAAACCTGTATCTTTCCAATGGTATGAGTGCGGGGAATACCTTGGCCGAAGCCCAGGTCCAGTGTTTATCTGAAATTTTTGAACGTGCTGTTAAACGTGAAATTTTAGAAGGTGAGCTTGCACTTCCGGATGTGCCTGAACATGTACTGGCAAAATATCCAAAAATTGTTGAAGGAATCAAAGGTCTGGAAGAGCAAGGCTTCCCGGTACTGGTGAAAGATGCTTCTTTAGGTGGCCAGTATCCGGTAATGTGCGTGACCCTGATGAACCCGCGTACGGGCGGTGTATTTGCCTCTTTTGGTGCACATCCGAACTTTGAAGTGGCGCTGGAGCGCAGCCTCACTGAACTGCTGCAAGGCCGCAGTTTCGAAGGCCTGAATGATCTGCCTAAACCGACGTTCAGCAGCAACGCTGTCACCGAGCCGAATAACTTTGTCGAGCACTTTATCGATTCCAGCGGTGTAGTGTCATGGCGTTTCTTTAGCGCCCAGTCTGACTACACGTTTGTGGAGTGGGACTTTACCAACCAGGGTCAAAACTCAAATGCTGAAGAAGCGGCAATGCTGTTCGGCATTCTGGAAGATATGGGCAAGGAAGTATACATGGCCGTGTACGAGCATTTAGGTGCAACCGCTTGCCGTATTTTGGTACCGGGTTATTCGGAAATTTATCTGGTTGAAGATTTAATCTGGGATAACACCAACAAAGCCTTATTGTTCCGTGAAGATATCCTGAACTTGCACCGTTTGGATGAAGACCAGCTGGTCGCTCTGGTGGAACGTTTGGAAGATGTTGAAGTAGATGATTACACTGAAATTAGCACCTTGATTGGTATCGAGTTTGACGACAATACGGTATGGGGCCAGCTCACCATTCTGGAATTAAAACTGCTGATTTATATTGCTTTGCAAGAGTTTGAAGAAGCCAAAGAGCTGGTGGAAACTTTCCTGCAATACAATACCAATACCGTCGAGCGTGGCTTGTTCTATCAGTGCATGAATGTGGTGCTCGAAGTAGAACTTGACGATGACATGGACCTGAATGATTACGAAATCAATTTCCGCCGTATGTTTGGTGATGAGCGTATGGATGCGGTAATCGGCTCGATGGACGGCAGTATCCGCTTCTATGGTTTGACTGAAACCAGCATGAAGCTTGAAGGGTTGGACCGTCATTTACGTCTGATTGATAGCTACAAAAAACTGCACGCAGCGCGAGGCAAAGCTGTGTCGAAGTAAACTCTTATTGAGGAGGACTCGGGTTTTCCTCTAATAACGAATATCCGCAAAAAACGGCTTGTTCATAATGAATAAGCCGTTTTTATTTTCGAAGCCGTTTTAATTATTTCCTGATGTTCTTTAAAAATTAACTTTATGAGGTTGAGAGGTGTAGAGGATTGAATGCTAAATTCTATTCAAATTTTGTTCCAGATACGACAAACCCACATTTAATAACTGGAACCTTGTGTTTTATACATTTCTGAACAGTAAAAATTCTTTTTCTATACATCTCTTTGCAGTCTGATCTTTCAATATAGAAAAGGCACAGCAGCCCAAAAATTTAAAACAATATTTACACCTTCCCGTCTACTGCACAATAAAACCAAGAGGAATAAATCATGCGCGCACTTACCTATCATGGTAAACATGATGTCCGAGTTGAGTCGGTTCCCGATCCTGTAATTCAGGAGCCGGATGATGTCATTCTAAGGGTGACGGCTACGGCGATCTGCGGTTCAGATCTGCATCTGTATCGGGGAAAAATTCCTGCGACCGAAGAAGGGGATATTTTTGGTCATGAATTTATGGGAATTGTGGAAGAAGTAGGGCCAGCAGTAACAGAAGTCAAAAAAGGGGATCGGGTGATTATTCCTTTTGTGATTGCCTGCGGCCAGTGCTTTTTTTGCGAGCACGAGTTGACGGCTTCCTGTGAAAATACCAATACCGGTCGTGGTGCCATTTTAAACAAGAAACAGATACCACCGGGTGCCGCCCTGTTTGGCTATAGTCATTTATATGGTGGTGTTCCAGGCGGACAGGCCGAATATGTACGGGTACCGAAAGGAAATGTAGGACCGTTTAAAGTACCGGGATCTTTATCGGATGAAAAAGTCCTGTTCCTGACCGACATTTTACCGACGGCCTGGCAGGCAGTGACCAATGCTCATGTAACTAAAGGCTCTACAGTGGCTATTTATGGCGCAGGTCCGGTGGGTCTGCTTTCAGCGGCATGCGCACAAATGTTGGGTGCTGAGCAAATTTTTATCGTAGATCATAACCATTACCGACTGGAATATGCCCGAAATACTTATGGGGCAATTCCTGTGAATTTTGACAAGGTGGATGCAGCAGAGTTTATTATCGGCAATACGCCGGGTCATCGCGGTGTAGATGCGGTCATTGATGCAATTGGCTTTGAAGCCAAAGGCAGTACGCTGGAAACCGTACTCACCAATCTGAAGATTGAAGGTTCAAGTGGAGCTGCTTTACGGCAATGTATTGCAGCGGTTCGGCGTGGTGGTGTAGTGAGTGTACCGGGTGTCTATGCTGGGCCGATTCATGGTTTTCTGTTTGGCGATGCTTTTGACAAAGGACTGACCTTTAAAATGGGGCAAACCCATGTGCATAGATTCTTGCCGCAACTTTTAGAGCATATTGAAAATGGAGACTTGTCTCCAGAAATCATTATTACCCATCGCATGAATCTTTCCGATGCGGCTGAAGGTTACCGTATTTTCGATCAGCGAGAACAGGAATGCCGTAAAGTGATTTTAACCCCTTAAAACCTTAAGATTGCCAAGCAGACCTGAAATGACAGCCCTGCCTAGATAAAACTGTTTAGGCAAAGGGAATGATTTCAGGTCATCATAGGCAAGTTTTATCTATTCAATGCAGCTTTATCCTTATATTTTCAGCTCATGTTTCAAGTCTGGATTAAGGGCTTTGATTGAAAGTGTTCAGCCGCTGCAAATAAATTTTAGCAACTTGGGAAGGCTGTAAATAGTAAGTAAACATATGAATTTTTTTTGGTATTAATTATAAGCCTGATACGCTGTGTAAGATTAAATTTCCGAAGCTGAAAATAGCCAGTGCTTAATATTTTTTTATGGTTCAGGGTATCAAACCAAACTTTGCGCTATCAAAGCCCATCCCATTTTTAATTAGTCATGCCTTCGGCTAGAGCATAGAATGAGTTCACTTTTGTTGTAATGGCGCTAGGCATATGGCAGTGAGCTGGATTTTCTTTACTTTAATGGCAGCATTTATGCAGGCCTGGCGTAATGCCTTTCAAAAACAGCTGAGTACCACGGTCGATGTCTGGGGAGTCACACTGGCCCGGTTTATTTTTGGATTGCCATTTGCTGCTCTTTACCTCAGCAGTCTGTATTATTTCAAGCCGGTTGAAAGTATAGTCCACTTCACGCCAAAGTTCTGGGTCTACATTGTGATTGCAGCTTCCAGCCAGATTTTAGCCACTGCACTGATGGTGCAACTGTTTAAGCAAAAAAATTACGCGATTGGGGTAGGACTGGCTAAAAGTGAAGCAATACTGGCAGCGATTATTGGGGTAACTTTCCTGGCTGACCATTTGTCCTTTCTGGCCTGGATTGGGGTGGCACTGGGTGGTTATGCGGTATTTTTGCTGAGTAAAGGCCAGCAAATGATCGGGTTTTCAGCCAAAACGCTGGCAATTGGCATCGGAAGCGGTTTAAGTTTTGCCATTACTTCACTGCTGGTACGGGAAGCCAGTCTGGAGCTCACAAATTTACCAAATTTACACCGTGCAGGATGGGTATTATTGCTGGTGATCAGTTTCCAGTGTATCAGCATGCTGCTTTATCTGGGGCTGTTTAGTCGCCGTACTTTAATCGCCATGTGGCAACGTCTGGGCCTAACCTTTCAGGTAAGTGTATGCAGTTTTATGGCATCGCTTGGCTGGTTTACTGCCATGAGCATGATGAGTGTACCGGTGGTCAAAACCTTGGGCCAAATCGAGATTCTGTTTAGTATGCTGATTTCCGCTTATTTCTTTAAGGAAAAACTGGCCCGTGCCGAGCATTGGGGATTGGCCCTGGTAGTGATTGCGGCAATTTTAGTGATCTGGGCCTGATGCGAGAAAAAGATTGAAAAGATAAAAAAGCCACTTCGAAAAGTGGCTTTTTTGCTTTTGCTCTATGCTTTTTAAGCTGCAATAAATTTTTGCACCGCCTGATTAAAGGCTTCAGGTTGCTCTACATTCGAAATATGTGAAGCATTGATTTCAAACAGCTGGCTATGGGCAATACGTTCTTGCATGAACTGGCCATCAACCACTGTGGTTACCGGATCTTGCTGACCTGCAATTACCAGTACCGGTACATTAATATCTTTCAGCTGTTCGCGTAAATCCGCTTTAGCCAAAGCTTCACAACAGCTTGCATAACCTTCGGTGCTGCCAGCTTCCAAGTCGTTTTGAAGATTTTCAACTACTGTTGGGTTGCTTTGGATAAAGGGTTCGGTAAACCAGCGTGATGCTGCGGTAGACGCAATTGGTTGTAGACCTTGCTGACGTACCAAAGTGGCACGCTCATTCCAGGCCTGTTCCTGACCAATTTTGGCTGCCGTGTTGCAGACAATCACGTGGCTAAAACGTTCGGGTTTATTAATCGCTAACCATTGACCTGTTAAACCACCCATTGAAATACCACAGAACGCAGCTTTTTCAATTTTTAAATGATCAAGCAGGTTGATAACATCTTGACCCAGTTGATCAAGGCTATACGGACCTTGTGGTGCAGATGAAGCCCCATGACCACGGGTGTCATAGCAAATCACAAAATAATCCTGTTTGAAGTGATTAAACTGTTTTTGCCACATACTGTAATTGGTGCCGAGTGAATTAGAAAAAATCAAGGCTGGCTTGGATGCATCACCAAAGATCTGGTAATTGATCTGGGCATCGTTAGATGTAAAAGTTGGCATTTTTTTAGAATCCTTAATCCTCCCTCGATCCCTCCTTTACGAAAGGAGGATCGAGCGAGCATTTAATAATTAAACACGTTCAATAATCAAAGCGATGCCTTGACCGACACCAATACACATTGAACACAGTGCGTATTTACCGCCAGTCCGTTCAAGCTGGTTCAGTGCTGTGGTCACCAGACGTGCGCCTGAAGCACCGAGTGGATGACCTAAAGCAATTGCACCACCGTTTGGATTCACTTTCTCTGAACCATCTTCAATGCCTAAGTCACGGGTACAGGCCAGCGCTTGTGCAGCAAAAGCTTCGTTCAGTTCAATCACGTCCATCTGCTCTAAAGTCAGACCGGTTTGTGCCAATAGTTTCTTGATAGCCGGTGCAGGACCAAAGCCCATGATGCGTGGCTCAACGCCGACTACTGTCGAACCGATAATTTTGGCACGCGGTTTCAAACCGTGTTGAGCAACTGCTTCATCAGATGCAATGAGTAGGGCAGCCGCACCATCATTGATCCCGGAAGCATTACCTGCCGTTACCGTACCATCGGCTTTCACCACAGGTTTCAGTTTTGCCAAAGCTTCTGTCGTGGTCGCACGTGGATGTTCGTCTTTATCAACTACAACAGCATCACCTTTACGCTGCGGAATCACCACAGGAATAATTTCTTTATCAAAGAAACCACGTGCTTGTGCAGCAGCAGTACGTTGCTGGCTGGTTAAAGCAAACTGGTCCTGATCTGCACGGTTAATATTGAACTGTTCCGCCAGGTTTTCAGCAGTTTGCGGCATGGTTTCTACGCCGTACATTTCTTTCAGTTTCGGGTTAATGAAACGCCAGCCCATGGTGGTGTCTTCAATTTTTTGACTACGACCATAGGCAGATTCAGATTTACCCATCACAAATGGCGCACGACTCATTGACTCGACACCGCCAGCAATAATCAGTTCAGCTTCGCCTGCTTTGATGGTACGTGCTGCAATGGCAATAGCATCCAGTGATGAACCGCAAAGACGGTTAATCGTCGTTGCTGGTACTTGGTAGGGTAAACCGGCTAAAAGTGCAGACATACGCCCCACGTTACGGTTATCTTCACCGGCCTGGTTGGCACAGCCATAAATCACGTCATCAACCTGTTCCCAATTGACTGATGGATTGCGTTCCATTAAAGCTTTGATTGGAAGTGCACCAAGATCATCGGTACGAACAGGAGCAAGGCCACCGGCATAACGGCCAAATGGGGTACGGATGGCATCTACGATATAGGCATTTTTCATTGTGTATTTCTCACATATTTAAAAGAAGAAAACTCCTCCCTTTTTAAAGGGTGAGAAGCATTGCTTCGCAAGGGAGGGATTTAATGAAGTAGTTTTATTCCTCAAATCCTCCCTAAATCCCTCCTGAACATGTTTTAAAGCACTGCTTTTAAAACTAAGTGCAAGAAAGGAGGGACTTCCCCTTAATTTGATTGAGTTGCATCAATCAGTTTGGCACCGGTCATCGACTGTAATTCTTCAAATGACAGACCTTCAACTTTCTCAATTACTTTCATGCCTTCAGGAGTGACATCAATCACACACAGGTCGGTATAGATACGGTCGACACATTTCAGGCCAGTCGCAGGGTAAGCCAACTCAGCGACGATTTTTGGCTCGCCTTTTTTAGTCACATGATCGGTGGTAATAAAGACTTTTTTCGCACCAACGGCTAAGTCCATTGCACCGCCCACCGCAGGAATCGCATCCGGTGCACCGGTATGCCAGTTGGCCAAGTCACCATTTTCAGCGACCTGGAAAGCACCGAGTACGGCGATGTCCAGGTGACCACCACGCATCATGGCGAATGAATCACCGTGATGGAAGAAGGCACCACCTTCAAGTAAGGTCACAAATTCTTTACCGGCATTGATCAGTTCAGGATCACGGTCTTCTTCAGCAGGAGGAGGACCGAAAGCCAACAGGCCATTTTCAGAATGTAAAAACACGTCTTTATCTGAAGGCAGGTAGCTGGAAATTTTGGTGGGTAAGCCAATGCCGAGGTTGACATAGGCGCCATCAGGAATATCTTGTGCCACACGTTCAGCGATCTGGTCACGGGTCAGTTTGCTATAGCTCATCGTTTCTCTCCGATACCAATTATTGTGCAGGTTTAACTTGAACAACGTGTTGAACAAAAATTCCCGGGGTAATGATGTGTTCAGGATCTAGTGCACCCAGTTCAACTACTTCTGACACCTGGGCAATGGTCACGTCAGCTGCCATCGCCATGATTGGACCGAAGTTACGCGCAGATTTACGGTACACCAGGTTGCCCCAACGGTCGCCCTGATGTGCTTTAATCAAAGCAAAATCCGCCTTGATCGGGTTTTCTAGCACGTAGTCTTTGCCTTCATAGTTCAGGGTCGGTTTACCTTCAGCCAGCAATGTTCCGAAACCAGTAGGCGTGTAGATTGGACCCAAGCCCATACCCGCAGCCTGAATACGGCACGCCAGGTTGCCTTGAGGGACCAGTTCCAGTTCGATTTTTCCGGCACGGTAAAGTTCGTCAAACACCCAGGAATCCGACTGACGCGGGAAAGAGCAGATGATTTTACGGACCGCGCCAGCCTTAAGTAGTTTCGCCAAGCCGTAATCGCCATTCCCGGCGTTATTGTTGACAATCACCAGATCCTTGATGCCCAGCTCAATCAGGCCATCAATCAGCTCTGCCGGCTGACCCGCTGTACCAAAACCGCCAATCATGATGGTCGAGCCATCTTTAATTTGAGAGAGGACTTCCGTTAATGAAGCCACGCTTTTATCGATCATAATCGTTCCTAACGCTAAAATTATTTAGTTTCAGTTTGGGAGAGGGAAACAGTGTTTGACACTGTCGGACCTGTTTGGGGTTTGTTTAATAAAAGATGGGCGACGAGACCGATACAAATGCCCCAAAACACCGAACTCAATCCAAGGAAATGCATACCGGATGCCGTTGCTAAAAAAGTGATTAAGGCTGCATCACGTTCGCTTTCATCTTTCATGGCTACTGAAACATTGGTGGCAATGGCACCCAACAGGGCAAGGCCTGCAAGCGCTGCAACCAGTTCTTTCGGCAGCAGGCTAAACAGCATCACGATGCTGCCGGCAAATAATCCACCTAAAATGTAAAACACACCATTGGCAATGCCTGCAATGTAACGTTTATCTTTCAGCTCATGTGCATCCTTACCCATGCATAAGGCAGCGGTAATGGATGCCAAAACAATGGTGATGCCACCCACGCAAGCTACAGCAAGCGATGCAATACTGGTGGTGGTGATAATCGGTTTTGCAGGTGTGTCATAACCGCTAAGTTTCATAATGGCCATGCCGGGCAAAAACTGCCCGGTAAGACTGACCAGGATTAGTGGAATCGCCAGATTCAGCATGCCATTGATTGACCATTCAGGGCTAATCCACTGTGGAATGGCAAGGCTGAAATCAACAGTGACAGGGTTCATTTTGCCGAGGACTAAGCTGAGTAAAACCCCTGCAAGCAGTACCCAAACCATGCTGTAGCGTGGATTTATGCGCTTGGATACTAAAAAAACTAGCACCATGCCAAACACGATCAGGGGCATGCTGTTTGTAGCAGTAAACAGTCCCAGGCCAAATTGAAATAGAATCCCGGCCATCATGCCCGCCGCAATGGATTGGGGAATCCACTTCAGCAGCTTGTCGAAATAGCCTGTCAAACCAATAACAAGAATTACCAAAGCGGCCGTGATATAGGCAGCGACCGCTTCATTTAAAGAAATATTGGGAAATAACGTGACCAAAAGTGCCGTGCCGGGCGCTGACCAGGCAGTGATAACCGGGACTTTGTACTTGATTGATAAAAAAATCCCTGCAACTGCTGCACCAATGGAGATTCCCCAGATCCATGAAATCATCATGCTGGGGTCAACATTGGCTTTTTGTGCCGCCTGGAAAAAGATGATCAACGGCCCGGAATAGGAAATCAGCACGGCTAAAAATCCTGCAACCGTTGCTGACATAGACCAGTCATCTTTTAAGCTTTTAAACAGGGTCGTCATTGCTACTGCCTCCATGCTGATAAATCAATGATCCTGTACCACGTTTATGATCGGGGGTTAGCCCTGATCACCACCACCAACAGGAACCACTGTCCCTGTCATATAAGACGATTCGTCAGATGCCAAGAAAGTGATGGCATTCACTTGTTCCTGAATCGTGCCATAACGTCCCAGGAAAGTACGGTCAATGGTTTGGTCAACCACCTGCTGCATCCACTCTTTTTCAGATTCAGAAAGTGGATTGGCATTGCGTGGCACTTTACGTGGTGGAGCTTCTGTTCCACCGGTTGCCACTGCATTGACACGAATTCCGTCTTTGGCATGTTCAAAGGCGAGGGAAGCGGTTAAGCCGTTCACGCCACCTTTTGAAGCCGAATAAGGCACACGGTTAATGCCGCGTGTTGCAATTGAAGATACATTGACAATGGTACCTTTCTGGTTCTTGATCATTTCAGGCAACACGGCACGACAGCACCACATGGTCGGGAACAATGAACGGTTCACTTCCTTGATGATTTCCTCTTCAGAAAATTCCTGGAAAGGTTTCATCCAGATCGCGCCACCGACGTTGTTGATCAGCACATCGACACGGCCATAGGTCTCAATCGCTTTGGCAACTACAGATTCTGCTCCTGCAAAGGTTTCCAGGTTGGCTTTGACGATAATTGCATCGCCTTCTTGGGCTTCAATTTCCGCTAATGTTTCTTCAACATAATCAGATATATCTGCCAGAACAACTTGAGCACCTTCGCTGGCGACTTGCAGCGCGACACCGCGACCGATACCTTGAGCGGCACCGGTTACGATCACAACTTTATTTTCAAATCTTTGACGATTAGACATTGAAAAATCTCCTTGAATTAATTTGCAGAGAATTTTTCAAACAGGAAGCTTGCAGGTTTAACACCCTCTGCTTCTAACCAGCCGCGCACCGCTTCCACCATAAGTACTGGACCACATAAGTAGATGTCTACGTCACCACCATTGAGCCATTCATTTTCGATGTGGCCTGTGACATAACCTTTACGCTCATGCGCAGATTCCGGGTTAGCCACAACAGTACGGTACTCGAACCACGGGAATTTTTCTTGCAGTTCGTTCAGCTTTTCAATAGCCACCAGGTCAAAGTCATTGGTCACACCAAACACCAGACGTACAGGCTGCTCTGAACCTTTTTCTTCCAGTACTTGCAGCATAGACATAAATGGTGCAATACCCGTACCGCCTGCCAGCATCAAGACAGGGCGAGCAACAGGACGCAGGTAGAAGCTGCCAAATGGACCGGTAAAGGTCATTTTGTCGCCTGCTTTGGCATTTTGGCTTAAGAATTCACTCATTTTGCCGTTTGGCACGTTACGTACCACAAAGCTGGTTAAGCGGTTGCCCGGTTTAGAGCTGAATGAATAAGAACGGGTTTCAGTTGTACCTGGAATGCCGACATTGACATATTGACCTGCCAGGAAGTGAATGTCCGGTTGACCTTCATCGAGCTGAATGTCAAAAGTAATGGTCGAGTCAGACAGGTTTTCGACGCGAGCCAAAGTACCCTGGAATTCATGAATTTCAGTTTTACATACTTCAGAAGAAGCTTGAATCTGGAATACGGCGTCTGAAGTCGGTTTACATTGACATGCAAGAATGTAGCCTTCAGCTGCTTCTTCAGGAGTCAGTGCATCTTCAATATAAGTTTCTTCAGGCATGTCATACGAACCTGATTCACAAAACGCACGGCACGTTCCACATGCACCGTCACGGCAGTCCAAAGGAATATTGATCTTTTGACGGTAAGCTGCATCTGACAGGGTTTCACCTTGTGCAACAGAAATAAAACGTGTAACGCCATCTTCAAATTGAAGTGCAACATTGTGGTTTGACATGGCTGAATATCCTATATAAATCTTTAAAACTAGACCTTTCAGCCAAATTTTCATATGGCTGAAAGGTTTTACCTTGCTGTAGAACAGTCTTAGAGGTGATAAATATCAATGACTTGGTTGATATAATCGTTTTTCAGCACCACGTACTTGCTCAGAATTTGTGGTTTTTCACCGGAAAAGTCGATTTCATAACGTGACATACCAAAATAGCTGTAGTTGGTCTTGTAACGGAAACTCAAGGTATTCCAGTTAAAACGAACCGTTACTTTGTCACCATCACGTTCAACAATTTCAATGTTGTTGATGTTGTGGCTGGTACGGGTATCCGGCATGGTTGCAGACGAGCGTTCAGTCTTGATACGGAACACGCGGTCCTCCAAACCTTGACGGTCCGGGTAATAAATCAAAGAGATTTCAGACTGCGGATCTGTGGTCAGTTTGTCGTCATCATCCCAAGCCGGCATCCAGAAAGAAGCGGTAGGGGCATAGCACTGTAACCAGTCATCCCATTGCTCATCATCTAGAAAGCGGGCTTCCTGATAGAGGAATTGAGCAATATTTTCTAAAGTGATGTCGCTCATGCGTTTTCTCCTTCAGTAGATGCCGCAATTTCTTTCTCAGTCGCAATGCCTTTCTTGATCAGTTCTAACCAGTACTGGTGCTGAGCCAGGTATAAACCTTCGTCTTCAGTTTTAATACCAGACAGTTTTGGTTTTAAACCGATTTCGTTGGCAGCATCATCCGGACCTTGGATCCAGTGTTTAGAACCACGGCACATGTCGTTCCATTCCAGCGCGATACCTGCGTAACCCGCCTGACAGGCACGGAATTCTTCCAGGTCGTCTGGAGTAGCCATACCTGAAGCATTAAAGAAGTCTTCGTACTGGCGGATACGGCGTGCGCGAGCTTCTGGCTCTTCACCTTTAGGCGCGATACAGTAAATGGTCACTTCAGTCTTATCGACAGAAAGTGGACGTAATACGCGAATTTGTGAACCGAACTGGTCCATGAAATATACGTTTGGATAGAGGCACAGGTTACGTGAACGCTCGATCATCCATTTCGCCATAGCTTCACCGTATTGCTCGGTGTATTCATCTTTTTTGGCAAAGTTTGGACGGTCTTCCGGGTTGGCCCATTGAGTCCATAGCAACATGTGACCGTGTTCAAAGCCGTAAGAACCGCCGCCTTGTTTGCCCCATGAACCTGCGCTCATGGCACGGATGTTGTCACCGGCTTCTTTCTCTTTACGTTGCTGAGTTGTTGCAGCGTAGTTCCAGTGTACGGCAGACACGTGGTAACCATCGGCACCGTTTTCGGCAGTCAACTTCCAGTTACCTTCATAGGTATAAGTCGAAGAACCGCGTAAAACTTCCAGGCCTTGCTCTGACTGGCCTACAATCATGTCGATGATTTTGGTCGCTTCGCCCAGGTATTCTTCCAGTGAAGGAACGTCCGGATTCAAGCTGCCGAACAGGAAGCCTTTATAGCTTTCAAAACGCGCAACTTTTTTCAGGTCGTGTGAACCGTCTTTGTTGAAGCAGTCTGAATAACCTGCTTCACTTGGGTCTTTCACTTTTAACAACTTGCCAGAGTTGTTGAATGTCCAGCCGTGGAATGGGCAAGTATAGGTCGCTTTGTTGCCTTTCTTGTTACGGCACAATTGTGCGCCACGGTGAGAACAGGCATTAATCATGGCATTCAGTTCGCCATTACGGTTACGTGCAATGATGATTGGTTGACGGCCAATATAAGTGGTATAGAAATCGTTGTTGTTTGGAATCTGGCTTTCATGGGCCAAATAAACCCAGTTGCCTTCAAAGATATATTTCATCTCTAGGTCAAACAGGGCTTGATCTGTAAATACAGAACGGTGAAGTTTAAATTCGCCACTTTCAAAATCGTCAACTAAAAGTTCATCAATACGATCAAGATGGCTGGTGTTAATTACTGGGATACGAGGCATGTCCGTTCTCCGACTGTCCAAATTTGGGCAAGTCACCGAGATGTCATGAAACTGACATCTCGATTTCCTATCATGAGGTCATTAAGCGCTTGCGCGACGACGTTCAACTTCAGTAGAAGGAGCACCAGCTTTGTCTTTCTGAAGTACTACATCGAACTGGATGTGTTTGAAAGGACCTTTCAGGCCACGACGTGCGATTTCAGCTTCATCGGTTACGTCTACAGCAGTTGCAACCAGGCCTTCACGTGTACCGAATGCGAAGTCATCCCAAAGGTACTTGTCGCCTTCGATGTTGAACTGGGTAGTTAGCTTACGGTAGCCCGGTGCAGAGATGAAATAGTGCACGTGAGCAGGGCGCTGACCATGACGGGAGATCATGTTAAGCACACCTTGAAGCGGACCTTCAGGGTTCAGGCCATAACCTACCGGCATGGTAGTAAGGGCAGTGTATTGGCCTTTTTCATCTGCAAAGATTGAGCGACGCAGGTTAAAGTGGCTTTGTGACTTGTCAAAGAATGAATAGTTACCGTGACTGTTGGCATGCCAAACTTCAACTTTAGCACCTGGAATGATGTTGCCTTCAGTATCAGTTACAGTACCGTCGATGATTAATGTCGGGATTTTGCCTTCTTCAGAACCATCATCCATACGGGCAAAACCTGTAGACTCAGGTGCACCAGCAACATACAAAGGACCTTCAATTGTACGTGGAGTACCACCCGTTAAGCCTGCTTTCGCATCAGCTTCATCAGCACGCAAGTCCAGGAAGTGTTCCAGACCGACTGCAGAACCCATCAATGCAAACTCGTCAGCTTTTGCGATATCAATAATGGTTTCAATACCTTTCCAAACTTCAGACTGGCTGAGATCCAGGTCTTCAATCGCTTGGAACAAATCTGTAACCAAACGTACCAGTACCTGTTGTACACGTGCATTTACTGGACCTTCAGAGGTGTCCACGTTACAAGCTTTAACTACATTTTCAATGGTTTGACGATCCATTTTGTTACTCCTTGGAAGTATGCCTTTGGGTGGCTAGTCTCTCAGGGTTTGTTTTGAGAGTACTGGCTGCCCCGTTCCTTGTTTGAATTACGTTTTGCTTTACAGAAAAGGAATAAATCTACTTTCCCTTTCCAGTTGATTGATCAGCTGTCATCGTCACGAACTGAAGAAGGGTGACGATTTAAAGCCATCACTTCGATATTCATGTATGGATAAAGTGGAAGACCCTGCAAAATGTTGTGCAGTTCTTCATTACTCTCCACATCAAAAATACTGATGTTGGAATACTGACCGGTGATGCGCCAGATATGTCGCCATTTACCCTGGCGCTGTAAATCTTGTGAATAAGCCTTTTCAACTGCTTTAATTTCATTGGCTTTTTCCGCTGGCATATCCAGTGGAATGTTCACGTCCATACGTACCTGAAAAAGCATGTGAAACTCCTTTCTCTTCAATTAGTGACGACGTAAGTTGTCAATCTTGTCTTCATCCAGCTCGATACCCAAACCAGCACCTTTAGGAAGGGCAAGCTGAAAATTCTGATATTGAAGCGGGGTCTTTAAAATTTGTTCAGTAAGTAGCAGAGGGCCAAACAGCTCTGTGCCATATGCCAGGTTTTCGAAAGTCGAGAAGACATGTGCAGATGCAATCGTGCCCACAGGACCTTCCAGCATGGTGCCGCCATACAGGTCAATTCCAGCCAATTGGGCGATTTTTCCCACCACGCAGCCTTCCATCAGTCCACCAGACTGCGCGACTTTGACAGCAAATACCGATGCCGCGTTGCACTTGGCAAGCTGATATGCACTTTGAGGTCCCATTAGCGATTCATCGGCCATAATGGCAATGTCAAATTTACGGGTCAGGCGCTGCATGGCATCAATGTTGTCAATTGCACAAGGTTGCTCAATCAGGTCAACACCGCCATCTTGCAACAGCTGAATGGCTTTAACCGCTTGTAGCTCTGACCAGGCGCGGTTCACATCTACGCGAATAGAAATGTCTTTGCCTAGCGCCTTTTTAATGGCCAGTACATGCTCAACGTCAGCTTCGACCGCACGTGAACCGATTTTTAACTTGAAAATGTTATGGCGTTTGGCCTCAATCATTTTCTTCGCTTCAGCAATATCTTTATCGGTATCGCCAGATGCCAATACCCAAAGTACCGGCACGCTGTCACGCAAACGACCGCCAAGCAGTTCACTTACAGGAATACCGAGACGCTGTGCCTGAATATCGAGTAAAGCTGTTTGAATGGCACATTTGGCAAAACGGTTGCCATTGATATGCTTTTTTAAAGTCTGTACAGTTTGCGCAACATTTAGCCCTGTTAAACTTTTTAATAGAGGCGCAAAATAAGTATCGATATTGGTTTTGATGCTCTCCGGGCTTTCGTCACCGTAGCCTAGTCCACCAATGGTTGTTGCTTCACCCCAACCGACAAAACCATCTTCTGTGCTGATTTTTACCAGTACCAGTGTTTGGGTCTGCATCGTCGCCACCGCCATCTTGTGTGGGCGAATGGTAGGAATTTCGACAAGCAACGTTTCTATGGATTTATACATCTTTGAGCTTCTCAATCTTGCTTTGTGTATCTCTTGTGATATACCTTAAAAGAATAGATACTCACTGTCTAAGATCAATTTTGCATTTTAGTATGCTTTAAAGGTATGGAATATCATGGAACTGAGACATTTACGCTACTTTGTGGCCGTCGTAGAAGAGCAGAGTTTCACCAAGGCGGCGGAAAAACTGTTTATTGCTCAACCACCTTTAAGCCGGCAGATACAGAACCTTGAATCAGAGCTGGGAATCCAGCTTTTTGAGCGGGGTAGCCGACCATTATTAACCACTGAAGCCGGGCAATTCTTTTATCAGCATGCGGTTAAACTTTTGTCTAATGCAGAAGAAATTAAAGCCATGACCCAGCGGGTAGGAATGGTAGAAAAGACCATTACCATGGGTTTTGTGGGTTCTTTGCTCTATGGCTTATTACCCAAAATTGTCTATCTATTCCGCCAGCAGCAGCCGCATTTAAAAATCGAACTGATTGAAATGAGCACCAAAGACCAGATTCAGGCCTTGAAAGAAGGGCGGATTGATGTCGGTTTTGGTCGTCTCAGAATTTCCGACCCGGCGGTTCGGCGCATCCTGTTGCGTGAAGAGCCGCTGATGGTCGCCATGCATTCCAGCCATCCACTTGTACAACATAAAAAGGGAATTTTCCTGACAGATATTGTTGACGAAAACCTGTTTCTGTATCCGAGCCATCCCAAACCGAATTTTTCTACCCAGGTCAGATCGCTGTTTTCAGAATATAGCCTGGACCCGACAAACTTGAAGGAAGTGCGTGAAATCCAGCTGGCTCTGGGACTGGTGGCTGCCGGGGAAGGGATTTGTATTGTCCCGGAAAGCGCCAAAACCATTCAGTTACCGCATCTGCATTATATTCCCTTACTGGATGATGCCGCGGTCAGTCCCATCTTTCTGGCGATTCGCAGCATGGATGAAAGCGAACATATCCGTTCGCTGTTTGACTGTATTTATCAGGTTTATGACCTGGAAGCGATTGCTTATGACCGCAGTGTAATCTGAACCTCGGCTGTCATTCATCGTAAATTCGGGCTGGATTAACTCAAAATTTTCAGCGGCATCCAATTATGCAGACGCATCCTCAAGGAGGTGAGGGTTCTGTATTTTTTAAAAAAAAGAATGACTAAAGCAGCACTCAGGCTGAATTAGACCTTGTGAAGATATCTTTAAAGTATTGCACCCACTCCAAACAATGGGCATTCAACTTTTAAGGTATGAATATATATGCAATCGGTTTTGGACATTTTTTCTCATCTTCTGCATTGTGATGGCACAAACAGGACTTCACAGAAAGGAGGTGAAGCATGTCCAATAAGATAAATATCAATACACTCATTGATGAAGCAAAATTTACACCATTTCATTGGGGCGTCTTATTCTGGTGCCTGATGATCATTATCTTTGACGGTTATGATCTGGTGATTTATGGCGTGGCGCTACCCTTGCTCATGCAGGAATGGGCGCTCAATACCGTACAGGCGGGTTTACTGGCCAGTACCGCATTGTTTGGCATGATGTTCGGTGCCATGAGTTTCGGAACCCTGTCCGATAAAATTGGCCGTAAAAAAACCATTATGATCTGTGTAACACTGTTCAGTGGCTTTACCTTTTTAGGTGCTTTTGCCAGCAACCCGACTGAGTTCGGTATTCTGCGCTTCCTGGCCGGTTTGGGAATTGGCGGCGTGATGCCAAACGTGGTCGCCCTCATGACCGAATATGCACCAAAACGTATCCGCAGCACGCTGGTTGCCCTGATGTTTAGTGGTTATGCGATTGGTGGAATGTCCTCTGCATTATTGGGTGCATGGTTGGTACCGCAGTTTGGCTGGAAAATCATGTTCCTTCTTGCCGGTACGCCATTATTACTTTTGCCGGTAATCTGGATGTTCCTGCCTGAATCGTTGATGTATTTAACTGCGAAAAATGAGACTGCAAAATCGCATGGCATTATCCAGAAAATCGCACCTCAACTCAGCATTCAACAGGGTACGCAATTTGTTCTGAATGACGTGTTAAAAGGCGACGAAGCTCCACTTAAAGCGTTATTCCAACAAGGCCGTAGTTTCAGTACCTTTATGTTCTGGATTGCATTCTTCATGTGCCTGTTGATGGTGTATGCCTTAGGCAGCTGGTTACCAAAACTCATGATCCAGGCCGGCTATTCACTCGGTGCCAGTATGATCTTCCTGTTTGCCCTCAATATTGGCGGCATGATTGGTGCGATTGGTGGCGGTGCCTTGGCAGATCGTTTCCACATTAAAAAAGTACTGACCATTATGTTTTTATGTGGTGCAGCAGCGTTAATTTTACTCGGATTTAACAGCCCGCAGTTTGTACTCTACAGCTTGATTGCTGTGGCAGGTGCAGCGACCATTGGTTCCCAGATTTTACTGTATACCTTTGTAGCACAGTATTATCCAACCACAGTACGTTCAACCGGTATGGGATGGGCGTCAGGAATTGGCCGTATTGGTGCCATTGTTGGACCAGTATTAACAGGTGCATTGCTAACCATGAATTTACCGCATCAAATGAACTTCTTTGCTATTGCGATTCCCGGTGTAATTGCGGCGTTAGCAATCTTCATGGTGAACCTGAAAGCTTCTGTAGATGCGAAAGCGCTTACAGCGTCTAATGCGAACAACAATCCAGTTGCGCAAAAATCAACTCAATAATTTCTTTACCTTTCCATTAATTTACTGTCATCAATGATATAGATTGCCATCGTAAGCGATGGTGATCTGTTGCTAGAATTTGATTGCAAAATAACAAGCGAGTTTAGGATGAACGCGAAAACATTAACCCAAACAACTGATTTACAAACAACAACGGTTCGACCAAATATGCAGCGTACGCTCATGATGAGCATGATTGCATTAAGCATGGGCGGTATGAGTGTTGCAGCGCAAGCACAAACCCAGCAGCAAAATGAAATTGAACAACTCAGACAGGAAGTTCAGGCTTTGCGCAGTTTGGTTGAGCAGCAAAAAGTACAAAGTGCACAAACCGCGACAGCAATTGCTAACGTACAACGTACTGCAGCAACTGTGCCAGCGAACCCTGTATTAAAAACTGCCAAAGGCGCCGAGTTTAATTTATACGGTAACGTGCGTTTAGATGCCTCTTATCAGGCAGAAGGCGGTGCTAAAGATATGCCGTATAACCAGATTAACAGCGTACCGCTTGAAGGCAATGCAGAACAAAGTGATCGTTTAAGATCAACGCTTTCTGCAACACGTTTAGGTTTAGATTTCAAAAGCCCTGTGGGTGACCAAGACGTCAAAGGTAAAATCGAAGTGGATTTCCTGGGTGGAGCTAACCTCGATAACTTGCGTATTCGTCATGCCTACTTAAATTATGGCAACTGGTTAATGGGTCAAACCTGGTCAAACTTTGCAGTACCGGATTATATGCCAGAAACGATTGATGCTTTAGCGTTTGTCGGTGGTGCTGTAAAACGTACACCGCAAGTTCGTTATACTGCCAAATTTAATCCAAAAACCAATTTAGTCGTGGCTGCCGAAGATCCTAAAGACAGCACAGTGAGCCAGCGTTTACCTGCACTCACTGCACGTTTAAATCACCAGTTTGCAGATAACTTCAATGTCAGTGTACGTGCCATGGGCCATGAAAAGCGGATCAATTCTGAAGAAGAAATGGCATGGGGCGTAGGTGCGGGTGCCAAGTATGATGTGGTGCCGGGAACAACCCTAAAAGCCGATTACTATCATGTGAAAGGGGACAGCAGCTTTGTATCATTTGCCAATAAAGGTGTGGTTGTAGACACAGATGGTAGTCTGGTACAAAACGAATTTGACTCCATTATGCTTGGTGTGACTCAAAAATTTGGTGACAAACTCCACGGTACACTAGGCTATGGCTATATGACTTTTGATAAAGATCAAAATTATCTGGATGCTCCTGGAGTTGCAGCCACAGCCAATAAAGACCTCTGGCAAGCATGGGCAAATATTTTCTATAGCCCAACCAAGCCTTTAAGTTTTGGTCTTGAATATGTTTATGGCGAACGTGAGGCGTTTGGGGCTGCACCAAATGGCAGTAAAACAGGTGAAGATAATCGTTTAAATGCAGTTGCAATCTATAATTTCTAACAGTCGGTAAATCAAAAGGCCTTACTATATAATAACTTATAGTAAGGCCTTTATTTTTGTATTTAATTTTCCCTGAATAAGCATCTATGCCATAACTGGTATGATAAGAAAATCCCATCAATGGTAATAACGGTTTATTTTGAATAGTTCTCCCGGTTCGGGTTGATGCAGCTAGGCCAAGCCTTAATAAAATGGCCAACACCCGCAATCTTTAAAACCCAGCCCATCCTCTTCATCTTAAATTGCCGACCGTATTCAAGATAAGCAGATGCTTGACCCTGACTGGCTCGCAAGGCAGCTTGAAAGCAATAATTTCACTATAGGACATCCTACGGTTTTTTTTAGATGTTTTCTCTTTGCAAAATAAAAGTATGGACGAAATTTGTCCAGTCTGGAATTTTGATGGTTATTCGGCTTATGATAAATTATTTTATCAATTTAAAAAAAGAAGCCAAGAATGCGAATGTAGGTATAAACGGAGCAATTTTTTCATTTATTTTATACGACTCATTCGGATAATCATTCGAATTAGACAATTTACCATGAACAGACCACGACCAAAGTTTAATAGTTTAAATTCATCAGGCTTTTCAAAAAAAACTTATTGTTAATAACAGGTTGAAGCATACAATTCTACAGAGCAACAGTATTTACTGTTAGATGTACCAAGCTCTTAAGCTGAACTGGAGAGATTCATTGCGCGTTGTTCGCTATAAATTTGTGATTATCATCCTGCTGCTCATACTTGCAGTAGCTTATGCTCTGTTTCGCTGGTGGCAGGGACCGCTATTGCCAGCCTATACCTTGACATACAAGCCTCTGGTGCAGAATGTGGTCGCGACCGGCCGAGTAGCGACTGTATCACGTGCCCAGGTGGGTAGTGAAATTACCGGTATTGTTCTCGAGCGGCTTGTGCAGGAAGGGGATCAGGTTGTTCCGGGGGATTTACTATTGGTTCTCAAGTCGGATGAACTGCTTGCACAGGTACGACAAGCCGAAGTGGCACTGACCGAACTCGCAACCAGTCGGCGCCCACAGGCAATGGCAGAACTGGCTACAGCCAAAGCCCAGCTCGAACAGGCCAGTCGGGAAGCGGCACGCAGGCGTAATCTAGAAGCAGGCATACTTTCAGCAGAAGAAATAGAACAGGCCGTGGAAGCGGAAAGGGTCGCCCGCAATAATTTTGAAACAGTCCGACTAAAAAAGGCAGCATTGGCACCGGGTCAAGTCGAGGAAGCCAAGCTTCGTGAGCAACTTGCTGTGGCCCAAGCCCAACTGGCCAAAACTAAAATTCGCTCTACAGTCACAGGTACGGTACTCACCCTGGATGTGGAACCAGGCGATCTGATCCAGCCGGGCCAGACCTTATTTACTATTGCATTGAAGGGCAATACAGAAATCCGGGTACCTCTGGATGAGCGAAATTTACCGCAGCTTGCTTTACAGCAAAAGGCAACCGTCATTTCCGATGCCTATCCGGATCAACCTTTTCCGGCCTGGATCAATTTCATTGCACCCAGCATAGACCCGCAGCGTGGTACGGTAGAGGTCCGCTTAGCCGTCGATCCGGTGCCTGATTTTCTGCGTCAGGACATGACGGTGTCGGTAAATGTCGAGACCAACAGACGAGAACGGGCATTGGCTATACCAAACGATGCTTTAAGCAGTATTAAAGGCAATAAGGCCGTTGTGCTATTGGTACGTGATGGAAAGATACAGCGTCGTCAAGTTACCTTAGGTTTACGTGGGCTGGCGATGTCGGAAGTGGTTTCGGGTTTGCAGGATGGAGATCAGGTGCTGGCCGATGCCGAATCCTCCTTGGCAGAGGGAGCGCGGGTACGCTTAAAACAGCAAAAAACACCCTTGAATCATCAGGCTGATGATACAGATAGCAAAAATGAATTACCGGTGAAATTCGATTGAAAAACTTTTTCGGGCGGCTCTGGACAGAATGGACAATCGCAATCAGTTTTTTGCGTGAAGGCCGTGCACAGTCCATTATGATTACTGTGGGTGTCGCAGTGGGCGTGGCTGTCATCATTTTTATCAGTGCTTTAATTCAAGGATTGCAGTCGAATATTGTCGAACGTACTTTGGGTACTCAGGCCCATATCCGTTTGCTGTCACCGGATGAGGTCAACCAGATTGTGCAGCCTGCTGCAGGAACGGTGCAATTATTGCAGGAAGACAAGCGGGCACAGCGGTTGCGCTCGATCAACAACTGGCAGCAGATTACCGAAACCCTGGATCAGTTGCCGGTACTGACCGCCGTATCTCCAGTGGTATCCGGGCCGGCATTTGTGCAACGCGGCGATGCCATTCAATCGGTTGCCTTGGTGGGTATCAATCTGGAGCGTTATCAACAGATCATCCCGCTGAAAGAATATCTAGTGAGTGGCCAGCTGCGCATCGGTGCAGACGATGTAATAATTGGCAGCCAGCTCGCCAAAGATCTGGGGGTGCAGGTGGGGAGCAAGTTACGGCTGGATACGGGGCGGGAGAACAATGCACTGGTCAATGTGGCCGGGATCTTTGAACTTGGGGTACGCGAACTGGATGCGCGCTATGTTTATCTGGACTTGAAACAGGCGCAGTCCTTACTCAGTTTGCCTGGCGGCGTTACGGTGATTGACCTGACCATCGCAGATATTTTTGAGGCAGACAATATTGCCGCACAGATAGGACGCCTGACCTCACTAAAAGCCGAAAGCTGGATTAAAACCAATGCCCAGCTGATGAATGCAATTACCGCTCAGAGCCTGTCGACCAATATGATTATTATCTTTGTGGCAATTTCTGTGGCATTTGGAATTGCCAGCGTCATGTCGGTCAGCGTGGTGCAGCGTACCCGGGAAATCGGTATTTTGCGTGCGACGGGCGCGACCCAGTTGCAAATTTTACGAATTTTCCTGTTTCAGGGCGCAATATTTGGCCTGCTGGGTTCGGTTTTAGGCAGTGCGGTCAGTTATGGTCTGGTTTGGATATTCAACACCTTTGGTCCCGGTCTGTTTTATATTCCGCTTTCGATCAATCTGGTGATACTGGCCTTGTTGCTGGCGACGCTGACTGGCGTGCTGGCTGCTGCGATACCCTCGCGCCGGGCAGCAGCACTGGACCCTGTGGAGGCAATTCGTCATGTCTGATCAGTTTCAGGAAGTACTGCGCCTGGAAGCGCTGCGTAAATCCTATAATATTGGGCAGCCCAATGAAGTTGAAGTATTGCATGGAATTGATTTGCGCATTGAACGCAATGATTTTGCTGCGCTGATTGGTCCATCCGGTTCAGGCAAAAGTACCTTATTGAATATTTTAGGTTTGCTGGATAAACCCAGCAGCGGTGAGCTGTATTTGCTGGGTCAGCCGACCAGTGGCATGGATGATGCGGGACGCACGGCGCTACGCGGCAACAGTATCGGTTTCGTGTTTCAGTTTCACCATCTTATTCAGGCTTTCACGGCCTTGAACAATATACTCATGCCGTTAATGCTGACACATGGCAAGCCGGACAAACAGGCACTGGAGCGGGCGCGTGAACTGCTTGCTGCGGTCGGTCTGGAACAGTTTGCTGACCGTAAACCGAATGAGCTTTCGGGCGGTCAGCAACAGCGGGTGGCGATTGCCCGGGCACTGATTACGGAACCGGCACTATTATTGGCCGATGAACCGACAGGGAATCTGGATACCCAGACGGCTGCAGACATGTTTCAATTATTCCGTAAAGTACATCGTGAACGGGATTGTGCGGTACTGCTGGTGACGCATGATCCACGTCTGTCTGCCACCTGTGATCGCACCATCAATCTGGTCGATGGCCGTATTCAAAGTGATTCTAAAGCGCAGGTGATAGAGACAGTATCTGACAAATAGCTATCTACAAGAAGAGGAAGCTTTCATTTGTTCTTCAGATGAATCAACTCATTTAAAACTATAGATTCTGATCCTCTTCATCCTGATGCTCCTGACGGATTTGGTCTCGTTTTATCTGTGGGTCTTTGTCTACGCCTAACTGACCACGCTGAATTTCACGATCCTGCTTTTCTTGCGGGTCTAATTCCTCTTCTGGAAATTCTTCATTTACTTCTTCATCTGTTTCTTTATCTGGATTAATCATAAGCATTTACCTTTTTAAATGTTGATAGCCCATGTTTTGAGTTGAGCCTCTGCCTCAATATTCTTGTTATTGTATTGCAGGACTGTGATTACACTGTTGTATTTATAACCTGCTTAATTCTATAAATTGTGGCTTGTGTTAAATGCATGTGCTGGATCTTCTTCATAACCTTTTGATATAGCCATTTTTGATAACCATGTTTATTCGACATATAGGGTTTGGGTTTCCTTATATCCAGCTGTTTGGATACAATTAGACAGGCTGAATATGTTGATACTTTCTCATCTTAAAATGAGTTAAATTCAATATTGTTGCTTTTATGGACGTGATGCAATAAGTGTTGTCACTTATTTAAACAACAGCATATAAATGTCTTATAGAGAAATTTTTCTGTCCCCTACAGAATTCAATTGATGGGCTTTCAAGTCAATTTCTTTAAACGCACCTGCACGCTTTTTTGATTGATATGTTTTATTAAGATATTGTAATTTATAATTTTTTAATTATTTAAACAGACGAATTTTAAATCCTTATTTTCCAGCATTTTATGTAGATTGAATTGACTTAAGCTATCCGAGATGGAGCAGTCATTTTGCTTCGCTTGTTTCTCTTGCCAATACCATAAGATCTTGAAAGTGAATTTTGTTCACTTTGCAATTAGATTAAATCATTTTTATTCATGTTTTGATTCCAGTATAAATGACTGCATACAGAAATTTTGATTTTATTGAAAAGATTAGGGCAGTGAATCTCCATGAGTAATAAATTTGCATGTTCAATTAAGCGCATCCGTTTTGACGAGAACTATCAGCCAGCAGACAACACACGTTTAACCACAAACTTTGCCAATTTGGCACGTGGAGAAAGCCGTCAAGAGAATCTTCGCAGAACTTTAGCGATGATCAATAACCGTTTTAACAGTCTGGCCAGCTGTGATAATCCGAAAGGTGACCGATATTCACTTGAAATCGATATCATCTCTGCTGAATTAGACGTTGAAGGCAAGGGGCAAACTTTCCCGTTCATTGAAATGCTGAAAAGCACCATTACCGACCATAAAACCAATGAACGTATTGAAGGCATGATTGGGAACAGCTTCTCATCTTATGTGCGTGATTATGATTTCAGTGTGGTATTACCGTCACTCGGCTGTAAAACAGATGAAAAACCTGAAAACTTTGGTGATTTGCACGGTAAATTGTATCAGCATCTCGTCCATTCAGCAGCCTTTAAAGCCGAGTTTAAAAAGCAGCCTGTGATTTGTCTCAGTGTTTCGACCACCAAAACCTATTACCGCACAGCCCATGTGCATCCAGTGTTAGGCGTAGAATACAAAAATGACGAATATTCACGTACCGATGACTATTTTAAAAAAATGGGCTTAACCGTTCGTTACTTCAAACCTGAACATGGCAATGCACCTCTGGCATTTTATTTTGCAGGCGACTTGCTCCGTGACTACACCGATTTTGAGCTCATCAGTGCCATCAGCACCATGGAAAGTTTTCAAAAAATCTATCGTCCTGAAATCTACAACACCAATTCACCAGCAGGTTTGGTGTATCAGCCAAGCTTAAACTATCAGGATTTTTCGTTGACACAAATTGTCTACGACCGTGTTGAGCGTGGTCAATTGGCAGTGAAACAAGGTAAATGGACGGAAGAAAACTTCATCAAACCTTATAAAGACATTCTGGATGCGTGGGCGGCGAACTTTAAGGTTGCAAACGCAGATCAAGCGCAAGCTGCCTGATTCACAGCATCAATCCACGAATTTAGAGAAAGAAGATTACACATGGTGCCTTTACAACCAAAAACTCTGCTCCCGACCTCAACCGCTGGCAGCTTACCGAAACCTTCCTGGCTGGCTGAACCTGAGAAACTTTGGTCACCCTGGAAACTAGAAGGTGATGAGTTGCTACAAGCAAAATGGGATGCCTTAAGTCTGTCATTGCATGAGCAACTGCAAGCCGGTATTGATATTGTCAGCGATGGTGAACAAACCCGTCAGCACTTCGTCACGACCTTTATTGAACACCTTGAAGGTGTGGACTTTGAAAAGCGAGAAACTGTACGTATCCGTAAGCGTTACGATGCCAGCGTGCCATCTGTGGTGGGTGCGGTATCTCGTAAACAACCTGTGTTTGTAGAAGATGCAAAATTTTTACGCAGTCAAACCAACCAAGCTATTAAATGGGCGCTGCCGGGTCCAATGACCATGATTGATACCCTATACGATGGTCATTATAAGAGCCGTGAAAAACTGGCTTGGGAATTTGCCAAAATTCTGAACCAGGAAGCCCTTGAGCTTGAAGCAGCAGGGGTGGACATCATCCAGTTTGATGAACCTGCATTTAACGTCTTCTTTGATGAAGTCAATGATTGGGGCGTAGCGACTTTAGAGCGCGCGCTTGAAGGTCTGAAATGTGAAACTGCGGTACACATTTGCTATGGCTATGGCATTAAAGCCAATACCGACTGGAAAAAAACATTGGGTTCGGAATGGCGGCAATACGAAGAAGTTTTCCCGAAATTACAACAGTCTAAAATTGATATCGTATCGCTTGAATGTCAAAACTCACGTGTACCGATGGATTTGATTGAACTGATTCGTGGCAAGAAAGTGATGGTGGGTGCAATTGATGTGGCGACCAATCAGATCGAAACGCCTGAAGAAGTGGCAGATACCTTACGTAAAGCGCTGCAGTTTGTCGATGCCGACAAACTTTACCCTTCAACCAATTGTGGTATGGCGCCACTCTCTCGTCAAGTTGCGCAAGGCAAGCTGAATGCATTAAGTGCAGGCGCTGCTATTGTGCGTCAAGAACTGACAGCTTAATTCCGGGCTGTCTCAAAATAAGGAAAGGGCGCGTTATTTTTCAGTTAAATCATTCAGATCAATCGAATAATCAAGCGCCTTGCCTCCAGCTAGAGATAAGCAAAATTCAAATTTGAGATTTACGAAATGATTGAAGCAACCGATTTTCGAAATGCAATGTCTTTGCTAACCACTGCAGTGAATGTAATCACGACAGAGGGCGCAGCAGGCATGCATGGATTTACTGCATCGGCGGTATGCAGTGTAACCGATACACCACCGACCTTGTTGGTCTGCATGAATCAATCATCTCGCTCACATGCACATTTTATTCAGAATAAAATTCTGTCTGTGAATGTTTTAGGCGCACAGCATGAAAACCTTTCCAATGCATTTTCTTCCAGCAAATTCAGCTCTGAAGAACGATTTAAACTGGGGTCTTGGACAACACTGGAAACGGGTTCTCCTGTACTGAAAGATGCATTAGCGAGTTTTGATTGCGAAATTGAGCAGATTCAACAGATGGGAACGCATAGTATTTTTATCTGCAAAGTGGTGGCGATTCAACAAAGCCAGCAAGAGGAAAGTTTGGTGTACTTTAATCGCGCTTATCACCATGTAGGGCAAGTGGAAATTGTTTAAATTTTTATTGAATATCAAAATCTTAACTAAGTAATTATATCGTGGAATTAATCATTTTTTTAGTCATCGGCGCCGTGGCTGGATTTGCTGCCGGGCTCTTTGGTGTGGGTGGCGGTACTATCATTGTGCCATTGCTGTATATTGTCTTTAGCCAAATGGGCTATAGCCCTGATGTGATTATGCACTTGGCTTTAGGCACTTCATTGGCCACCATTATCGTGACCTCTATCAGCTCTTTAATGGCACATCATAAAAATGATGCCGTGATTTGGCCTGTCTTTAAAAATCTGGCATTGCCAATGGCAATCGGCTGTTTTGCAGGCGCAGGCATTGCAGGCTGGCTCTCAGGTCTACATTTGCAGATTATTGTTGGCATATTTTTACTTTGGGTTGCTTACAGCATGTTTAAGGGTGCAAAGAAAGCAGTTGATCCCAGTAAAACATTACCATCTACAGGCAAGCAAATCGCTGCGGGTTCAGGCATCGGTGTGGCGTCAGCCATCTTTGGGATTGGCGGCGGAAGCATTACCGTGCCGTATTTAACGGCAAATGGCGTAGTGATGCAAAAAGCTGTCGGAACATCTGCGGCATGCGGTTTACCAATTGCGATTGCCGGTGCATTAGGCTTTATGTTCTTTGGCATGCAGCAGCATGTTGAGATTCCAAACACCATTGGCTTTATTCATGTTTATGCTTTTCTGGGTATTAGCATAATGAGTTTCTTTACCGCAAGTTTAGGTGCCAAAGCTGCACATGCATTATCACCCAGCATGCTCAAAAAATGTTTTGCAGGATTGTTATTGATTGTAGGATGTTTTTTTGTTGTTAAGGGATTATTTTGAGATATGGTAGATGTCTGAGAATCAGACATCTTTTAAGTCTGCGACACGCCACTGTGCGTATCCTCGCCTGTTGTTTCGGCAGAAATTTGCCATATGAAGCGAATACTTTTTCAGTAAGAATGAAAGGCTGGTCATCTCTGTTTAGCTTGATCTTGGAATTAATGAGAACACGAGAAGACAGGAAGCGCCTTTCTAGAGAGGACAAAGCATTTTATTTACATATTCAGGGAGAAATTTTACTAAACAGCAACAAGAATTATGGGGTGTGTCATTTAAAAGGATGTCGTATTTTTTTATCTTTCACCTTGGCGTTTACCCATCAGAGATGTCGTCACCTTGTACGTAATTTAGAGTAATTTAAGCTCCGATTGTTGGTTTGCGGATGCCTGATTTTTTACTTAATAAATCAGTAAAAACAAAATGTTAAGTGGTTAAAATAGGATCTTTTAGATTTAAATTACCCGTTTAAAAATAAAAGATAAGTGCTGATTTCGCGATGTATAATCCCTTTAATTTCACCCTCATTCATTTTCTCTAGCTCAATTTATTAAGCCTGAAATTGCTTAGAAATACGCCTTCGATAGTGTTAAGTGTTTTTTAAGTTTATAGGCCTAATGTGATCACCAAGCTGTTTATGTGTGGTGAAAAGAGAATGAGGAAATTCAATTTGGATGATCGTTCATTTAGTAAAACCTACTATCTGGATCGCAATATCCATCCATTAAAATTTAAAAAAAACATCAATAATCAAAAACTTTTAGAACAAAAAAATCATCCAGCTTTTCCTGTTGTGGTCTTAAAAAATTCATCACTTCGCCTCATGGTGAAAACCGTGCAACGAAGCGAGATCCCTGAACGAAACATATTGGAAAACTTTATTCGTGAGAAATACCGCCAAGTCCATCAGGCCTCGGTCTGTGAGTTTTCTTCGACCCTGTTTGCCGGTTATGCGGGGGCAGAGATGCAGGTCGTGATCGGCATGGAGCATTTAAGCGCGGTCGATGCTTTTCTTGAACGGTATCTGGATGCGCCTATTGAACAGATACTCACGCAATTAAGTAATGTACCGGTGCAAAGATCACAGATTGTTGAGATTGGCAATTTGGCAGCTTTAGATATGGAAAAAGCCAAACTGATGGTGGCTTTTCTGGTGTTTCATTTATCGCAAAAAAATATTGATTGGGCTGTGTGTACCGGTACTGCAGCAGTTCGTTATGTATTGCAAAAAATGGGGTTGCAGTTTCATGTCATTGAAAAAGCTGATCCGGAAGTGTTGGGCAAAGCGAAACTTCAATGGGGCAGCTATTACCAGCAGAAACCTTATGTGCTTGCCATTGATGTAGCTGCAGCATTGCAGGTTACTCAGCAGTTTTACATTTTTTCTGAATCAATTGATCAGTAGTTCGTCTTTGTAGATATACAGAATTTTAAAATGATGAGTCATTTGTTTAAGGCCATTTCAGCCTATGCCCAGCAGGATCCGGGACGTGAAGCGATTGTTACTGATAGGGATAGGCTTAACTATGTCGAGCTGAAAAATCAGCTTGAACAGCTTCATGCCGAGTTAATGCAGCTAAAGATTCAACGCCTGGCACTCTGGGGTGTGAATAGTGTGGATTGGATTATCATTGATCTCGCTGCCCAGTTAGCTGGTGTAACTGTAATTCCTATTCCCTTATTTTTTACTCCAGAACAGGTTCGTCATCTGCTACAAGACAGTCAGGCAGATCTGCTTTGCTTGGCAAGTGAAAAGACAGGGGATACGCCGCAGTGGCTAATGGAGTTAGTTGATGCAATAGGCAAGCATGAGGTTTCTGTATCTGTCGATATGCATGCTCAGTTTTTTCGTTTAGCTCAGTCTCAAACACCGCACCATAGCTTACTTCCTTGCCAATCCCGGCAGCTGGCAAAAATTACCTATACCTCGGGCAGTACTGGAACGCCGAAAGGGGTATGTCTGGCAGAAGACACTATTGAGTCGATTACTCATTCACTGAGTCAGGCACTGGCCAGCAGCCAGCTTGGACGGCATCTGTGCCTGATTCCATTTGCCACTTTACTGGAAAATATTGCCGGCATTTATGTTGCACTAAGCATGGGACGCGCCGTAGTGGTAGGTGAGGTGAGCCAGTTTGGTCTGGTCTCTAATCATATTTTTGATGTACAGCGTTTTGTGAATGCTGTACAGACTTATCAAATTGAAAGTGTGATTTTACTGCCGCAAATGTTGAAAGCTATTGTGGAATATAGCACTGAATACGGCAGTACAAGTCTCAGTACGCTGAAATTTATTGCCGTCGGTGGCGGCAAAGTATCTGCTAATTTGCTTCAACAGTGCCAGCAGCTAAAACTCCCGGTCTATGAGGGGTATGGCCTGTCCGAGTGTGCCTCGGTGGTCAGTCTGAATCTGCCGGGTGCTCGCCGGATTGGCAGCGTGGGCCGGGTTCTGCCGCATGTCGAGGTTGAGATTGCAGCTAACAGCGAAGTGGTGGTGAAAGGCAATGCCATGCTGGGTTATGTCAACGACCTGGTAGCCACTCCCTATATTCATACCGGTGATTCCGGATATTTTGATGACGACGGCTATTTATACATTACCGGGCGCATCAAGCAGATGATTATCAGCAGTTTTGGACGCAACATTTCCCCGGAATGGGTGGAATCCAACAGTCTGACTGAACCGGAAATCCAGCAGATTGCCATTTTCGGCGAAGCCCAGCCGCATCTGTCTGCTGTGATTTATGCCGCCGATTCTACACCCGACCAGCAGCTGGCAGCAGCGATTCAGCGGGCCAACACCCGCATGCCGGATTATGCCCAGATCAAACACTGGTGTCGTGCTCCCGAGCCATTTTCCCTGAGTAACCAGATGCTGACCGATAACGGCAAGCTGCGCAGGCAGCAGATCCAGCTGCATTTTCAGGCTGCTTTAGCACAACATTAACCGAAATTTTTTTGTCCATGCAAATCTAAAATATGGACTTAATATACAAAATTAGAGAGCAAAACCCATGAATATTGCACAACAGGTTTTAAATACAAGCCATGCACAGATCAAACAGCGTCTGATAGAACAGGGTTGGGTCTTGTTGAGACATGAACACTATGACGTGACATCTTTTAGTGAACTCATGAATGGTTTATGCCAGCGTCTGACCTATGATCCTGCACGGGAAAACATCACCCGTCAGTCGCAGAAAGTCGATGCCGGCACCCAGGCCATGGGGCTGCATATTGAAAATGGCAGCACCCCGCTACCACCTGACATCATCGCCTTTTTCAGTGAAAAAAGTGCTTCACGCGGTTCACAGACCACCTTATGTGATGGGCATGAAGTCTGGAAAAATCTGCCAGACTCCCTCAAGCAGAAATTTGCCGAGCCGATGACCATCAGCCGTTATTTACCCAAGCCGATCTGGCAGCAGTATGTGGCTACAGCCTTGAATATTGAAAATGCAGAGCAGGTCGGACAGCAGGAACTGGAGCGCTTTATCCAGATGGTTCCTGGACAGCGCATTAGCCCCGCACATGATGAAGGCGTGCAATACCATTTAAGCATGAATATGGTCCGTCATGACAATCTCAAGGGGATTCCGGCCTTTGCCAACACATTGCTGGGACCTTCTTATAATTACGAAAAACCCCGTTTTTATTTTGCTGATGGTTCAGAAATCAGCCCCGATTTACTGGTTGAACTGGCCGAACGCTGTGAAGCCCAGACCTCGGAAATTGACTGGCAGGATGGTGATCTGGTGATTATCGACAACAAACGTTTTATGCACGGCCGACGTGAAATAATGGTGCCACTTGAGGAACGTAAACTGTATATCTGTATGGGGCTGAGTCTCAATCATGCTTTTTAAAACCAATATGAACTCACATTAAAAACTTAATAAAAAGAGAAATGATCTATGGCTAATTTAACAGCAGTTATTCTAGGCGCAACTGGTGGCATCGGTCAGGCCATTGCCAATATTCTTGGACAAAACGGGCTGAATCTGGTTCTGATCGGTCGCAATGAGCAGGCTTTGCACAAATTGCGCGATAATCTGGCACAGCGCTATCCGCAGTTGCAACTGCAGTTAATCCGCTGTGACCTGGCCGAGCAGCACAGCCGCGACGAGCTGATTCATGCGCTGGCCGCGCTGAATACTCCGATTCACTACTATATCAACAATGCCGGCATTAACGATTTCAGCCTGTTCTCTCAGCAGTCACAAGACACCATGGAACAGATGATGCTGATCAATGTGGTCTATCCATTACAATTGGTCCAAGGCATCATTCCGTTGATGTCGAAAACTCAGCCGAGCCAGATCGTTTATATCGGTTCAACCTTTGGCAGCATTGGTTATCCGGGCTATGTCAGCTATTGTGCCAGCAAATTTGCCCTGCGCGGTGCGACTGAAGCACTGGCACGGGAATACAGCAAGACCCCGATCAAATTCCGCTATTTCTCGCCGCGGGCCACCAATACCGAAATGAACAATCCTGATGTAGTTGAAATGAATATCCGGCTGGGTACGAATATTGATACGCCAGAATTTGTAGCCCAGGAATTTTATCAATTCCTGCAGAAAGACTGTCAGTCCTATCAGGTCGGCTATCCTGAAAAAATCTTCGTCAAGGTCAATCAGGTCGTGCCGAATATTGTGAGTAATTCTATTCAGAAAGATCTAGATACTATTTACCAATATGCAGACAAACAAAAACGAGGATGATGTTTTAATGCCGTTGGATATGAAGTCTTTATTTCCGCTCTCTTGGCGTACGGTCACAGGCTTGATTTAAAGCCTGCTTAAACTTTTGCTTCGAGATTAGACGACTTACTATTCGACTTTGACAAGCTGTGCTGACTGAGTGAGGGCAAAGCAAGGAGCAAAAGTATGATGCAGTGGCTGTTGTAATATTTCAGCTAGACTGATTGCAGAAAAAGCTCCAGACAAAAAGTGGACAGCTCATGTTTTTTGACAGCATAAAGCAGATACGCTGACAGGAGGCAAGCATTCAATCCGTAGTTTTGTGTACTGGTCTAGAGCGGTTTAAAATGTGAACAAGATGTTCTCGGGTTTCACATAAAATTCACTTTAAAATCACTATGATCAAATCTGAAATATAATATTTCGAAGATACGAAAATACTGAATCAATCTTAATTTAGATATGACAAATCTTTTATTTTTGATGAACAGTGTTTTTACTGACTCTTAAAATTTAATTGGATGAATCAGTGGTGATACAATTTGTTTCTAAATCTAAATTACCGACTGCTTTCGGTAATTTTGAGATTATAGCATTTCAAGATCAAACGACGGGTGAAGAACATATTGCTCTTGCTCAAGGATTAGAAACGGTTCCTGTAAAACCTGTATTAGTCAGAATGCATTCTGAGTGTCTCACAGGGGACGCTTTTGGTTCATTAAAATGTGATTGTGGCCCACAATTACATGCAACCATGAAAATTATTAATGATGCAGGGCAAGGGGTAATCTTGTATCTACGTCAGGAAGGTCGGGGCATAGGATTGACCAATAAAATTCGTGCATATGCACTGCAAGATCAAGGTCATGATACGCTTGATGCCAATCTGTTGTTAAACTTACCAGCAGATGCACGGCAGTATGACATGTGTAGTATTATGCTGGATTACCTACAAATTAAAGATGTCCGGTTGATTACAAATAATCCACTTAAAATCAGGGCATTGACCGATTTAGGCATTAATGTGGTTAACCGCGTTCCCTTGACGGTAGGCTTAAATCATTTTAATCAGGCGTATTTAGAAACAAAACAGAAGCGTATGGCGCATCTGTATGAAAACAGTGATTTTTAGCCTAACTTAAGCCTCTCAATTCTTCTTGTCGTCTTGTGCAAATTCGATGAGGATTACATAAATTCTGATTTTGACTGTATTCGAGGAAGCTTTGCCTAGACAAAGCTTTCAGCAACCACAGCTTAGCACTTATATGAATGATTCATCCGTTTATCCCCTTTTGGGTACAAGGTATAGATATAAACAGGGATATCTAGATCTGCTAAGTGTGTATAGATGAGTGGGCGTCCATCTTCCCCATCTAAACTGCCAGCTTCTGTGGCAAGGCGAGGTAATGCCAGACTTTCAATTTTCTCTTGTTCAATTAAATCTTTTAAGTTTTTTAGGCTACGGTTTACATATTCGATAGACGCCTTGCCTGGTTTTAAACCGTTGTCATAAGCTGCTTCTTGTGTCATCAAGTTTACGATACGTTGACCTTCAGCATTCACCCATGTCGATTGCAAATATGGCAGTAGTTACGGAAGTCTTTATACAAGGCTGGCCAGTGCTCACGCAGACTTAAAACAAGACCTGTAGCGAAGTTATCATTGGGGGTAACACCGTAAGCAATCGCATGTGCATCACTGAGTAAAATATCTCCAGATACTTCATAAATTATAGATTTGGCTCCTGTTTAATGGACTGGACTGCTCCTAGTATCCTAGACAAAGCAGAATCTGATCCTCCAGGCGTGATTTGGGTAGTCTAGCCTTTAGCTAGAACATGCTTATGCAATTGCTAAACCATTAAATAAAACGTTGACCATGAGATGCTCGTAATTGCTTAAGCTGTGTTTCAGAAAGCTGTTTTGAGTCGATGTATTTCATCTAAAAATTATGCATGAATGTTAGAAAATCTACGATACAAATAATCAACAACAAGTAGCTTAATTTTTGATTTATGAAAGAGATCTTTTATATATCACCTCTTCTAAAATTTTATTTTATGGAAATAAGGCGGTTACGAAACCTTGCTGATTGGTTTAAATTCTGAAATCTATATTTATAAGGTATTATCTTTAGTTTAAAAGTTTAAAATTAAAAAGATAGCCTCTTCATCTGAAGGCTAGCTTTAAATCTCATACATTGACAAGACAATGGATAATATAAAAATAATGGATCATGGATTTTTAATTTAGTAAATAAAATTAATGTATAAGATGTGAAAGGCTAAAAGCTTGCTATAGTGTGCTGAATTTAGCTTTTTATATAGACTAATGTTAAATAATACTTATATTTTGTTTGGGGCAGTTTTAGGTTTAACGATTGCAAATGCAGCAGGAGCTGCAACTATAAGCATGAAGAATGATCGGTTGGGCTATTTAATACAACAGGTAGATTATCAGCATATAAATGACTCTCTTGAAAAATCTGAAAATCGGTTATTGGGACGTGCAAGCTGGGATATTCAATGCTGGGTAAAGAGTAGTGAAAATACTAAAATTTGCACAATGCGTAAAAACCATATTACGGTAATGCGTATGAACGATTCTTACAGCTTAAGTGTTGGCATAAACCATGCAAAAAATTCTATTACACTACTTAAAGTAGACAATAATAGTGTTTTGCAGGCACGTGAGGGGTTATACCGTGACGCTCAAGCGATTATAGATCAGTTCAAGCGTGGCTTTGAGGTAAAAACCGAGTTTAATGTATCTCATAGTGCTAAACCTATTGTGAATGAAGTTTCATTAATTGGTTTTTCTGACGCATTTAATGATATGCAGCAGCAGTATAGTAAGCTGAATCATTTAGATTTACAGCGCAGGCTTTAATAAAACGAATAGCCTGTTGTCTTCGAATAAAAGGCACAGGCTAAGCAATACCGTCCTTGTGATTTAATGCCAAGTCCAATTAAAAGACAATCAATAGAAAAAAGGTCAAACTCAAACTTGGCCCGAGACAAGATTCAGGATTCTCAAATCAGGTCTCAGGTATATGCAGGTATGGCGGTATTCAATCAGCTAAAATGAGGTAGACCTTTCACCCAAGTCGCGGCTTAAATTTGAATACTGGCCCGATAAACCCAATCCAGAAATCTTGATATAAAAAGCCGTATCGGAATCATAATAAAAAAATCTCGGATATGTGGTAGAAATGCTTGTTCAATCTGAGAAAATTGTGAATACTCATGCCCGCAAAATGCATGCTGCAAGATTATCTTTTGGGGTTGGACAACTACTGTGAAAACGTATTCATTTTCTCATTTACATAAAGCATTACTCACTGCGGGTTCATTTTCATGTCTAGGCTTAAGCCCGGTGTGGGTATATGCTGCAAATGGGAATGAGATCCCACAACTGGCAACGCTCACAGTGACGGCTGAAACGGCCTATGACCAACCCCAGGTCAATTTATACGGTTTTAGCCAGCAAAACCTGGCTGAAATTCCTGCATCAATCAGCACAATCACAGCCGAACATATTGCCGATCAGCATGCGAAAACCCTGACGGATGTGGTTAAAAATGATGCTGCAGTAGGGGATGGCTATGCCCCGATTGGCTATTATCCGAACTTTATCATGCGCGGTTTTGCCTTAAATCTGGGGTCGAGCTATTTAGTCAATGGTCACTTGCTGCGCGGCGAGCAAAATGTGGCGCTTGAAAACAAAGAACAGGTCGAAATTTTAAAAGGCATCAGTGCGCTTCAAAGTGGCATGGCGACGCCGGGCGGTGTGGTGAACTATGTGACCAAACGTCCCCGAGACATACGCTCACTTACTGTTGAAGCCGACAGTCATGGCGGCAACCGCGTGGCAACGGACTTGGGCGGTTTCCTTGGAACAGATCAACAGTTTGGCTATCGAGTCAATTTGGTGCATGAAGAGATTCATCCTTATGTGGAACATGCCGATGGCAAGCGTGTGTTTGGTGCTTTGGCTTTAGACTGGAAAATCTCGGATCGTTCAAAACTGGAATTTGATATCGAATCACAGCGCCAACGTCAACGCTCCGTACCCGGCTATCAGTTGCTGGATGGTAAAACGGTACCTACGGGTGTTGAATGGGACCGTTTGCTGGGCTATCAAAGCTGGAGCCAACCGGTGACCAATGAAAGCTTGAATACCGGTTTAAAATATATTCACCAGATCAATAATAACTGGACAGCCAATCTGGCTGCTTCGCAAAGCCGTGTGGTGGTGGATGATTATTCAGCATTCCCGTGGGGTTGCTCTTATAGTAGCATTTGCCAATACTCAGGTTTAGGCAACAGTTTTGACCAAAATGGCAACTATGATATTTATGATTTCCGCAGTCCGAATGACAGCTATCTGACCAATCAGTTTAAAGCAGGATTAAATGGTCAGTTCAACACTGGTACATGGCAACATACTCTCAGCCTGGAACTGTCACAGACCTATAAACGGCATGCACAATATGATGCCATCAACTTGCCTGTAACAGATGATTTTGAATCGACAGGAAATATTTATACTGACCCGATTACCTACACACCAAGTGATAAAACTTTAGGCAATCATTACAAATCATTGGACAGCCAGCATAAGGCCTTGAACTTACTCGACCAGATTGATTTCAATGAGGCGTGGACCGTTTTGGTCGGTGGCAAACTCTTGCATGTCAATGAAAGTGCTTATAATGCCAATGGCAACAACATCCGGGATACCGATTTGAACCGCTTCCTGCCGCAGCTGGCCTTAATGTATCAGCCGGGGGAACATACCCATCTGTATGCGTCATATGCCAAAGGTTTGAGTGACGGTGGGCAGGCTCCGTGGTATGCCAACAATGCTTTTGCAACTTTAGCCCCCCTACATTCCACCCAGTATGAATTGGGGATTAAGCAGCAGTGGCAGAAGCTACTCTTTACCGCGGCAGTGTTTGATTTAACCCAAGACAACCAATATACCAATACTGCAAGTGACTATGTCTCGGATGGTGAACAGCATAACCTGGGTCTGGAACTGGGTTTACAAGGGCGCGTTGATCAGCATCTAGATGTGATGTCCAGTTTGGCGCTCACCCGTTCACGTCTCATAGGAATACAAACAGCTGAGTATAAGGGTCATCAAACTCAAAATGTACCCACTGTCCGTTTCGCCAGTCATCTGTCTTATCAGGTGCCACAAGTGGAAGGATGGCGTTTATTGGCCGGCATGCAGTACAGCAGCAGCAAATATGCCAACAAAACAGGCACCGTGAAAGTACCTGGTTATACCGTATTTGATGCAGGTACAAGTTATAACTTCCGGGCTTATGGCTATGACAATATGCTGCGCTTCAACATAGATAACCTGTTCAATAAGAAATACTGGCGAGATGTGGGTAGTTTCTTCGGTGATGACTATTTGTTCCTTGGGGCACCACGTACCGCACAACTGTCATGGACTGTAAATTTCTAATTTGACCTTAGATTTTGCTATAGAAAACTGTCTGAGTGTTTCGCTCAGGCAGTTTTTTATTTTGGCAATCTTTTACTACTCGTCAGAAGTTCGTTAACTGTATGTATCCGGTAAAACCTGTTTGAGTCAAACCTGCTGCTACTTATGAGGTACAGCTGACTATGAGCTGATCCACTATCTAGACATGAGATGGCTATACTGGGAAGCGGCATCAAATGATTGTGGATTTAGGTTATCAGGTGAATGCTATAAACTCATATATTTTATATTGCGAATATCCGTATATTCATATATAAAGCTAGGATTCATTTATAGGGGAAAGTTCATGAATCAAATGCCCAAAGTCCAGATTTATCATAACCCGGCCTGTGGCACGTCAAGGAATACACTGGCGTTAATTCGCAATGCGGGCATTGAGCCAGAAGTGATCGAATATCTGGTGAACCCACCTTCGAAAGAGCAGCTGGTCAACATGATTCAGGACGCCGGTTTAACGGTTCGTGAAGTGTTGCGTAAAAATGTCGATCCTTATACCGAGCTGAACCTGGATGATGCCAGCTGGAGCGAGGAGAAACTGCTTGATGCCATGTTAGGGCATCCGATTCTGATCAACCGCCCGTTGGTGGTGACGGAGCTTGGAACCCGCTTATGCCGTCCCTCAGAAGTGGTGCTGGATATTCTGCCTTTACCGCAATTAAAAGCCTTTGCCAAAGAAGATGGTGAAGTGATTATTGATGAGCAGGGCAACCGGCTGAAATAATGCCCCATCAATACCAAAAAGCTCCAACCAGGTTGGAGCCTTTTTATGTGAAAAACACATTGACGATGATCAATATAATTTACATACTGAATGCAATAGGTCCTTGATGCATAAGATAATTAGATCATCAGCAGGCAGTTTCCCCGTATCCGGTTTTAACGGATATCAGCTGTCTTCATCTCTTGCAGATGCGACAGTGCGGGGAATGTTGTGCGAGGTGAACTGCTCAAAAATCTGTGCATGAGTCCATCGACCTGACTTCATCCCAAGCGCTATTTTCCCGCCCAAACCAGGAGCTTTGAATGGAAAGCATAATTGCGATTTTTGCCTGGCTCAATGATGTGCTGCTTAAAATGACCTGGCTCTCGGATGGGGTTCGATGGCTGGTTGAAAATATCTTCGGTTTATCGGTTGCGACCCGGCTCGGCGGCAGTATTCACTTCTTTATCTATGATGTCATCAAGATTTTTATTCTGCTTTCGGTCCTAATTTATACACTGTCGTATATCCAGAGTTATTTTCCACCTGAACGTACCCGGCAGATTTTAGGCGGGATGACCGGAATCAAAGCCAATATCATGGGGGCCTTACTCGGCACCATTACGCCATTTTGCTCCTGTTCTTCCATTCCGCTGTTTATCGGTTTTACCCGTGCCGGACTGCCTGTGGGGGTGACCTTTTCATTTCTGATTTCATCTCCATTAGTCGATCTGGCTTCGATTATTTTATTGGCCAGTATTTTTAACTGGAAAATCGCCATGGTGTATGTACTGCTTGGTTTGGTGCTGGCAGTATTGGGTGGCTCCTTGATTAGCTACCTGAAAATGGAAAAGTATGTGGCGGAGTTTGTAACCCATCATCAGGCGACTCAGGGAGAAGATGAAGATTTCAGTATGACCGTGAAAGAACGGCGTGCATTTGCCTGGGAACAGGTAGTGGAAATTTTTAGCAAGGTCTGGATGTATGTATTGATTGGCGTAGGGATTGGCGCGGCGATTCATAACTGGATTCCTGAACAGTGGATTAGTACCTTGCTTGGTCAGGAACACTGGTATTCTGTATTGATTGCTACCATCGTAGGCATACCGATGTACGCAGATATCTTTGGAACCCTGCCGATAGCGGAAGCTTTGGTGGCGAAAGGCGTGGGGCTGGGTACGGTATTGGCGTTTATGATGGCGGTCACCGCACTTTCCCTGCCATCCCTGATTTTATTAAAGCAAGTGGTGCAAACCCGCTTATTGAGCCTGTTTGTTGCGATCATTTTTGTGGGTATCTTGATTATTGGCTATAGCCTGAACACTTTGGGTAACTGGTTTTTATAAAATGTGTGGAGAATAAAATATGCAAATTAAAGTTTTAGGTACAGGTTGCCGTAAATGTAAAGCACTGTTGGCTGCAACCGAAGAAGCGGTGAAAAGCAGCGGTGTGCAAGCGGACATTGAATATGTCACGGATATGATGCAGATTGCTGAAACAGGACTGTTAAGCACTCCGGGGCTAATGATTGACAATAAAATCGTCTCGAGTGGTAAGGTTCTGGAAGCCGAAGCCATAGCGGAACTGATCGAGAAAAATAAATAGTTTCAAAATTGCAGCTGTAGGAAGAAAACCGGTGGTTTAAGTCACAGGTTTTCTTCTAGCCTGGAAAAAGTGGGCATTTTTTTAAATTTGGTGTTTTCTGGTCGGTCGATGCCGATTTGGCGACAATTTTTGACAGGTCGTCTTTACTGTATATATGGATATGTGTATATTTGAATAATAGAATGGGAGCAACTATGGACCACGTTCAGTTTTTTAAATGTTTATCGGATGAAACGCGTCTCAGTATTGTCCTGCTGATTGCAGAAAACAAAGAGCAGTGCGTCTGCGATCTGACCGATAAACTCCAGTTAAGCCAACCGAAAATTTCACGGCACCTGGCCTTGTTACGGTCTTGCGGTTTGCTCAACGATCGCCGGCAAAGCCAGTGGGTGTATTACAGCATCAATCCGCAATTACCGGCCTGGTGTTTTGAAATTCTGGACGTGCTGAAACGTAGTGAAGTTCCGGTTTTATTTAATTCTACCACGCTAACGATTCAGAGCCATTGCGAGTAAATTTTCATGAAATTTTTGTTTTTATGCACGGGGAACAGTTGCCGCAGCATTCTGTCTGAAGTTTTGTTCAATAGTCGTGCGCCTGAAGGCTGGGTGGCTTACAGTGCCGGCAGCAAACCTTCCGGTCAGGTACATCCGTTGACGCTGGAAACCTTACACAACCTGGGCTTATCGACGGATGGGCTGTCCAGCAAAACCATTGCTGCCTGTGAACAGTACCAGCCAGACGTCGTGATTACCGTGTGTGATGCGGCGGCACAGGAAGCGTGTCCATTGTATCTGGGCGGAGCGATCAAGGCACACTGGGGCTTGTCTGATCCTTCACATCTGGATTTACCCAAAGAAGAAAAATTACAGGCCTTCCTGACCACGGTGGATCACATCAATAAACGCCTGGATGCCTTATTTGCCTTGGATACCGAAAAAATGAGTCGTCCGGAGCTCATTGCCAGCATCAATCAAATTTCCCATCTTTAATCGAGCCGATCATGTCTAAATCCGGATTGTCCTTTTTAGATCGTAACCTGACTCTGTGGATCTTTGTAGCCATGGCTTTGGGGGTTGCGATTGGGGTGGTGTTTCCACAAGCATCAACGGCGCTGGATGCCATGAGCGTCAATTCGGTCAATTTGCCGATTGCAATTGGCCTGATCCTGATGATGTATCCGCCGTTGGCGAAAGTGGACTACGCAACATTGCCGCAAGTGTTTCAGGATAAAAAAACCCTGGCCTTGTCCTTGATCCAGAACTGGCTGATTGCCCCGGTCCTGATGTTTGTGCTGGCAATTGTATTCCTGAGCGATTATCCGGAATATATGACCGGCCTGATCCTGATCGGTTTGGCGCGCTGTATTGCCATGGTGCTGATATGGAACGGTCTGGCGTGTGGTGATAATCAGTATGCTGCGGCACTGGTGGCGTTTAACAGTATTTTCCAGATTCTGTTCTTTAGTAGTTATGCCTGGTTCTTCCTGACTTATTTGCCGCCATTTTTTGGGGTAGAAGGTCATGTGATTAATGTCGATTTCTGGACTATTGCCAATGCCGTTCTTATCTATCTGGGCATTCCTTTCCTGATGGGCTTCCTGACCCGTCTGTCTTTGGTCAAAGCCAAAGGGCTGGACTGGTATCAAACCCGGTTTTTACCGAAAATTGGCCCGCTCAGCTTACTGGCCTTACTGTTCACCATTGTAGCCATGTTTAGCTTGAAAGGCAGCGACGTGCTGAGTTTGCCGATGGATGTGCTGCGCATCGCGATTCCATTGACGGTTTATTTTGTGCTGATGTTCTTTGTCAGCTTCTTTATGAGCAAATGGATGGGCAATGATTATCCGAAAACCACCGCAATTTCTTTTACCGCGGCGGGCAATAACTTTGAGCTGGCCCTGGCGGTCGCGATTGCCACATTTGGTCTGGCTTCACCCATCGCTTTTACCACCATTATTGGGCCTTTGGTAGAAGTGCCGGTGCTGATTGCGCTGGTCAGCGTATCCTTGTGGCTGAAGAAAAAATATTACCCTAATTCTTAAGAGGCAGAGATGACCCTCCCAAATCTTGAATCTGATCTTTTACCGACGCCGACCTTTGCCGAGGTACAGGCCAAAGAACTGACCCATCCACCACGGATGTTATTGCTGTATGGCTCGAACCGCGAGCGCTCGTACAGCCGTCTGGCGGTGATGGAAGCCGGCCGTATTCTGGAACGCTTTGGCTGTGAGGTCAAAATCTTTCATCCCAAAGGTTTACCTTTACCTGAAGATGGCGATTTGCAACATCCTAAAGTCAAGGAACTGCATGAACTGCTGGCCTGGTCCGAAGGCATGGTGTGGTGTTCACCGGAGCGGCACGGTTCGATGAGTTCGATCTTTAAGGCACAGATTGACTGGATTCCTCTGGCGGCGGGAGCCATTCGTGCCACGCAGGGCAAAACCCTGGCACTGATGCAGGTGAGCGGTGGATCACAGTCTTTTAACAGTGTAAACCAGATGCGAATTCTTGGGCGCTGGATGCGGATGATCACGATTCCAAATCAGTCTTCTGTTCCTAAAGCCTTTTTGGAGTTTGATGAGGAAGGACGGATGAAGCCTTCATCGCTATATGATCGTATTGTTGATGTAATGGAAGAGCTATACAAGTTTACTTTGCTGACTCGCGGTCAGAGTGCCTATTTGACCAACCGTTATTCGGAGCGAAAAGAATCGGCTGAAGAACTGTCTAAACGAGTCAATCAGCGCAGTTTGTAAAACAGAGTTCGTTTTGATTGATGCTGTCCTATCAATAAGATAAAGAGGCTGGAACCTGCTGCAAAAGCGGGATTCGGCCTGAAGAACACCAGAAAAATGCAAGGGGAAAAGCTTTTGGACGCAACACAGACTGTAACGGAAGTGATCATCATTGGTGCTGGACAAGCCGGTTTGTCCATGGCCTATTTTTTAAAGCGCAAGAACATTCCGTTTATCCTGCTGGATGATCAGTCTCAGCCCGGAGGTGCCTGGCGGCATGCCTGGGAGTCCTTGCGTCTTTTCTCCCCGAACAGCTGGAGTTCGCTGTCGGGCTGGATGATGCCGGCGACCGAACAGACCTATCCGACCCGTAACGAAGTGATCGACTATTTGACGGCTTATGAACAGCGCTATCACTTTCCCGTAATTCGTCCCGTGCATGTGGATCGTGTAGAAAACAAGGGCCAGTATTTAGAGGTCTATGCCGGGGAACGATGCTGGAAAGCCAAAGCAGTGGTGAGTGCCACGGGAACATGGAGTCAACCCTTTATTCCCGAATATGCCGGTCGTGAACATTTTCAGGGTATGCAACTGCATTCGGCAGATTATCTGAATGCCGAACCCTTCAAGGGCAAAAAAGTCATGGTGGTGGGCGGCGGAAATTCTGGTGCACAAATTCTGGCAGAAGTATCTCTGGTTGCCGAAACGCTGTGGATTACCCAGACACCACCGCAGTTTCTGGCGGATGATGCCGACGGCCGTGTCCTGTTCTTAAGGGCAACCGAGCGCCTGAAAGCCCAGCAGGAAGGGAGAAGCATCGAGCAGCCGATTGGTGGGCTGGGCGATATTGTCATGATTGATTCAGTCAAAGCGGCACGTGAGCGGGGCGTTTTACAGAGCAAGCGTCCATTTTCGGCGTTTACAGAACATGGCGTGATCTGGGAGGATGGATCTGCTCAACAGGTGGATGCGGTGATCTGGTGTACCGGATTTAAGGCGGCACTGAATCATCTGAACAGCCTTGGAATTATCCAGCCGGACCAGACCATTGCGGTTCATAACTGCCGTTCGGTTCAGGTGCCGAATTTATGGCTGCTGGGCTATGGGGAGTGGACCGGTGCTGCTTCGGCAACGCTGGTCGGAGTTTCCCGTACAGCGAGGGCCGTAGCGGAAGATATTGCTGTATTTCTAGCCTAAGATATTTAATCCTGTCCCAAAGTAGAGCAGATTGGGTACATATAAAATCTGCCTACTATCAGCCCTAAACAATTAATCAGCCTGGTATAAGGATCTGTCCCAAAAAAACCAGCTTGCCGTAAATTTTTCAGCACCAAAATCACCGCTTAAACAAGCTCGTTGATTTACCTTCCTTTAGAGAGTCTAGCAGTCTTGCCTTTAGGCCTTTTGGGATAATCCCCAACTCTTTGCAGAGAGCAGAAATTCATAGTTTAAAGCCATGAGAATGCTCTGCATATTAAAGCTGTTGCGGTCTTCAGGTAACTGTATCAAAAGCGGTAAACGCGTTACGCCATTTTCACCATTGGCAAAGGCATAATGTCGTACTTTAGAGTCAATCACCGGAATTAAATTCTTCGCTTCCAGATAAACACTCTCTTGAGCGGCCAGTTTTTGAATAGCAATAATCTTAAGATAGCAATGATCTCGAACTTCAATCAGATTCTGTTTTAATTGATTGATCTTCAATTCATGATGTTCAGATTTTTTAAACAGCCGTTTAAGAAAACTGCTGTTTTCGGCATTTTGCATTTCGCGCTCTAACTGGCGTATGTGCTGCTGGATCTGGCGGGTTTGTTCCATCGCGCTATTGAGCAGTTCCCTGATTTCCTGAGTGGGGGCGGAAACTGCTTGTAGCTGTTGCTGATAGAGAAATTCATCGTGAAAGATCACAAAGATTTGGGCACGACGTTGTTCCAGTAATTTTAAATAGGCAATTAAGCGATATTTAAACAAACGCGCATGCTGATTAAACTGCAGCATCGGTTGCTGCGACAAAATTTCCAGTTGATGCAGAAACTCATTGATTAACCTTAAAATATTTAAATAGCAATATTCCAGTTCGTCGGTATGTTGCACACTGTTTTTTAAACCTTTTAGGAAAGGTTCGAGAATATTCAAGGATAAATCTTTTTCCAAGATTTCCAGATGCTCTTTCACCAGGTGGTCGACGGAAAAACTTTGAATATTTAAAACTTCTTTTAAACTTGGAATGAGATTTTGCTGATTATATTCATGTAGGGATTCAACCAGTTCTACAATATGCGGATTCATTTTGCGCTGAATACCAATGATCCGGTTCATCAGCTGTTTAAAATTTGCAAAATAATCTGCTTGATCCAGCTGTTTCGGGTCAAGAACCAGACCACTGATATAGAATCGATTTTCTTTACCAAAGTTTTCTTCGGTTAAAAAACGGCGAATTGAATAGGCAGAAACAGAACTGTCGTAAGTGCTGCTCAGGACAAAATAATATTGAAAGGTTTGGATAATTTCAAAGTCGCGAACATGTTGTTGCTGAATAAAATAATCCTGAAAAATGGCCAGTTCCTGCTCGGCATATTCACTCGGCAAAATATGAGCAAACCAGCTTCCCAGAATTTCACTTTTCATGAAGATTTCAAAGATAAAAGTTCGAACCTGCTCAATATCCAAATGCCGGTGATTTTCAGAAACAGTAAAATCCAAGTCACGAATAATCAGGGCGGCGTCATACAGAAAGGCTTTTTTGATCAGTTGCTGTGCCTGAATATCTGCTGGATGTTCCAGATCAATCTGGTTAATTTCACGCACAATACTTTCCAGGTAATCTGCAATCTGAAAGTCGGTCTGATAGCCTTGCAGATAGCTGAATGTGCTCTTTATTCTGTGCGCAAGTTGCAGCAATTCGGAGTTTTGCGTTTCAAGCTGAAGATTTTTCAGGCCAGAATGACCTTTAAACTCAAAGGCCTGGGTCAGGTAATTCCACGCGATATTCTTGGCTTTCAGGTATTGGTCTTCTATTTTCTGATGCAATGCCTGCGGTGTCGTCGAGAGGATGGACTGTAGTTGTTGTTGCCAATGCTTATCCAGAACTGGATCAATTTGTTTTAATTTTACCCGCAGCTGATAAGGAATATATGTTTGCATGGAAATCCAAAAACCTTGTAATAAGTTCAAACTTTTAGGGAAAATAAGTCGTGTGATTTATATCACAAAACTAAGGGTTAATTGGCAATATGACATAAAAAAATTCGATATCAGCGCTGTTCATTGCTGGTTAAATGATCTAAGCCTGTGCTGAGATTAAAAATGCAGGAACCCCGAGATTTCCCTTAATCTGGTACACGGTATGTTCAGGCACATTTTCCCGGAATCATCAGCTCAGGCAGAAACAGCAATGAATACTCAGAACATACTTCGGCACGCATTGACATTCCTTCAGGACCATATTCAAGGCGCATTGGTTCAACGCTCGGTAAAACAAATAGGGTCGGGAAAATTGACGGCCATTTCAGGGTGATTTGATTCATATAGATGTTGTTGAAATAAACCGTGTTTTTTCATTATTTTGTGATATAAGTATCATAAATAATAACTTGGAATTACCCTATTGAGACAGGTTTTACTGGCGCCTCGTTTAAATCTGCGCAGCTTAATCTTACTTTTAACGGTTTTAAGCGTAACCTGTCTGTTTGTCTTTGCCTTATTTTTTGTTAACTATACCGTGAAAGAGCGACTGATCGACAACTCTCTGGCCTTGAATGCCGAATATTCTTCCAGGATTGCTAAGCATACCAACTATCAGTTTGAAGAAATTTTAAAAAATTTAAGATTTAGCGCCAATGTATTGGGAAAAAACTTTTTTAATGAAAACTTGAGGAGCAATGAAGTATTAAGACTAAAAAGCCAGTCAGGAAATTTTAACAGTGTTTTTCTGGCTGATGGGGAAGGGCATATCATTTCATTTTTCCCGACCACCTTAAAGATTGATTCTAAACAGATTTATAAAACTTATGGCATCACCGAGTCAATCAAACGCAAGCAAACTTATATTTCTTCTCCATACTGGTCTTCAACCAAAAGACTGATAGTCATTGTTTCTGAACCGATCTTTAATGCCCAAGGGCAATACTTGGGCTTTATCGCCGGTACGATTTATCTACAGAGCAAGAATCTGGTCAGTGAAATGCTGGCATCCAAATATGGTTACAAGAAAAATTATACCTATGTGATGGATGACCAGAAACGCATCATTTTCCATGCCGATGCTCGAAAAATTGGCCAGAAAGTCCAGGTCAGCGATGGCTTAACCTCGATGCTTCAGCAACAGGATGGGGCTTTCCGTCTGATGAACAGCCAAGGCATAGATAGTCTGGTCGGTTTCTCACATATTCCCAGTGTGAACTGGATTGTGGTATCGCAGCAGCCGATAGACGAGCTGTTTGCTCAAGCCAACATTATTATTATCAACGTCTCCATCGGAATTACCCTGTTCTATTTTTTCATTTTCTTTGTGGTCTGGCGTTTATCGGGTTTGATTGCACTGCCTCTAAACCATTTGGCGAAAATGGCCAGTATGCTCAGTCGGCCGGAGGTTCAGGAAAAAATTAACAAAATTGCCCCCGTATATTTTGAGGTTGATCAGTTCAAAAATTCCCTGATGCTCAGCTCTCAAAATTTTAATGAAAAAATTGATGAGCTGAATCAGTCGGTGAATACCGATCCGCTGACCGGTTTATACAATCGCCGTGGGATGAAGCTGTTTCTTGAAGAATTTGTGCATATGCGTACCGAATTTGCGGTGCTGGCAGTGGATATCGATTTTTTTAAAAAGGTAAATGACAGCTATGGCCATGACAAAGGCGATATTGTTTTACAAAGACTGGCCAGACTGATGAAATATCATTTTCGTGATAATGACATCTGCTGCCGTTCAGGGGGAGAGGAATTTATTATTTTAGTGGCTGCTTCAGACCCGGTCACCGTTTTTCAGGCGGCAGAACGGTTACGAAAGGCGGTTGAAATCACCGAAATGGATAACATGGGAAGGGTGACCATTTCAATTGGTATCGCTTACTGGCCGCATAGTTCTGAGGATGTGGAGGAGGTACTGAAACTGGCAGATCAGAAACTGTACCAGGCCAAGCGTGAGGGACGAAACCGTATTTGCTAGATTGCAATAACCTGCTGAGGAAAACCTCAGCGTGAAACTTGCATGCAGTTGATTTATCTGCTTGTTAATTAACCCATTCCATGCCTGGATTTACCGATATTTGACATGGACTTAATGCTATTATGATCGTGAAATTTTTCAGTCAATACAAAACTTTAAAGTACTTTATTTGATAAGACTACTTATGAATTTCAGCGGGGAATTTTATGCCTAAATCATCTCGTGACTTATTTTCACCAGATGTATTCGACCTCAAGTCGTTTATTTCTCCTTATATGATGATCATTCCTCCGACAATTTTTGCCTTGCTGATCTGGTGGACCAATCAAAGTTTTGGTTTTGTCTTTACCCATACTGTGGCAGAACTGATTTCCATCATTATTGCGCTTACAGCGCTGATAGTGACTGTGGTATCGCGACATTTTACTAAAAATTATTTTGTGGTTTTCATTGCGATTGCCATTGGTTGGTGTGGATTTATTGATCTGTTCCATACCTTGCTTTACAAAGGCATGCAGATTCTCCCGGTGGACAGTGCCAACCAGGCCACACAATTATGGATTGGCGCCCGCCTGTTACAGGCCTTTGCCATGCTCGCCGCACCGTTCATGTTGACACGGGCCATCAAGCCAGTCCCGCTCAACCTGTTTTTTGGTCTGCTCAGTGCCGGGATTGTAACTGCGGTCATGCTGGGTTTCTTCCCCACGGCCTTTGTTGATGGGCAGGGCCTGACCCCTTTTAAAATATACAGTGAATATCTGATTATTGTGGTGCTGGCACTGGCACTGATACTGGTCTGGCACCGCCGCGAATATTTATCGGCCCAACTGACGTTTGGGGTCAGCCTTTCGATGCTGACCATGATGGCCTCTGAATTTACCCTTACCCAATATGTGTCCGTATATGCCGATGCCAATCTGCTGGGGCATATCCTGAAAGTCTATTCCTACTGGTTCATTTATATGGCACTGGTCGAGTCGACCATCAAAGAGCCTTTTAGCATGCTGTCCAAGGCGGCCAGTACTTATGACACCATTCCGGATCCGACCTATATTGTCAGTTCCAGCCAGACCATTCAGCAGGTCAATCTGGCGGCAGCCCGGCTGCACGGTACTGCTGCGGCACAATTGACCGGACGCTCGGTGCACGAACTGGTGCATGATCCTCGCGTAAAGGCCGAGGATTGTCCGGTCTGTTCCAGACTGCAGCAGGCACCGCAAGAGTTTTTAACCCAGCTGAGCTTGCCGGACCGCAAAACGGTCGAGTGTCATGTCGCACCTTTTGCGGAACGCCTGGGCCAAAAACCGGTCTGGGTTATGGTAGTGCACGATATTACCGACCGCCAGCTTTTGCTGCAGGATGTACAAAAACGGGTTAAAGAAGTACGTTGTCTGAACCAGATTAACCAGCTCTGCAATAACACGCATACAGGCATGACCGAGCTGTTGCAGAAAGCCATGGAAATCATTCCTTCCGGATTTTCCTCTTCGGAAAGGATTCATCTGAGAATTGACAGTGACTGGGGCATTTTTGGCACCGAGCTTTCGGCCCAGACGCCCTGTCTGCAGTCGGTATTTGGCAATGATGCACAGAAATTTGGAAATTTAACAATCTGGTATGCTGAGGCACCGCATATGCCCGCTTTTCTGAATGAAGAGCAGAGTTTAATCGATCATATTACCAGTCAGATTACCGATGCTTATATCCGCTTACAGTCACAGGCACGGATCGTCCGTTTAACCTATCTGTACCAGCTGCTCAGTGAAACCAACCGGGTGATTGCGCATAGCCAGAACCAGAAGCAGTTGCTCACCGAGTTGCAGCAGGTACTGCTGAAGCTGGGTGGTTTTGCCAAAATTCTGATTGCGCTGAAAGCTGATGATCAGGCGGACAGTCCACTGGTGCTCCAGTTCCATCATAATATTAGCGCCAATATCTTGCCAGCCTTGCAGATCGTTTTACAGCAGGATCAGAATCCTCCGTTGAAGCATGTGAAAAATACCTGTCCGGATGTGAATGTCTATAGTTATACGCTGGAGAATTATGACGATGAGCATGTTTCTCCAGAATATCGGAGCTGGAGACAGTATTTAAAACAGGAACAGGTTCGTCAAATAGCATTGACTCCGTTGCTGTTTCAAGGCCATTTCTGGGGGCTGGTCGGACTCTACACTACAGGCCAAGTGGAATTTGACCAGGAGCAAATTCAGCTGCTGCAAAATCTCTCCAGAGATATTTCATCTGCGCTGGAGCGTTTTTCGGCTGAGCAGCAACGTCAAACAGCCGAAACCTATTCGCAGCAGATGGAACAACGTTTCCAGCAGGTGTTTTTACAGTCGCCGGCACCGATGCATATTATTTCTATACAGGATGAGCGCATTCTTGCAGTCAATCTGGCCTATGAAAAATGGCTGGGATACAGTCTGGATGATTTTCAGAATCGGGAAGCCTGGCTGAAAAAAGTGGCACCGGATGCAGAGCAAAGACAGTTGATGCAACAAAACTGGCAAGCGGCCTTGCAGCTGGCGAAACAGGGCAAACAGGTGCAGTTTCCTGAAATTACCCTGCTGGCAAAAGATGGTAGTCAGCGGATTGCGCAGCGCACGCTGGCGATTGTCGGCAATGATGCGATTCTGGCCTGGACGGATCTGACCGCTATCCGGCAAACCGAGCAGGCATTAAGAGACAGCGAGCAGCGTTTCCGTGGCATGGTGGAACACACCGTGGTTGGGATGTATGTGATCAGAGGTCATCACTACTTATATGTCAATCCAAGTTATTCTAAAATGCTGGGCTGGTCTGCCGAAGAGTTAATTGGCCATAGCCTGCAGGAGTTTCATGACATCAGCGCAGAAGAAATTCAACTGGAAGAAGGAAAATTACTGGGAACAGACCATCCGACGCTTTCCTATACGGTTCCTGCGCGGCACAAAAATGGCCAGATACGAGAATTTGCTTTGCATGCCCGTAGCATTATTTGGGATGATGGCTTGCCTGCAGCGATTGTCATGGCACAGGATATCACCGAGCAAAAGCAGGCACAGGAACAGATTGCCAAACATGTTAAACAGCTGGAAGCCACCATGTACGGGACCTTGCAGGCGGTCGCCACTATGGTGGAAATGCGTGATCCGTATACAGGCGGACATGAACGCCGTGTCGGCCTGATTGCCAGTGCCATTGCCAAAGAAATGGGTTGGGATGAAAAGCGCTGCATACAAATGGAAGAAATTGGACTGGTACATGACATTGGAAAAATCTCTATTCCTTCCGAGATTCTGACCAAACCTACTCGTCTGACCTATCTAGAAATGGAAATGATGAAAGGCCATGCACAGGCCGGTTATGAAATTCTCAAAGATGTTCCCTTCAGCATTCCGATTGCTGAAATCATTGGTCAGCATCATGAACGGATGGATGGCACGGGCTATCCTAAAGGATTAAAAGGGGATGAGATCCATCCTGAGGCACGGATTCTGACCGTGGCAGACGTGATTGAGTCAATGGCTTCGCATCGTCCTTATCGTGCGGCTTTGGGGGTTGAGGTGGCGCTGGCAGAAATCTTACGTGGACGCGGGACGATTTATGATGCGGAAGTTTGTGATGCAGCAGTACGTTTAATTAATGAAAAGGGATATGTCCTGCCCAGTTAAACAGGCTGGATAATCATTAGGTGAATAGCAGCTAAAACGCTATTCACTCTTTGAGCTTAATGGAAATTGGGAAGACTGATATTTTCAAATGCTTTAAATTGAAGTGCTAGTAAGCGTATGTTATTTATAACTCAATAGAAGATTAATATTTGGAGTTTCACCGATGTCATACCAGAATATTTTAGTACCCGTCGATGGTTCAAAAATTTCTTTCTCAGCGGTAAAACATGCGGTCGAAATTGCTCAGGTCTTCAATAGCAGGTTGACCTTAATTAGTCTGGTTTCAGAAGATCCATTTACAGATGCAGATTTCTATTACTATTATGTATCTGCTCCAATGAAAGAACACTTTATCCAAGCCTATGCAAATGCAGAAGCGGTATTAAAACAGGCAAGTGAAATTGCATATGCGGCGGGCGTTCAGGTAGAAACAAAAGTCCTAAAAAGCGTAATGCCGGAAGAAAGTATTGTTGAAACGACCAAACAGCTTAAAACTGATCTCATTGTGATGGGATCGCATGGTCGTAAAGGTTTTAAAAAATGGCTACTCGGAAGTGTCGCCACAGCTGTACTTTGCTCCACGGAATTGCCAGTAATGATCATAAAATCTTAATGTCTATATAACATATATAATTAAAATGTAAGGAGTTTAAAAATGGCGAGTTCTAAAAAAGAATCTAAAGCGGTGAAAATTGATATTGGTATCTCTCATAGTGATCGTGCCAAAATCGTTGAAGGGTTATCTAAACTGCTAGCGGATAGTTATACCTTGTATTTGATGACCCATAACTTTCATTGGAACGTAACTGGGCCACAATTCAATAGCTTACATAACATGTTTATGACTCAATACACGGAGCAATGGAACGCCCTGGATATTATTGCCGAGCGAATTCGGGCATTGGGATTTCCCGCGCCAGGAACCTATAAACAGTTTGTAAAATTAACTGCAATTAAAGAAGTAGAAGGTGTTCCTAAAGCCGAGGAAATGGTCAGCCTGCTGGTGAATGCACATGAAACTGTTGCGCGAACAGCTCGAAGCCTCTTTCCCATTGTGGATGAAGTTAATGACCAGCCAACAGCGGATCTGATCACACAAAGACTTGAAGTTCATGAAAAAACAGCCTGGATGTTACGAAGCCTGTTAGAAGAGTAACAATCTAGAAGTCATCTGCCAATTTTTATACAAATTGGCAGATAGACCATTGTTCATTTAAGAAAGTAATTTTGCTTTGCTGATTAAATTTATTTCACTAAAGATTAACAAAGCGTATCCATTTAGGCTTGAGCCTGATGCGGAACAGGCGGTGGTTTTAAATAAGATTGTTGACTCTACACGTCTGTTTGGAATCAGATTTTAGCGATGTCATTTGAGATGTTTGCGATGAACAAGTTTCTTAACGCAACCAGCTTAGTGAATCAATTTACCGATCTAAAAAGAATCCTGAATACACTGCTGTCCCATAGTCGAATTCCAGGTGTTAGATTCGTGAGTGTGGCAAGGATGCCACACATTCCCCATCACGATAGGATGTCGTGTATGGGGAATAAAGACTTTTGCCTACTTTTGGTCTGTCAAAAGTAGGGTTTAGCCTGCACAAAGTTATTTAAACTTTTAAAGAAAAGACAAGGCTGTGGAAAAATAAATATCAAATATTTAAATATAAAATATCATCATATTAATTTGGTGCTGAAATAAAATTCAAATTAAGGGACAGCAATGTACTGAATATGTTTTTTAGCCACCCGTTCAAATACTGTGTCGCCGCAACTACGGTTTTGTTATCTTGCTGAATAGTCTAAATATTTTAATGACCAGACACGCCAAATGGTCTGTGGAGGGGCGTTAAAGGTCGCCCAGTGAAACAGAAAGCAAGTGAAATCCATGAGCAAATCAACTAAAGGCTTTTGCTTTTAGAATCCCTGAAAAACCTGTTTGGCCAGGAGTGATCTGAAAGTGGGGGAGTTATGTCAATCATAATCCTGGCTGCAGTATACTTCATATAAGGTCTGCATGATTTTGAGCACTCGTATATCGCTGAACTGATAAAAAATCTGTTTGCCTTCCCGTCGTGTCGATACGATCTGGCTATTTCTTAATACGGTCAGCTGTTGTGACAAGGTGGGTTGGTGGATATCCGTACGTTGTTCTATGTGCTGTACATTCAGCTCGCCATCGACCAAGACACAGAGAATTTTAAGACGGGCAGGGTTGGATAAAACTTTCAGACAATCACTGACCAAATCGACTTGTGAAAAGTCCATTTGTGCTTTTAACGGTGCAGCGTTCATGTAGATGTCCTGATAAGCAATGATGGGATACAAAAAAATCAGCATTTCAGCTTGAATATTTTTATTTATTATATAATATAAAATTATATATTGTAAATGAGTAGATTTACTATGCATGATTTTTTCATCGCATTTATCGGTGGACTATTACTGGGCGTAGCGGTAGTCGGCTATCTCTATGTGCATGGCCGTATTGCAGGAATCAGCGGATTGATTGGACAGGTACTGAATCCACAGACTGTGTTTAAAACCCCTGCAATCTGGTTTATGTCAGGTTTGATTGTCACGCCCTTTATTTATGGATTATTTGTCCAGCCCGAGATCGAATTGAATGCCAGTCCGCTGATGATGATCATCGCGGGTCTGCTGGTTGGCTTTGGTACGCGCCTGGGTTCAGGGTGTACCAGTGGTCATGGAATTTGCGGGATGAGCCGTTTATCGAAGCGTTCTATTTTGGCCACCATGAGCTTTATGTTTGCCGGTTTTGTCACGGTTTATATCATTCGCCATATCACAGGAGCTTTCTAAATGAAGAATATTCTGGCTTTCATTTTCGGCGGTTTGTTCTCTGTGGGGCTGATGGTCTCCGGAATGTCGAATCCGGAAAAAGTGCTCGACTTCCTGGATCTGTTTGGGAACTGGGATGCCAGCCTGGCCTTTGTGATGATGGGTGCAATTGCTGTGGCATTTATTCCCTTTCAGAAAGCGCTACGCAGTCAGGCACCGAAAACGATCTTTAATGAACCGATCGATTTGCCAAAGAATAACAAGATTGATCCTAAACTGATTTCGGGCAGCCTGCTCTTTGGTATCGGTTGGGGGATTGCCGGGATATGTCCTGCACCAAGTTTTACCTTGATTGGTCTTGGGCATTATCAGGTTCTGTATTTTATTGTCGCGATGCTTGCAGGCGTGTTGATTCACCGTAAGTGGGCAGGAGCTTAATCATGTCAAATTCCCCAGTTGTAAAAGATTTTTTCCATGAAGATACCAATACTTTCAGTTATGTGGTGAGTGATCCTTCAACCAAAGCCTGTGCAATTATTGACAGTGTACTGGATTATGATGCTGCATCTGCCAGCACTTCGACCACACATGCCGATCAGATCATTGCCTATGTCAAAGCGCAAGGTTTAACCGTCGAGTGGATTCTGGAAACCCATGTCCATGCCGATCACTTGACTGCAGCGCAGTATCTCAAAGCTGCACTCGGGGGCAAGATCGCCATGAGCCAGAAAATTGCGATGGTCCAGGAGACTTTTGCTGCGATCTACCATTTGGATATCAAGCAATGGAATACCCAGCAGCTGTTTGACTACCTGTTTGAGGATGATGAGAAATTCCAGATTGGTTCCATCGAGGCATATAACATTCCCACCCCTGGACATACGCCGGCCTGCCTGAGTTATGTCATCGGTGATGCCGTGTTTGTGGGCGATACCTTGTTTATGCCGGATTATGGCACGGCACGCTGTGACTTTCCGCGCGGCAGTGCAGCCATGCTGTTTGATTCGGTACAGCGCCTGTTCGAATTGCCGCAGGCTACCCGGGTATTTCTATGCCATGACTATTTGCCAGAAACGCGTGATCGCTATGTGTGTGAGACGGATATCCAGACGCAAAAAAACCGCAATATTCATATTCATCACGGCACGACCAAAGCTGAATTTGTCGAGATGCGTAACAAGCGCGATGCAGGTTTGAGTATGCCCAAACTGATTCTGCCTTCGATTCAGATCAACATGAAAGCAGGACAATTCCCTGAACCGGAAGAGAATGGGGTTTCTTATTTAAAGCTTCCGCTGAATTACTTCAAATAGGCAAGTTTCAGGATTAAACCGGCAGGTTCTTTTGTTGAACCACTGGAGTCAAGAGAGGTATAGGGGTGATGTGGTTGATACTGGAAGGGCTGGCCATCGGTGGCTTGCTGGGTTTAACCGGTGCGGGTGGCGGTATTCTGGCCGTACCGGCACTGATGGCAAGTCAGGGCTGGACGGTAGCACAGGCTGCACCTGTAGGCTTGCTGGCAGTAACCCTATCAGCACTGGTTGGAACATTTGAAGGTTTGTCCAAGCGCATCGTGCGTTATCGTGCCGCACTTTGGATTGCGCTGATCAGTATTCCTTCAGCGCGTTATGGCGTGCATCTGGCCGGAATTATCTCTCCCGTATGGCTCACGCTGGCTTTCAGTCTGGTGATGCTGATCATCGCTTACCGGATCTTCTTTAATAAAGTCCATGATCATGCAAATGCGCTGTGCAAGGTGAATCAAACGACTGGTCGCCTGATCTGGAATATGAAAACTGCATTGTCTCTCGGCGCTATTGGTGTCGTGGCAGGTCTGCTGACCGGTTTGCTTGGAGTGGGCGGGGGGTTCGTGATTGTCCCGGCACTGCGTAAAGTAACTGACTTGGATATGCGCAGCATCGTTGCAACTTCGCTGATGATTATTTTCCTGATTGGCGGTGTCAGTATTTCTGTACACGTACTGGATGGCTTTCAATACCCTGTTTCAGTCACGCTGACTTTCGTTCTGGCCTGTATTGTGGGCATGTTAATAGGACGTCGTGCGATGCACCGGATAGACAGTCATCAGGTGCAGAAAATTTTTGCCACGACTGTGATTGGGGTGGCTATGTATTTAATCTATTCAGCGCTCATGGGCTAAAACAGCTGGTTGGGAATTTAAACTAAACCGCTTTTAATCTACCTGATCATAGTTTATAAAATATGAATATGATTTTAATGGCTGAGGAAGAATGAAAATGATGAAAACTGCAGAGCAATTGATCCAGAATGCAAAAAGCCGAATTCAGGAAGTGAGTGTAGCTGAACTGTTTGAAGCGATGAAAAACCATAAAACCATTCTGATTGATGTTCGGGAACCGGATGAATTTCAGGCGGCAGCGATAGACCGTGCGGTGAATTATCCTCGTGGTGTTTTAGAAATGAGAATTCACCAGCATCCTGTGGCGAGCCATCATTGCGATACCTTGCAGGCACTGGAACATCTTAAAGATCAGCCGATTTATCTGATCTGTGGCACGGGTGGACGTTCCGCATTGGCAACCGATACCTTACAGAATATGGGTTTTACCCAGGTCAAGTCTGTGCATGGCGGTTATCAGGCCTGGCTGGAGCAGGGCTATCCGGTAGAAAAATAAGCCGTTAAATAGATGAAAAACCGTATTGTTGATTGTTTAATGTGAGAGGCAGTAATGAAATACAAAGAATTAACCCAGAACATTTCAGGCAGTTTAAAAACTTTAACTCAGGATTCACCTGATTTAATGAAAAGTTTTAATCAGTTGTCCCAGACGGCTATGCGTGACGGCGTGATTGATCCCAAAACCAAGGAAATGATTGCTTTGGGAATTGGTGTCGCATCGCGTTGTGATGGTTGTATCGGTTTTCATGTCAGAACCTTGGTCAAAATGGGGATGACCCTGCAAGAACTGGAAGAACTGTTAGGTGTTGCAGTATATATGGGCGGTGGACCGTCATTGATGTATGCTGCAAATGCACTGGATGCCTTTAAAGAGTTTTCCAGCTGATTGGATACGGGGCAATGGAGGGCTGGCAGTCCTGCCGAGCATAGAATGGAGCTCATGCAATAACAGCTGGACAAATCACAAAAGACCTGCTGATTGGGGCTTCCTGGTATTGATCTTGATACGATTTCCTCATGCTAAAAGTGCGCTTCATCAAGCGCACTTTTTTTGGCTGTATCTTAAAACTTAACCGACCACTTCTTGAGCAGGTTTACTGATCCGGTTGCTGCATATGCTATTTTGATGAATCTGAACAGATCCTCTGCATCTCCCCTCAAAACGACATATTGATAAGAGCTTGTTTCTACACCTGACTTGACTCTATTGGAGTAATTTTAGCAGTGCTTCTGCGGTTGCGGCAGAAGAAGCCGGGTTTTGTCCGGTAATCAGCAAGCCGTCTTGCTGTACATGCACCTGCCAATCCTCAGCTTTAGAATAATGCCCGCCATTTTCCCGGAGCATGTCTTCGACCAGAAAGGGAACAATTTCGGTCAGGCCAACCGCTGCTTCTTCAGTATTGCTAAAACCTGTCACTGATTTGCCTTTTACAATAGGCTGGTCATCAGTGCTTTTTACATGACGGAGTACACCGGGTGCATGACACACCAAGGCCACCGGTTTATTCGCTTGCAGGGTTTGCTCAATCAGGGAAATCGAGGTCTGGTCTTCGGCCAGATCCCATAGTGGACCATGACCACCCGGATAAAATACCGCATCAAAATCGGCAATAGAGATTTCACTTAGTTTCCGGGTATTCGCCAAGGCTTGCATGGCCGATGAATCTGCTTCAAAACGCCGGGTAGTTTCGGTTTGGGCATCTTTTTCATTACTTTTCGGATCTAACGGGGGCTGGCCGCCTTTTGGAGAGGCCAAGGTGACTTCTGCACCGGCATCCACAAAGGTGTAGTAAGGCGCAGCGAGTTCTTCCAGCCAGAAGCCGGTTTTCTTACCGGTCGTGCCCAACGTGTCATGTGAAGTCAAAACCATCAGAATGTTCATATTATTTTCCTGTCTTTTTTAACGTTTATATGCATCATCGCAAGTTAATTTAACAATTCGCGGGCATGTAGATTGTTGTGATCCGTTCATTTGCTGTATCGGGATGTTGTTATTGAAATTGATGCAAGCTGTGATTTATCTGCCCATTAACAGTCCTTGCTGAACATCGGCCTGTTTACGCAAAAAATCCCATACCAACTTAATTCTCGGCTCATGTTGTAAATCAACCAGGGTGAGCATCCAGAAAGTATGGGTAAAGCTCAGCTGATCGCCCAGAACTTCTTCCAGTTCGCTTTTATCATGCACCAGAAATCGCGGCAAAATGGCCAGTCCGGCACCGGCCCGAACTGCAATTTCCTGCGCCAGAATACTGTTACTGCGAAAACAGGCGCTGACTTGCAGGGGCAGACGTTCCAGCGAATACAGCGCCGCGCTATAAACCAGATCATCAATATAATCGACAAAACGGTGCTGTTTCAGATCCTCCAGTTTTTGAATGGGCGGATTTTGTTGTAAATAATGTTTACTGCCATACAGCTTTAGACAGTAATTGGACAGCCGGGTAATGATATACGGTCCGGATTTGGGCCGGTCGATGGAAATGACGATATCCGCTTCACGATGCGAGAGCTTGATGGTTTTCGGCACCGGAATCAGGTCAATGGTCAGCAACGGATAATGCTGGGAAAATTCTGCCAGCAGACCTGCCAGAAATGCCGTGCCGAAGCCTTCCGGCGCGCCGATACGCACCCGACCTTGCAAGGGGTCATGGCGCTTGTCAATCTGGATAAAAGACTGTTCCATCTGTTCCACACGCGGTACCAGTGCCAGACCTTCCGAAGTCAGCTCATAACCTGTTGCTTCGCGCTTAAACAGCTGCGTACCAAGGGTGTTTTCCAGTGCCTGAATGCGCCGTGCCACGGTGCTGTGTTCGACCCCGATCAGGCGGGCTGCGTTGGTGAGCGTTTTAGCACGCGCCAAAACCAAAAAAAAGCGTAAATGATCCCAATCTACTTTCATCTTCTATTTAACATCCTGTTAAATCCTGTGCATATTTGCACAACCATCGTGCATCAATTTCTATTGGTGGTCAAAGTGTTCTTTGTTAGTCTGCTGAAACAGCGTAAAAAAATACGTTAAAAAAAGCCAGTAAAGGCAGAGACAACGACAATAACAAACCAGCACGGAGCGACCATGAACGCTATTCATCATCCACAGCAAAGTACCGGATTCACCACGGCCAAATTATTGATTAATGGTGAATTTGTCGAATCCAAAACCAGCCATTGGCAAGATATTGTCAATCCTGCGACTCAGGAAGTTTTGGGTCAGGTCCCATTCGCAACCCCTGAAGAAGTCAATGCTGCGATTGCGGCTGCGCAAAATGCCTTGGCCAGCTGGCGCCAGACCCCAATTCAGGCTCGTATGCGCATTATGCTGAAACTGCAGGACCTGATCCGCAGTAATTTAAAAAGCATTGCCCAGGTATTAACAGCGGAACAGGGCAAAACCCTGGCCGATGCCGAAGGTGATATCCAGCGTGGTCTGGAAGTGGTGGAACATGCCTGTTCTATCGGTACGCTGCAAATGGGCGAGTATATTGAAGGCGTGGCACGTGGGGTCGATACCTACACCTTGCAGCAACCACTGGGTGTCTGTGCAGGGATTACCCCGTTTAACTTCCCGGCAATGATTCCACTGTGGATGTTCCCGATGGCCATTGTTTGCGGTAATACTTTTGTTTTGAAACCTTCGGAACAAGACCCCCTCTCGACCATGATGCTGGTGGAACTGGCGATTCAGGCCGGTATACCGGCAGGTGTGCTGAATGTGGTGCATGGTGGTAAAGAAGTGGTCGATCTGCTGTGTACCCATCGCGACATCAAGGCGATTTCTTTTGTCGGTTCAACCGCAGTCGGTACGCATGTGTATAACCTGGCAGGCCAGCATGGCAAACGTGTGCAGTCGATGATGGGCGCCAAAAACCACGTGGTGGTGATGCCGGATGCCAATAAAGAACAGACCCTGAATGCCTTGGTCGGTGCAGCCTTTGGTGCAGCGGGACAGCGTTGCATGGCACTTTCGGTGGCCGTGATGGTTGGTGAAACCAAGCACTGGGTCGATGAACTGGTCAACAAAACCAGAACTTTGAAAGTCAATGCCGGACATGAACCCAATACCGATGTTGGACCGGTGATTTCAACCCGTGCCAAGGCACGCGTACTGGACCTGATTAACAGCGGGGTTGAACAGGGCGCCGAACTGCTGCTGGATGGCCGGGAGGTACAGGTTCCAGGATATGAACAAGGTAATTTTGTCGGTCCCACGATTTTTAACCAGGTCACGACCGAGATGCGCATTTACAAGGAAGAAGTGTTTGGTCCGGTACTGGCGATCATGCATGTCGATACTTTGGAACAGGCGATTGCACTGATTAATGCCAATCCATTCGGTAATGGCGTGGGACTGTTTACCCAAAATGGCAATACGGCGCGCACCTTCCAGAACCAGATTGATATCGGTCAGGTCGGTATTAATATCCCAATTCCAGTACCGGTGCCATTCTTCAGTTTTACCGGTTCACGCGGTTCCAAACTCGGCGATTTGGGCCCATATGGCAAACAGGCAGTGCAGTTCTATACCCACACCAAAACCATTACCAGCCGCTGGTTTGAAGATGACCAGGAAACCACTGGTGTGAATACCACCATCAGTCTGCGTTAAGGGGCATCAGCATGAAAATTGCATTTATTGGTCTAGGTAATATGGGCGGCTCGATGGCACAAAACCTGCTCAAGTCGGGACATCAGGTGTTGGGTTATGACCTGAGTGAAACAGCGCTACAGCAGTTTGCAGCAGCCGGTGGCATTGTCTGTGACAGTCCGCAAGCTGCCGCCAAGCAGGCCGATGTGGTCGTGAGCATGTTGCCCGCAGCCAAGCATGTCCGTGAGGTTTATTTAGGTGAACATGGCATTCTGGATGTGCTTCAAGCCGGCAGCCTGTGTATCGACAGTAGCACCATCGACCCGCAAACTATTCAGGAGATTGCCGCAGCAGCGCAGGTCAAACACGTTCGCGTCTGTGATGCACCGGTATCCGGCGGCACATTAGGGGCCAAAGATGGCACTTTGACCTTTATGGTCGGTGCAGATGATGCCACCTTTGAAGCCGTCAAGCCGGTCCTGAGCTGTATGGGCAAAAATCTGGTGCATTGTGGTGCTGTCGGAACAGGACAGGTCGCCAAAATCTGTAATAACCTGATTCTGGGCATTTCCATGACCGCCGTTGCAGAAGGGATGGCGCTCGGGGCCAAGCTGGGCATTGATCCGCAGGCGCTGGCTGGCGTGATCAACAGCTCCACCGGACGTTGCTGGAGTTCTGAAATCTATAATCCCTGGCCGGATATCTGTGCCAATGCACCATCATCACGGGGGTATACCGACGGTTTTGCCGCACAACTGATGCTGAAAGATCTGGGTCTGGCGGTCGATGCGGCAGAGCAGGCCGAGCAGCCGGTGGTTTTGGGCAGCATGGTACAAAAACTCTATCAACAGCTGTGTCAGGACGGTCATGCCCATCTGGATTTCTCCAGCATCATGCATCAATACACCACACCAGCTTAAAAACTTAATGATCCAATGGAGCAAGGATTCGCTTCATCAACAATACTTTGTCAGTAATAACGATAAATTCAGGCTGAGGTTGAACATGTTAGATTATCAAAAAACGGTTGAAAATTTTGATTTAGATGCGGTGGCAAAGCAGTATTTGTCCGGTTCAATGCAGGCGGTGAATGCCTGTTATGAATGCTGTGACCGGCATGCCGATTCCGATGCGATTGCCTTGTACTGGTATGGCAAAGATGGCCGCAAAGAACAATACAGCTTTCGCGAACTGAAGAAGTATTCCAGTCAGTTTGCCAACTTTTTAAAGTCACAGGGCATTGCTAAAGGCGACCGCGTTTCCGGCTTGTTGCCGCGCACGCCTGAGCTGATCATCACCATTCTGGCGACCTGGCGCATTGGTGCAGTCTATCAACCTTTATTTACCGCCTTTGGTCCCAAAGCCATTGAACATCGCATCCAGCTGGCGCAAAGCAAGCTGGTGGTCACAGACCTGGCCAATCGGGAGAAATTATCCGAGATCAGCCACTGCCCCCCGATTGTGACGGTACAGGCTGAACTGCAGGCCGAAGTCTATCCCCAGGATCTCAGCTTCTGGAGGGTGCTGAACCGGCAAGCGGAACACTGTGAACCGGAAATGCTCGGTATGGATGAGCCATTTTTACTGATGTTTACCTCCGGCACCACCGGCCCGGCCAAACCGTTAAAAGTTCCGCTGAAAGCGCTGATTGCTTTTGCCGGCTATATGCACAATGCCATCGGCTTAACAGAGGATGATGCTTTCTGGAATATTGCCGATCCGGGCTGGGCCTATGGTTTGTACTATGCGATTACCGGGCCTTTACTGCTCGGACACTCGACCCTGTTTTATGAAGGCAGTTTTAATGCTGAAAGTGTCTGCGACATTGTCCAGGAATATGGCATCACCAATCTGGCCGGTGCACCGACCGCTTACCGCATGATGATGGCAGCGGACTCTGCCCAGATGGCACAGCTGTGCGGCAAGTTGCGCGTGGTCAGTAGTGCCGGAGAACCGTTAAATCCGGAAGTGATCCGCTGGTTTAAAGAAGTGCTGGATGTGCCGATTTATGACCATTATGGCCAGACTGAAGTCGGCATGGTGGTGTGTAACCATCATGCGCTGGAACATCCGGTGCGTTCAGGTTCGGCAGGTTTTGCCAGCCCGGGTTATAAAATTGCAGTGGTTGATGATCAAGGTCAGGAATTGGCTTTTGACACGCCGGGTATTCTGGCGGTGGATATCAGCCAGTCGCCAATGATGTGGTTCTCGGGCTATGAAGAAAGCCGTAAATCGCCTTTTGTCGGACACTACTATTTAACTGGTGATACTGCGGAAATTCATGCCGATGGCAGTATGAGCTTTGTCGGGCGTAGTGATGATGTCATTACAACGTCAGGCTATCGGGTCGGACCCTTTGATGTCGAAAGTGCCTTGCTGGAGCATGACGCGGTGATCGAAGCGGCGGTGATTGGCGTACCCGATCCAGAGCGGACCGAAATCATTAAAGCTTTTGTGGTTCTGGCCAGCCATTCTCCTGCAACTGCCGAGCTGCAACAGGAACTGGGACAGTTTGTGAAAAAGCGTCTGTCTGCGCATGCCTATCCGCGCCTGATCGAGTTCGTCACTGAATTGCCAAAAACCCCAAGTGGCAAGATTCAGCGCTTTTTACTGCGCAATCAGGAAATCAACAAGCAGCAGGCCAAGACTGCTTAAATCAGTCAAAGTCAGCAGATTGAATAAAAGATCGAATTAAAGAGATTGAAGGAAGAATCGATGCAATTTACGGAAGAACAACAACTGATTCAGGACATGGCCAAGAGCTTTGCCCAGGAACAGATTAAACCGCATGCCGGTGAATGGGATCAAAAAGGCATTTTTCCCAAAGATGCATTGGGCCAGATGGGAGAACTGGGTTTTCTGGGCATGCTGATTCCAGAAGAATGGGGCGGTTCAGGCACAGGCACACTGGCCTATGTGCTGGCCTTGGAAGAAATCGCCGCAGCCGATGGCGCCACCTCTGCCATTATGAGTGTGCACAACTCGGTCGGTTGCGTGCCGATTCTCAAGTTCGGGACAGAGCAGCAAAAGCAGCAGTTTTTAAAACCTTTGGCCCAAGGGCAAATGATTGGTGCCTTTGCCCTGACCGAGCCGCATACTGGCTCGGATGCTGCCGCGATTAAAACCCGTGCGGTCAAGGACGGCGATCACTACATCATCAATGGTGCCAAACAGTTTATTACCTCCGGGAATAATGCCGGGATGATTATTGTCTTTGCCGTGACCGATCCGGCTGCGGGCAAAAAAGGCATGAGCGCCTTTTTAGTGCCGCGTGATACCCCAGGTTATGAAGTGATTCGGGTGGAAGAAAAACTGGGCCTGCACGCTTCCGATACCTGTCAGATTGCCTTAACCGATGTACGCATTCATGAAAGTTTAAGACTTGGGGCAGAAGGTGAAGGCCTGAAAATCGCTCTGGCCAATCTGGAAGGTGGGCGCATCGGCATTGCCGCACAAGCCGTCGGTTTGGCCCGTGCCGCTTTAGAAGAAGCCAGCAAATATGCACATGACCGCGTGGCTTTTGGCAAGCCGATTTTTGAGCAGCAGGCGATTGCATTCAGGCTGGCCAGTATGGCCACCGAAATTGAAGCCGCACGTCAACTGGTTCATTTTGCCGCACGTAAAAAGGAAGCTGGTGAAAGCTGTTTGACTGAAGCCTCCATGGCCAAGCTCTTTGCTTCGGAAATGGCAGAACGTGTCTGCTCCAAAGCCTTACAGATTTTTGGTGGCTATGGCTATCTGAAAGATTTCCCGATTGAACGCATTTATCGCGATGCGCGGATTTGTCAGATCTATGAAGGTACCAGCGATATTCAGCGTCTGGTGATTGCACGCAGTTTATAAGAAATTACAAAGGATTTTTATCATGCAATGGCAAACCATTTTACTCGAACAACGTAACGGTATCGGACTGATTACCTTAAACCGTCCTCAGGCGTTGAATGCACTGAATAACCAGCTGATTGTCGAGGTCAATCAGGCCCTGGATCAGCTGGAAAAAGACCCGGCCATCGGCTGTATCGTGATTACCGGTTCGGAAAAAGCTTTTGCTGCTGGTGCCGATATTAAGGAAATGGCAGATTTAACTTTTCCGCAAATTTATCTGGATGATTTTTTCAGTCTGGCCGACCGGATTGCCCAGCGCCGTAAGCCTTTGATTGCCGCGGTGAGTGGCTATGCCTTGGGCGGTGGTTGCGAGTTGGCCTTAATGTGCGACTTTATTTATTGCGCCGACAATGCAAAATTTGGTCTGCCTGAAGTTACCTTGGGTGTTTTGCCCGGCATTGGCGGGACCCAGCGGTTAACCCTGGCCATCGGTAAGGCCAAAGCCATGGAAATGTGCCTGACTGCACGGCAAATGGGTGCACAGGAAGCCGAGCAAAGCGGTCTGGTGGCACGGGTATTTGCCAAGGAAGAACTGCTAGAGCAAACCCTGCAAGCCGCGGAAAAGATTGCCGAGAAATCCTTGCCGGCAGTGATGATGATTAAAGAGTCGATTAACCGCGCCTTTGAAGTCAGCCTGGCCGAAGGTCTGCGCTTTGAACGTCGGGTTTTCCATTCCATTTTTGCCGGTGCTGACCAGAAAGAAGGCATGCAGGCCTTTGTGGAAAAACGTCCAGCCCAATTTACCCACCAATAAAAATCATAATAGGAAAAAATAATGAGCGATGAAAATAACTTAGCGATTCGGGTCACAGGAGGTCTGGGCATTATTAGCCTGGACCGCACCAGCCATTTAAATGCCTTAACCCTGCCGATGATTCAGGGCATTCAGGCCCAACTCGATCAATGGCGACATGACCCGCAGGTGCAAGCCGTGCTGATCAATTCCAACAGTCCGAAAGCGTTCTGTGCCGGAGGCGATATCCGTTATCTGTATGACAGCTATCAGGCCGGAAATACCCGCTACCAGGATTTTTTCGCCACCGAATATGCCATGCTGAGCACATTACGTCAGTTCCCCAAACCCGTGATTGTGATGATGGATGGCTATGTACTGGGTGGCGGCTTTGGACTGGCGCAAGCCTGTCATATCCAGGTCACCAGTGAAAAATCCCGTTTTGCCATGCCAGAAACCGCGATTGGCTTTTTCCCTGATGTCGGTGCGACCCATTTCCTATCCCGACTGGATGAAGTAGGGGTTTATATGGCACTGACCGGTGAACAGATCAGCAGCAGTGATGCACTTTATCTGGATCTGGTCGACTATCATGTCCCGGGTGAACGTTTTGCTGAGTTAGAAGCGGCATTGAGCGCTGCGCCTATTTTAAACCCGGTGGAAATCCGCAAAATCATCAGTACGTTTATCACCCATCCGCAAGAAAGCGAATTACAAAAACGTATCGACCTGATTAACCAGCATTTTTCCTATCCGCATCTGGATGAAATTGAACACAGTCTGGCCCATGCCAGCGATGCCCTCAATCAGGACTGGGCCAAGAAAATGCTGGCGATCTTGCAGCAACGTCCGCTGATGGCAAAACAGGTCAGTCTGAAATTGCAGCAGACCGGTCAGAACCTGTCGCTGGAAAAATGCATGCAGTTAGAACGGGATTTGCAGGATATCTGGTTAGATCAGGGTGATTTTATCGAAGGTGTACGGGCACTGATCATTGATAAAGACAAAAATCCGCAGTGGCAAACAGACAATGCAGAATTTGAAAAAACGCTGGAAAAATGCTGGCCCGTCTGGACCAGGCAACATATAGATTCGCTTTGTTATAAATAATCGAAGTTTATTTTAAATAACAAAGCGGGTCACGGATGACACAGCTCAAAAAAATATAAGAGGGATAGATATGAAACCTGTACAAGAATTACATGTTCAAGCTAAAAAGCCTTCACACCGTTTGGCCGGTATATCCAGTATGGTAGGTACCACCATTGAATGGTACGATTTTTTTATTTACGGTGCCGCGGCCGCATTAATTTTCAATAAACTCTTTTTTCCTCATCTAGATCCATTGATGGGTGTAATGGCTGCATTTGCCACTTATGCCGTTGGCTTTATTGGTCGGCCTCTGGGAGGCATTGTGTTTGGTCATTTTGGAGACAAAATTGGCCGTAAAGCCATGTTGTTGACTACCCTGATTATGATGGGTATTCCCACCGTGCTTATTGGTTTATTGCCGACCTATGAAAGTATCGGCTATTGGGCGACCGTGTGTCTGGTCATTCTGCGTTTTATTCAGGGCATGGCCATGGGAGGAGAATGGGGCGGTGCCGTTTTAATGGCAGTTGAGCATGCACCTGAAGGAGGCAAAGGGTTTTGGGGCAGCTTACCTCAGGCCAGTGCGGGTGGCGGCCTGATGCTCGCATCAATTGCTCTGGGGTTGGTGTCCATGCTGCCAGAAGCCAGTCTATTCAGTTGGGGGTGGCGAATTCCATTCCTTGCCAGTATTGTCTTACTGGGCGTTGGCTGGTACATACGGGTCAAAGTGCCAGAATCCCCCGATTTTGAAAAAGTGAAAGACCAGGCGCAAGAGATTAAAGTACCGGCTTTACAAGTTTTCAAAAACCATCCTCGAGAGCTTTTAACCATTATTTTTGCTCGTGCCGCCGAGAATGCATGGTTCTATATTGCATCCACTTTCGCACTGGCCTATACCACCACAAAACTGGGGATTCCCCGTCAAGACATTCTGTTTGCCACGATTTGTGGAGGTGGCTTGATTATGATTATGACGCCTTTATTTGGACATCTTTCAGATAAGGTGGGTCAAAGAAATATGTTTATGTTTGGTCTGCTGGTCCTTGCACTTTATTGCTATCCATTTTTTAGTATGTTGGACACAAAAGATCCGCTATTGGTCTGGACGGCAATCGTATTGGCGATTGGTGTGGTTTTCCCGCTGATGTATGCACCGCAATCCCAGTTGTTTGCCCGACAGTTTCCGACTGAAATTCGCTATAGCGGCATTTCAATTTCTGTGCAGTTTGCCGGAGTCATTGGCGGAGGATTAGCTCCCCTGATTGCAACCAAGCTTTTGAGTGTGGGTGGGGGGAGTCCTCATTTGATTATTGCCTACATTGTAGGCATGGCTATATTTGCAATCTTCTGTACATGTTTTATGAAACGTGACAAGTTCAATACTCACCATTCCACAGTGACGGTAAAAAATGCAGCAGAAACCGATTTATCCAGTCTTTAATATCTCTTAAATATCTTAGACTCTGAAATGAAGTGCAACAGAGCATAATTTACTGGGAGGAAGCAAGATGAGCCAACATTTTGCTTCCAACCGGCCAAAGTCAAAGTTGTACAATCAACTACATTCATCTTGGTCAAGAAGAAAAAGATCAGATTTATCAGCTAGCCATGCTTTAATTAAAACCACTTTTTTACAGACTTTTATTCAACTGATTTGTTATGCTGTCAAAGGATTGATGGGCATCGTAAAAAACCTGAAAACATGGATAGCAATCATAAAAAACCTAAACATTCAACTGTATGGGGGGATCAGCCAGAAGCGCAGGATTATCATGCCGCGAGTTCTGATTTATGTTTATTGTTGCATCCTCCTTCACCGGTTGAAAAACTGCTGAACCGGTTACAAGCAGAAACCATCCTTCCGTTTAAAGCCAAAGATATTTTTCATGTGGCACGTGATTTAGGACGGCATCAATTAATTATCGCCGATGGTGATCACCACTTTACCCGTTGTATCTGCAGGATGAAGATGCCCTCATTCCTTGCCAGATGCTTTCACTGACTGTACAAGATTTGGCTAGTGTATGACGGCTGCTAAAAAACTCCCGATTTTTGATGTGATTGCAGGTTTATCTATTGCAGGATTACTGCTGCCTGAAGCGGTCGCCTATTCCAATATGGTCGGGTTGCCACCGCAAAGTGGTCTGGTGGCACTGGTGCTGGGTTTAGTGCTGTATGGTCTGATCGGGAATAGCCGTTTTGCGATTGTCTCTGCGACCTCGTCATCTGCCGCAGTCATGAGTTCAGGTCTGGCAACCATGGTCATGTTTTCTTCACCGGAACGGGCAGGTCTGGCCTATGCACTGGTATTTCTGTCGGGCATTTTACTGGTCATCGCGGGGTTGTTTAAGCTTGGAGATGTGACTCATTTTATTGCCAAGCCTGTGCTGAAGGGTTTTTCCTTTGGCCTGGCACTCAGCATTGTGGTGAAACAGCTTCCTTCAGTATTACAGGTACATCCCGTACACAGTGATTTTTTCCGCCAGTTGTGGGAAATGTTGCAAGCCTATTCAAGCTGGAACTGGCATGCCTTAAGCATGGGACTCGGTGTCTTTTTCACCTTACACTTCACCCAGCGCTATAAAACCATTCCAGTGGCTTTATTGCTGATTATTTTAGGTATCAGTTTCAATGCGATGGGCTATACCCAGGCATGGGAAGTCCGTTCTGTTGGGCATTTTGAGCTGGTTTTACCGAGTATTCACTTGCCTCAGTTGAGTATGAATAGCTGGTTGCAACTGGTAGAACTTTCAATGGCCGTTGCACTGATTATTTATGCCGAATCTTATGCTTCCATTCGTACCTCGGCACTAAAATACCATGATGCAATCCAGCCAAACCGTGACCTGATTGCATTGGGCGTGAGCAATATCTGCTCAGGACTGTTTAAGGGAATGGCGGTTGGCGCAGGCTATTCAGCAACTTCAGCCAATGAGTCTGCAGGGGCAAAGAGCAAAAAATCAGCCTGGGTTGCAGCGCTGGCCGTGGTGATTTTTTTGCTGTTTTTTCGCCAGTATATCGCCAATATTCCTGAGCCTGTTTTGGCGGGTATTGTGATATATGCAGTCAGTGGACATATTCGTTTTGCCCCATTTAAACAGTATTTTATCTGGCATAAAGATCGCTTGCTGTCGATTGTTGCAATTTGGGCAGTGATTATTTTTGGTGTGCTCAATGGGTTGCTGATTGCGGTGCTGGTGAGCGTTTTAATGTTATTGAAAAGCTACGCTGTCCCTCGCATTGCCTGGCTTGGACGTCTCAATGGCGGGCATGATTTTGTTGACATCAACCGTTTTCCTGAAGCCGTAGCACCGGATGCTATTTTAATTGCACGACCTGATCATCCACTGTTTTTTGCCAATGCAGAAAAAATCTGTCATGCGATTCTAAAGAAGGTTTCTGAGCAAAATTATCAGTATGTGATTTTAAATCTTGAAGAATGTCCAAGCCTGGATAGTACCAGTATTGAAGCCTTGTTATTGCTGGCGGAACATTTGCAAGAGGAGGGGATTGAGCTGAAATTGGCGCGCGTACGCCGTTCAGTGGCACAAACTTTATTGTATGTGAATAGTCCATTATTCCCACGCGCTAGTTATGATGCACAAAGTGTCGATGATGCCGTCAGCCAGTTAGAAAATCGTACTTCGGCTGCAACTTGAGCGCAGGGAGTACATCAGGCTTACGGTACGACTCTGGATAAAATCGACCGAGAGCATACCTAGACCTGCTTTTCCAGCAAAAATCAGCAAAATGCAAATCTTGCCGGATGGAAAATAATATGCTGATGGTTATGAACTGATTGAGTGGGAAGAATATTTTATCGTTAGCACACCTGTGGTATTTAAAGCATGTGCTCGCTCAAAGCTGATCCTGACAGTGTGCTATTTTTATTGTATCTGTCAGGTTATATCGGGCAATTGATCAAGAGCAATTACACAACATTATTTAAAGTCTCATTAAATATTTTGCATTTTTTACTTTACTTTAAAATGATGTTTTTCAGGAATAAGTTTGATTTTTATTTTTTTATAAAGTCGCTCTTCGGCATTTTCTGCCGATTTGGTGACTTTATCTGCAAATTTCTGATCAGACATAAGCATAGCATACGTTTTATAGCCTATTTCAAGCGCTTGCGTTTTATTGCCTGCCTGTTCAAACTGTTCAATTAATTTGTTGATTTTTTTAACACTGATATCGTTCATGTAACTGACTCATTCCCTCTTGATTTTTACTTTAGGATTTGATTGTTACAATTTGGTTAAAATGAATTTAAATCATTGCAAGTGATTGTCGTTTATACAATAACTTGCAAATTTCCGTTAAAAAATCTGATTCATTAATTGTTGCTGGGCAATGTACACTGCCTGTCCATTACTCGGCTGGCATTGGATCCAGGTTCCATCGGCTTGTAATTCCCATGCACGCCGATTATCTTTGAGATAATTATTCAATCCATCTTCAAGAATTTGTTTGCGAATTTTTTTATTCTCGATCGGGAAACAGGTTTCGATGCGAGAAAATAAATTACGTCCCATCCAATCCGCACTGGCGCAATACAGTTTGCTGTCACTATCATTATAAAAATAATACACTCTGGTATGTTCTAGATAACGTCCGACGATTGATCGTACACGAATATTGTCGGAAAGCCCTGCAACTTGTGGTCGTAAGCAACAAATTGAGCGAACGATTAAATCGATCTGTACACCCGCTTGGGATGCTTTATACAGTTCATGAATCAGTTGCGGTTCAGTTAATGCATTGACCTTAATAATGATTTGCGCTTTTTTCCTGCCTTACTGTTTTTAATTTCCTGCTGTATGAGTTCAAGCAATTGTGAATGCAGGGTAAATGGCGCGTGAAACAGTTTTTCCAGTTTTATGGTTTTTCCCATACCGGTTAATTCTTGAAAGATTTTATGGACATCTTCACAAATATAAGCATCACTGGTGAGTAAGCCGTAATCGGTATAGATTTTGGCATTGGTTGCATGATAGTTCCCTGTGCCTAAATGAACATAACGTTTAATTTTGTCTATTTCACGACGCACAATCAGAATCATTTTGGCATGAGTTTTATAGCCGACAATCCCATATACAACAACCGCCCCAGCTTCTTGTAGTTGTAGCAGATTGGCAACTTCGATATTTGACTCTTCATCAAAGCGAGCACGTAATTCAATCACTGCTGTGACTTCCTTGCCATTCCGTGCTGCTTCAGCAAGGACTTGCACAATTTCAGAATCTACACCGCTGCGATAAAGGGTTTGTTTTATGGCCAACACATGTGGATCACGCGCTGCCTCTTTCAGCAACTTAATGACCGGAGCGAAAGAATGAAAAGGGTGGTGTAATAAAACATCTTCGGTTTTTAATACCTTAAATATGGATTTGTTGCCATACAACGCTTTTGGCAATTTTTGTACATAGGGAGGGAAACGTAACTCTGGCAAATTAAAGTTCGATATAAAGCGGGCCAGGTTAACAGGGCCATTCACCAGATAGAGCTGGTCTTGATCAAGATCAAATTGTTCGAGTAAATAATCAGTAATCATCTCTGGACACGCTTTATTCACTTCGAGTCTGACAGCGCGACCAAAACGTCGAGATGAAAGTTCCCCTTTTAAAGCGATTGCTAAATCTTCCACATCCTCTGATACGGTGAGGTCAGCATTTCGCGTTACCCGGAATTGATAACACCCGGTTGTGGTCACTCCTGGAAATAATTCATGAATATGTTGCTGAATGATCGCGGAAAGTAAAATGTAGTGCTCAGCCTCACCAGAAACATGCGTGGGTAATTTAACTAATCTTGGCAATGATCGAGGGGCAGGAACAATCGCTAAATCAATTTTTCGTCCAAAGGCATCGTTGCCTTCCAAAGTGACAATAAAGTTTAAGCTTTTATTGGCTAAACGAGGAAAAGGGTGTGCGGGGTCTAGACTGATGGGGGTTACAACAGGTTGAACTTCATGATGAAAATAATCTTTAATCCATGCTTTATGTTTTTGAAGGATATCACCATGCTGAATAAAATTAACTCCATTGCCTTGCAGTTGTGGCAGGATATTATAGTTCAGAATTTTATACTGTTCCTCAACGGCCTCATGTGCAAGCTTAGAAATCGTCGTCAGTATTTCTGAGATGAATAAATTATCTGGACGGGTCTTATTATGGCTGGACAGCTCAAATTGCTGTATCAAACTCGAGACACGTATTTCAAAAAATTCATCTAGATTTCGTGAAAAAATAATTAAAAAATTGAGTCGTTCAAGTAAAGGATATTCAGTATCTTTCGCCTGTGCCAATACTCGCTTATGAAATTCAAGTAAGGAAAGGTCCCGATTAATATAAGTTTTTAATGTATGTATGGAAGAATTTGAAGGCACACTTAAAGCAGTCATTTATGGCTCTTATATCATTAGATAACAAGGTTCAAATCAATTGAATAAACATTCATAAAACCCTTAAATGAGACAAACTGATTTTCAGTACATGAAATAAGAAAATTATTGTATTAATAAAAGGCTAAAATTGAATTCTATTCAACTTTAACATTCTGCGGACATTACATTACAAATTTGTTAAATTATACCTTATATATTATTTAAGTGTATGTTATTTATATTTTTTAGTGATTTTTTTTGCATTATTTATTTAATTTTTCTTTTTTGCAGTGACTCAAACCTAGAGCCATTTACATTTGCTCATAAAAAATCGATCGCCTGTAATCGAGCCTTAACATAGAAAGGGTTAATTTAAGTCCAGATTCCAAAGAATCTTTGTGAATTCACTCAACCATTTTTTCGATTTGCTAAAGGTAAAGATATGTCCGAAAGAAAAGTCGCATTTGTGACAGGGGCACTCGGTGGTATTGGTAGTGAGATTTGTCGTCAGCTGGTGAAGGCAAATTATAAAGTGATTGCAACGGTTGTGCCTCGAGAGGAAGACCGTGAAAAGCAGTGGTTAAAAAGTGAGGGATTCCAACAGGAAGATGTCCGTTTTGTCTTAACCGATCTGACCCATCATGCTGATGCGACGAGCGCAATCGAGGATGCGATACAGGCTGAAGGTCGCGTAGATGTGTTGGTGAATAATGCCGGCATCACACGCGATGCAACATTTAAGAAAATGTCCTTCGAACAGTGGTCACAGGTAATCGATACCAATTTAAAGACACTATTTACCGTGACCCATCCAGTCTTTAATCAAATGCTGGAGCAAAAGCAGGGACGCATTGTCAATATTAGTTCGGTCAATGGTCTGAAAGGACAGTTTGGTCAAGCGAATTATTCAGCCGCAAAAGCGGGCATGATCGGTTTTACCAAGGCTCTGGCTCAGGAAGGTGCACGTTCCAATGTTTGCGTGAATGTTGTAGCCCCGGGCTATACGGCAACACCGATGGTGACTGCCATGCGGGAAGAGGTCGTAAAAAGTATTGAAGACCAGATTCCTTTGCAGCGTCTTGCCCAGCCTGAAGAAATTGCAGCGGCAGTCATGTATCTGGTCGGTGAGTATGGCACCTATATTACGGGTGAAACCTTATCGATCAATGGCGGTTTATACATGCAATAAGTCCTGTGCTCACTGAGCCAGTTTTTTTCATTTATTTTAACAATAACTAAATTTTAAACACTATAAATCAATGGAGTAATACCACATGCTATACGGTGATATCTTTGCAAACATGAACACTCAGTACAAAAATATGTTTGAACCTTATGCAAAATTTAACAGTCTGGTGGCAAAAAACTTTGCAGATCTGACCAATTTACAACTCAATGCTGCACGTCATTATGCCGATATTACGTTATCGCAAGTGTTTGCCAACAGTGAAGTCAAAGACATGCAAAGCATGATGAATTGTGGCATGAAGCAAGTGGAAACCATGAGCAAACTCAGCCAGCAAATGATTGATGATGGCCAAAAACTGGCGAGCTTGGCCACTGAATTTAAAGCCGAGTTTGACAAGTTAGTTAGCGAATCGATGCCGAACAATAAATAACGGTTAACACTTTAATGAAGATTGAAGACTAGCGAGCGGGGAAGTGGAGATCACTTCCCCGTTTTTTGATTCCATTCCTGATAGGAAAGTGAGGAATGACCCAGTATGCGGAGTGGTGCAATGCAGCAGAATCTTTTTCAGTTTAATCAGAACGTCCAGCGTTTTTTCGATGTGCATGAAGAAATCTGGAAAAAAGTGCAAGAATTTTACTATGGCGATAATCCGCTCAATGATGCATTAAGCAAAGTCAACAGTGAAGATATGAACCTGTTCTTTCAGGCATTAACCAAAAATCCGGCACGCTTGATCGAGATGCAGAGCAAATGGTGGATCGGTCAGATGCAGATTTACCAGAATATCATGCTGCGCAGTGTGAACAAGGATATCCAACCGCTCGTGAAACCTGAACCGGGTGATCGCCGTTTCAAAGATACACTTTGGCAAGAACCGAATTATGATCTTTTGACCCAGTCTTATCTGCATTTCAGTCAGTTGGTGCAAGAAATGCTCGACGAGGTGGAAGGCATTCCGGATAAAGTCCGCCAGCGGATTCACTTTTTTACCCGGCAAATGGTGAATGCCTTTTCACCCGGCAATTTTTTGTGGACCAATCCGGAAGTCATTCACCAGACTGTAGAGGAAAACGGGCAAAACCTGGTGCGTGGCATGGAAATTTTCCATGACGATATTATGAACAGTAGCAAATATCTGTCCGTACGCATGGTCAATAATGACTCTTTCCGATTGGGAAAAGATCTGGCCTATACTCCCGGTGCTGTAGTCTTTGAAAATCCGGTTTTTCAATTGTTACAGTACGAAGCGACCACTGAAACTGTATATCAGACGCCTATTTTGCTTATCCCGCCCTTTATTAATAAATACTATATTCTGGATTTACGTGAACAGAATTCTTTTGTGAACTGGTTACGTCAGCAAGGGCACAGCGTATTTTTAATGTCCTGGCGTAATCCGGGGGCTGAGCAAAAGGACATGCGCTTTGAGGACCTGATTACGTCCGGTACGGTTGAGGCGATGCGTGTCATTGAGGAAATGACCGGAGAAAAAGAAGTCAATGCCATTGGTTACTGTATCGGCGGAGCGGTGCTTGCCGCGACGCAGGCGTATTATGTGGCGAAACGCCAGAAGAATCACGTCAAGAGTGCGACCTATCTGGCAACCATGTTGGACTTTGACAATCCAGGCAGTTTGGGTGCTTTTATTAATGAGCCAGTCATTCAGGGGATTGAAACTTTGAACCAACAGATGGGCTATTTTGATGGCCGTCTGTTGGCGGTGACCTTTAGTCTGTTACGTGAAAATACCCTGTACTGGAACTATTACATTGAAAATTACCTGAAGGGCAAACATCCGTCAGACTTTGATATTTTGTACTGGAATAGTGATGGCACCAACATTGCCGCACATGTGCACAATTTCTTAGTGCGCAATCTGTACTTGAATAATGAACTGATTCAGCCGAATAAGATCAAGGTGAATGGTGTGGGCTTGAATCTGTCGAAAGTGAAAACACCGAACTTTTTTATCTCGACACAGGAAGATCATATTGCACTATGGGATACGTGCTTTAAAGGATCTACCTATCTGGGGGGTGAAAGCACGTTGGTCCTCGGTGAATCTGGACATGTGGCAGGCATTGTCAATCCGCCAAACCGCAACAAGTATGGCTGTTATACCAATAATAGTCCCTATGAAAATCCGAAACAGTGGTTGGCAGATGCCCAGTTCCATCCAGAATCCTGGTGGTTGCGCTGGCAGGAATGGATCGCACCTTATACCGGCGATCAGGTTCCGGCGCGTACATTAGGCAGTGCAACCTATCCTGTCAAGGAAGCTGCACCAGGCAGTTATGTACAGGTCAGTCTATTTTAGCATTTAAGCATTCTCACTGCCGGCCAATCGTATGGGGGCAGGAGTATCCAGCAAGACCTAAGGTAAAAATGGAAAATAAAATGAAAGAAGTTGTAATTGTTGCTGCAAAACGTACTGCGATTGGAAGTTTTTTGGGTGGCCTGGCCAGCGTCAGTGCACCACAGTTAGGAAAGGTAGTGATTGCTGCGGTATTGGACGCTGCCGGAATACAGCCAGAACAGGTAGATCAGGTCATTATGGGGAATGTGTTGACTGCAGGTGTGGGACAAAATCCGGCACGTCAGGCGGCAATTGCTGCGGGTATTCCTGTTTCAGTACCCGCTTCGACCTTGAATGTGGTGTGTGGTTCGGGACTGCGCGCTGTGCATCTGGCCGCACAGGCCATTGCCACTGGTGAGGCCGATATTGTCGTGGCAGGTGGTCAGGAGTCGATGTCACAAAGTGCCCATATTATCCAGATGCGTAACGGACAGAAGATGGGCAATGCGCAATTGGTGGACAGCATGGTCTATGATGGTCTGACCGATGTGTATAACCAGTATCACATGGGAATGACCGCCGAGAATATTGTGGAAAAACTGTCGATTAGCCGTGAAGATCAGGATGCTTTGGCACTATCATCTCAGCAGCGTGCAGCCAAAGCACAGGCGGAAGGGAAATTTGACGCAGAAATTGTGCCGGTTCAAGTGCCACAACGTAAAGGTGATCCGTTCGTTTTTGACCGTGATGAATATATCAAAGCCGAGACTACTGAACAGAGCCTAGCCATGCTGCGCCCAGCCTTTAAAAAGGATGGGACGGTGACTGCAGGTAATGCATCGGGGATTAATGATGGTGCAGCAGCCGTATTGATGATGAGTGCCGATAAAGCAGCAGAGCTCGGTTTACAGCCACTCGCAAAAATTAAAGCTTATAGCATGTCGGGTATTGAACCGGAATTGATGGGACTTGGTCCAGTAAATGCTGTGAGAAAGACCCTGGAAAAAGCAAGCTGGTCTTTGGAAGAGATTGATCTGATAGAAGCCAATGAAGCCTTTGCCGCACAAGCTTTAGGGGTTGCGAAAGAACTGGGCCTGAATATGGACAAGGTCAATGTCAACGGCGGTGCCATTGCCTTAGGCCATCCGATTGGAGCCTCAGGCTGCCGAATTCTAGTCACGCTGTTACATGAAATGCAACGCAGTGAAAAGAAAAAAGGACTGGCGACCTTATGTATTGGTGGTGGAATGGGCGTTGCATTAGCAGTTGAGCGGCCTTAAACATTATTTCTGATTGCGAGAAACTTTGTTGCATAAAGATTTTCAAACCTACATATAAAAGCAGAGGGCGGCTTTCGATGTTAACGTTCGGCCAGCACCTTGGATAATCTTTTGGTATGGGCGATTAATCGGTCGAGCCAGCGTTTTGCAGCCAGTAGTTTTAAACTTCTGGCTGCACTCAACCGGTTCAATGTGGCATATTGCATCACTTCCTCACGTAAGGCAGCACGATGCTCATCGCTCCACTGTTTAAGATTGGCGACTTCCTGCTTGAAATTTTCAATCTTTTCAGCATTTTCTAAAAAATCCGGACGGGTAACATAATGCTCGAGAAGATTTAAAAAATCTAAAGCCACTTGATAAATCTGGGGTTGGGTGCGAATAGCCAGTGCATAGGGAACACCTTCCAGATCACTACGCAGAACCCGAATATAAACCATCATGCGTAATAAAGAGGTCAAGCGCTGTTTATCTTGTTGATACTCTGGCACCACAATTTTCTCTAAATAAAATTCAAGATGCTCGATTTCATCATCTAATTGCGGTAATTCTTTTGGGCTCAAATTGACCCCATCCTGAAAAGCACGACGTAATATCTCAAACATCTGCATCAGGATTTGATAGGCAACTTTTTCTGCAGCAATGATGGCCACGCTTGGCATCTCCAGATTGGATTCATCCAGAATTTCGAGCACACCGGACTTTTTCTGAGGCAAAAACTTGCATATGAGCTGATTAAAGGGATGGATCAAGGGCATAAAAATACATGCGCCCAGCAGGCTAAACAGGGTATGGAATGCCGCCACAATCACGACATCATCCCATGCCGCAATATATTGAACATGACGGTAGGCCCAGTTCAATAAGGGAATCAGCAAAAAGAAAGCAAATACGGCACTGATGAGGTTAAAAATCACATGCACCGCTGCAGTCCGTTTGGCATTTACTGAGCCGCCAATCACGGCCAGTACTGCAGTGGCAACTGTCCCGATATTTTGCCCGATCACCAGGAACAAGGCCTGCTGCAGGTCAATCGCACTACTGGCTAAAGCAGCCAAAGTCGCGGTAATGGCGGCACTGGAAGACTGCAGCAACACCGTCATGATCAGTCCGATCCAGACCAGAAACAGCTTCTGTCCAAATGAATCATAGTGAAAAATGGACAAATCAACTTGTTGAGCAAGACCTGACATCGCAAACTGTAATTGCTCAATCCCAAAGAAAATCAGGCCAAAACCTGCAAGCACAAAACCGGATAATGCCAAACGGCCATGCGTTAACAATTTGAGCAACGCGCCTACAGCAATCATGGGTAAGGCAAAAGTGGCGATAGAAAACTTCACCCCCAGCAAAGCCACCATCCAGCCGGTACTGGTTGTTCCGATATTGGCGCCAATAATCACTCCAATCGCCTGGGTAAAACTCAATACTCCAGCTCCGACAAAACCGATCGTCGCAAGTGTGGTGGCTGTAGAGGACTGGACAATCAGGGTCAGGCCAATACCGGAACAGAGTGATTTCAACGGCGTTCCGGTAAATTTGGTCAACCATACCCTTAAGGTTTCACCAGCCATATCTTTTAGGCTGTCGGTCATTAAAATCATGCCAATCAAGAACAAACCAATCCCGCCACAGAGCTGAGCAATAATTTCGAGCACAATTTCCCCAAGGTGTTTTTTAGCATCAGCATACCGTCTGCTACAGGGGATGTCATTAACATCGACCTGGGGTATAGGCTTTGGTAGTAGGTGCTTGGAGCACAGGTTGATCCCGAAAGCCATACAGGACTAAAAGAAAATAGAATCCCTAAAAATCACAAAATATTCATCTCCAGTTTTTTATGATTAGGATGAATTTGGCCAGTTTCATCTGACCAAGACACGCAGAGAGATAAATTTAAATCTTATCTCTTAAATTTTATTTAAAGAATGAAAACAATCAGGGGCCTGTGGTGCGTCGAGTAATTGAATATGTGGGAGCGGACCTATCACGGATTATTGAAATGGCTTGGGAAGATCGAACCCCATTTGAAGCCATTCAACGTGAATTCGGTTTGAATGAAGCGGCGGTAATCCGCTTGATGCGGCAAAATATGAAACCCAGTAGCTTTAAAATGTGGCGTGAACGCGTGACTGGTCGAAAAACCAAGCATCTGCAGCTGCGTTCACCCGATGTGATCCGGGCCTATTGTTCACGGCAATACAAGCGTTTCTAAGCGTTTGATTTTGGCCGCCGTCTGGACTCACGTTTACATCGTTCAGAACAGTATCGTACTTCCTCCCAGCAGCGTTGCCATTTTTTGCGCCAGGTAAAAGGGCGTAAGCAGTGGATACATATTTTTTCAGGGAGATGCTGTTTTTTCATCGTTTATAACTCATCAATCCGGCTAAGAAGCTGCTGGGCATGGCTAATGATCTGCTGCCGATCTTTAAGTTTATCCAGCTGCCGATAGATCATACCCATACGTGGATGGGTACGGAATTTCACCTCGTGCCGGATCATGAAATACCAGTACAGGCTGTTGAACGGACAGCTGTCTGGCTCGGTACGGGTTTTGACATTGTAGCTACAGTGTTTGCAGTAATCTGACATCTTATGGATGTAATTGCCCGAAGCGGCATAGGGTTTGCTGGCCATCAAGCCGCCATCGGCATGCATCACCATGCCCAGCGTATTCGGCAGTTCTACCCATGCATAGGCATCGGCATAGACTGCCAGATACCACTCGCTGATCTGCTGCGGGTCTATACCAGTTAATAAGGCAAAATTGCCAGTCACCATCAAACGCTGGATATGATGTGCATAGGCATGCTGAAAGGTATTACCGAAACACTCCGCCATACAGTTCATCCGGGTACGGCCAGTCCAGTAAAATTGTGGCAGCGGTGCTGAGTGCTGTAGTGCATTGCGGCTGGCATATTCCGGCATGTACAGCCAGTAAATTCCGCGGACATATTCGCGCCAGCCGAGAATCTGCCGGATAAAACCTTCCACTGCATTCAGTGGTGCATGACCGGCATGGTAGGCAGCTTCTGCCGCATTACAGACTTCTCGGGGCAGCAGCAGTCCACAGTTCAGATAAGGCGAGAGCAGACTGTGAAACAGCATGTCTGCGTCCTGAACCATGGCATCCTGATAATCGCCAAAATGCGGCAAACTGTGGGCAATGAAATGCTCCAATGCAAGCAGGGCATTGCTGCGTGTGGTGGCCCAGCGGAAATCGCTAAGGCTTCCGGGGTGACGGGAAAACTCGCGTTCAACCAGTTCCAGTACATCCAGATCAATCTGATCGCGTTCAAAATGGAGTGCTGGAGGCAATGGCGGACTGCCTGACCAGGCCTTGCGATTGGCACTGTCATAGTTCCACTGTTGTCCAAGCGGCTGTTGTCCTTGCATCAAGTAGCCGGTCTGCTTGCGCATTTCCCGATAAAAATATTCCATGCGCAGCGTCTGGTAACGGCTGGCCCAGTGCCGGAACTGCTCCGGACTGCAGAAAAAACGCTCATCATTCAGGCACTGTACCGGCAGTTGCAGCTGCTGGCTCCAGTGCTGTTCAATCTGCTGCTGCAGGCGGTATTCTCCGCATTGGGTCATGACCAGTTCTGTGACGGGGAACAGCTGTTGCTGTACCTGCACAAAATCCAGCAGGCTACGAATCGGACTGCCGGATTGAAAAGCATGGTAACGTACACGCCAGCCTTCTGCCTTGAGCTCTTTGGCAAAATGACGCATGGCGCTAAAAATCAGGGCAATTTTCTGCGGATGATGGGCGACATACGTGGCTTCCTCAACCACTTCGGCCATCAGGATCACATCCCGGGTACGATCCAGCGCTTTGAGCGTAGCAAGCTGATGATGAAGCTGGTCACCCAGAATTAAACCGAAACGCATAGCCCTTCCAGACCCGATCAAAGATAGCCTAGTCTAAAGCCAGACAGTTCAATTTTTTGTGAAAATACAGATCAGTCCGCATGTTCAGTCAATTCAGCCCGACCAGATGATCTGCTGACATTGCACAGGAATCATGATTGCTGCAATAACAGAGAGTTCATCTCTATAATGCTACAGCCAGTTGGTGAAACTCGCTTCGCATTATTCCTGAATACATAATTGTTGTGAAAATTATGTGATTTTAATCAAAAAGATACAAATTATTATGGTTGTAATTCAGGCAGCGTGCGCCTAGTATCTAAAGAGAAGTTACTCTATGTAAGCTTCCTTAGTTTTGTCCCATACATCCCTCTGTATGGGATTTTTTTTAATCAGGGGATGGTCATGAGCATGCATTCAAAAGCCTATATTTTCAGACAGCAGCAATTACTGGTGGATGAGCATTTTCAGTTACCGCAGGTCGCAAGACTGCAGCATGATCTGGACCTCTCGGAAAATGGCGAGATCATTGCACGTGATCTGAAAGAAGACGAACCGGTGCCGGAAGGTTATCAACTGGTCCCGATCCGGCAACTGGTGCAAGTCTGGAGCAGACCGCAGTTTGAACAGGCCAGCCGTGCAGTACAGTTACTGGAATGGCGCCGTAATCACCGCTTTTGCAGTAAATGCGGTCACGCCACCCAGCAGCACGCCAGCCAGTATGCCATGCTCTGTCCATCTTGTGGCTATAACCAGTATCCCCGGGTGAATCCCTGTGTGATTACCATCATTACCCGGGGTACAGATGAAATTCTGCTGGCAAAAAATGCACGCAATAAAACTCAGATGTACAGCCTGATTGCCGGATTTGTCGAAGTGGGCGAAACCCTGGAGGAGGCGGTACGCCGTGAGACGATGGAAGAAGTGGGGCTACAGATCAAAAATATTCAATATCTGGCCAGTCAGCCATGGCCGTTTCCCAGCAACCTGATGATGGCTTTCAAGGCGGAATATCATGCAGGGGACATCCAGATTCAGGAAAATGAACTCAGCGATGCGCAGTTTTTCAAATTTGATCAGTTACCCGAAATTCCGTTCAAGGGCAGTATCGCCTATGCCATGATTCAGCATGTGATGCATGGAACGCCTGTTGCAGATGACAGCAAAGAGTGGCTTTGAAACAGCAATCCTGTTTGGGGCTCTCAAATAAACTGCGCTAACGCACTGGGTCCTGAATATTCAGATGGCATTTCCTGACCAATAGACCCTGAATCGCAGCATTTGATCTTCACACTTTGTTCACATCTAGCTGGGTTATCTTAAGGTTGTAATTAAACAAGGCTAAAAAATGAACATTCTATTCAAGTCTGTTTTTGCAGCGACGGTACTGGTCATCATCAGCTTAAGTACCACGACCCGAGCAGAAACTGCTGCGCCTCAGGCAGTCGATCAGGTGGATATCCAGCAGTATGCAGGCAAGTGGTATGAAATTGCGCATTTACCGATGTATTTTCAGCGTAAATGCGTCTCGGATATCACGGCGCAATATCGCCTCAATGCCGATCAGACCATGCGGGTCTTGAATAGTTGCCGGATTGGCAACGGTGAGATGATCAGCTCTGAAGGAGTTGCCTATCCGCAAAATGCGGGCAACAGCAAACTGAAGGTCAGTTTTTTGCCGCAAGGCTTAAGATGGATTCCGTTTACCAAAGGTCATTACTGGGTATTACGAGTGGATCCGGAATATAAAGTGGCGCTGGTGGGTGGACCGAGTAATAAATATCTGTGGATTTTATCGCGTGAACCGCAACTCGATGAAGCCACCTATCAGTCCTATCTGGAAACCGCAAAACATTATGGTTATGACGTGACAAAATTGATCAAATTGCCGCATTAATCTGTTACCCTTTTGCCGAACTGCCTAGTCTCTCTACAGTTCGGCTTTTTTTATTTACTTCACATAAAATTCATATCTGACTGATTACACTCATCAAATAGAATAAAGACAATCGCTTGAAAATAGGATGAGTCCATGTTGAACAGTCTGATGCGATGGATAGACAGCTGGTCTACACCCACAGCGCCCGAAACACTGACGGCTGAAAACAGCAAGATTCAGTGGCTCCGGATTTTGCCATTTATTCTGTTGCATCTGGCCTGTCTCGCCGTGTTCTGGGTGGGGGTGTCACGGTTTGCGCTGGGCTTTATGCTGGCGTTCTACCTGATCCGTATGTTTTCCATCACCGCTTTTTTTCATCGTTATCTGTCACATAAAACTTTTCAGACTTCGCGTCCGGTACAGTTTCTGTTTGTGCTGATGGGTACCATGAGCGCACAGCGTGGTCCGCTCTGGTGGGCGGCGCATCACCGCTATCACCATCGCTATACCGATACCTTGCAAGACCCGCATTCCTCGACGCATGGTTTTTGGTACAGCCACATCGGCTGGTTCTTAAACGAATATAACTTTGCCACGCGTAAAGAAGTCATTAAAGACTGGCTGAAATATCCGGAACTGATCTGGCTGGACCGTTTCAGCTTAATCGTGGTGCTGCTGACCGCGGGCGGGATTTATGCGCTAGGGGAATGGCTGGCCATCACCTGGCCGCAACTCGGCACTTCCGGCCTGCAATTGTTGGTCTGGGGCTTTGTGGTCTCCACCGTGTTACTGATCCATGCCACCTTGTGTATCAATTCACTGGCGCATCATTACGGCAGCCGGGATTTTGACACTGAAGATCAAAGCCGCAACAACTTATTCCTGTCCATTATTACCTTGGGCGAAGGCTGGCATAACAACCATCACTACTATGCTGGCAGTACTCGGCAAGGCTTTTACTGGTGGCAGATTGATATCACCTATTATCTGCTGAAACTCATGTCCTGGCTCGGACTGGTCTGGGGAATCAAGCCGATTCCGGCAAGGGTCTATCAAGTCAGTAAAATTGCTCAGGCCAGAAAACAGAAAAAAGCCGCTACGACAGGCACTCACAAAATTCAATCGAAGGAATCACCATGAAAATTGCAATTATTGGTTCAGGTATTTCCGGTCTGTATGCTGCCTGGAAACTCAGCAAAGTGCATGAGGTCACGGTCTTTGAAAAGAATAACTACTTCGGCGGTCATACCGATACCCATCAGCTCAATATAGACGGTGAACAGGTCGCGGTGGATAGCGGCTTTATTGTGTTTAATGAGCATAACTATCCGCTGTTCTGCGCCATGCTGAAAGAACTTGGAATTCAATCACAAAGCAGTGACATGGGCTTTTCGGTGAATAATCAGGTCAGCGGCTTACAGTACAATCCTTCAAAAAAATTCTCCCTGCTTTTCCGCCCACAAAATTTTCTGAATGCTGATTTTCGCGCGATGTTGTCGGATCTGTTCCGTTTCTATGCCGCCAATAAAGATCTGGATGTGGAACAAGTCGATGCACAGCTCAGTATTGATGAGTATCTGAATCAGCATGGCTATTCCCAAGCCTTCCGTCAGGAACATCTTTATCCGATGTGCGGGGCGCTGTGGTCCTGTCCGGTGGAACAAGCCGGACAAATTCCCTATAAGTTTGTGGTGAGCTTTTTCCAGCATCATCGCATGTTACAACTGAAAGACCGACCGTTATGGCTCACAGTCAAGGGTGGATCGGCTCGCTACGTTCGTGCGATTCAGTCCCAGGCCAATATTATCTTCCGCAAGACCGGCGTTCTACATGTCTCGCGGAGTGCCAATGATGTGCTGGTTGAAACAACACAGGGCAGCGAACGTTTTGACTGGGTCGTATTTGCCAGCCATGCTGATGACAGCCTGAAGTTACTGAAAGACCCGTCCGCGCAGGAGTTGGACGTACTGAGCAAGTTCCGCTATCAGGATAACCGCATGGTGGTGCATTCTGATACCCGCATCATGCCAAAATCCAGACGCCAATGGGCCAGCTGGCATGTGCATGTGACCCCGAGTCAGGCCACCGAACAGACCCCATTCCAGCACAGTGGTATGCACTATGGTTTCAGTTACTGGATGAACCAGCTGCAAAACCTGCAATGCAAAACCCAGGTCTTTGCCACCCTGAATCCTAATTTTGCCCTGGATCCTAAAAAAGTCTGGGTAGAACGGCATTACCGTCATCCGGTGTTTGATGCCCCGGCGATTGAAGCACAACAACGCTGGGCCGAGGTCAATACTCAGAACCGCACCTCCTACTGTGGCGCTTACTGGGGCTGGGGCTTTCATGAGGATGGGGCACGTAGCGCTTCATGGGTAGTCGATCAGCTATTGCAGCAGACCGAGCAGGCAGCTAGGAGCGCATGATGCAGATGTATCCACTGGCGATCGCCGCTGCCGAAATCCGGCATCGCCGTTACCTGCCCAAAGCCCATGCTTTTGAGAGCCAACTGACCTATCTCTGGTTTGATCCGGATCAACTCTCAAGCTTTACCCAAAAATCCTGGCTCTGGTCTTCCAGACACTGGAATTTCCTGACCCTGGATGAGCGGGATTTTCTGACCATGGAATGTGGTTCGATTCGGCAGAAGGTCGCACGCCTGCTGATCAAGCGGGAAAACTACCTATTACCGCATGCCGCGTCTATCCGGGTTCTGGCCTTGCCACGCACACTCGGCTTTCGCTTTAATTCTGTGGTGTTTTATCTGGTCTTTGATGCCACCGACCAATTGCTCTTTGTACTGAGTGAAATTACCAATACACCGTGGAATGAACGTCAGGTCTATATCCATGACTGCCGGCACAATGCAACTGAATATGCGCCGTACCAGAGTCACCAGTTTGATTTTAAAAAGGCCTTTCATGTATCACCGTTCATGCCGATGGTACTGGATTACCGCTGGCGCTTCAGCTTCTCTGATCAGCAGAACGTGATTCATATGCAGCTGTTTCAGCAGGGCGTGCTGCAATTTGATGCCACCCTGAAATTTTCTCTGCAGGCCATCACGGTTCCTTCACAGCAGTATCGCTATGCTGTGTTGAAAGTTCTTGAACCCTTCAGGATGGTCAGCGGAATTTATCTGCATGCCTTCCGTTTATGGAAAAAGAAAATTCCGTTTTACCGACATCCTAAAAAAGAAAAAGGAAACACATTGCGATGAAAACACTGTTAATGGGAGAGCAAAGCACACTGCCAGTGATATTGCGTCATTTGCTGAAATTGCGGCATGGTCAGCTGATTTTTAAAGGCGTCTGGAACGGGACAGTCGGCGAAAACAGTGATCTGCAGGCCGTGATTCAGGTGCATGATACCCGTCTGATGGAACTGTTGTTCCGTAATGGTGTGCTTGGTGCGGCAGAAGGTTTTATCCGCGGTTACTGGAGCAGTGAAGATCTGGTGGATGTGATCCGCATTTTGGCACGTAACCGCGATGTACTGGACCGGATGAATCAGAATGCAGTGGCCAAGGCCAGCCAGTTGCTGTTAAAGGCTTGGTACAAATCGCGCAAGAATTCGATTGATGGCAGCCGCAAAAATATTGCCGAGCATTACGACCTGAGCAATGACTTTTTCAAGCTGTTCCTGGATAGCAGCATGATGTATTCCAGTGCGGTATTTAAAGAGCCGGGTATGAGTCTGGAACAGGCTTCGGATTATAAAAAAGAGCTGATCTGCCAGAAACTCAAGCTGAAACCGATGGATCATTTAGTCGAAATTGGCAGTGGCTGGGGCGGTTTTGCCATTTATGCCGCGCAGCAGTATGGTTGTAAAGTCACCACCATCACCATTTCCAAGGCACAGTATGATGAAGCCGTGGCCCGGGTCGCTGCAGCCGGACTATCACATCGCGTCACTGTCCAGCTGAAAGATTACCGTCTACTGGAAGGCAAATACGACAAGCTGGTGTCGATTGAAATGATCGAGGCAGTAGGTGAGCAGTATTTGCCGACCTATTTCCGTAAATGCCGTGAATTGCTAAAACCGAACGGTTTGGCCCTGATTCAGGCCATTACCATTGAAGATGCACGCTATGCCAAAGCCCTGAATACCGTGGACTATATCAAGCGCTATATTTTCCCGGGCAGTTTTATTCCCTGTATTAGTGTCATGACCCAAGCCGCTTCCGAACAAAAACTGCGTCTCAAGCATCTGGAAGATATCGGTCAGAGCTATGCCCAAACCCTAAACTGCTGGCGTCAGCGTTTTCTGGAGCAGCGTGATCAGGTGCTGCAACTCGGCTTTGATGAGCGCTTTATCCGCATGTGGGATTTTTATCTGTGTTATTGCGAAGGTGGCTTCCGCGAAGGCGTGATCAGTGATGTGCATCTGCTGTTCGAAGCCAGTGCTTATTAAGCCGAGATAAAACAGGAGGGCTGACATGCTGCTGAATTTACTGGTGCTGAATGTCTTTATCATGTTCTGTAGCTGGCTGCTGGTGACCTATAACCAGCGTGCCGGACTGGTCGATGTGGCCTGGAGCTTTGGTATTGCACTCAACGTCATTATCTCGGCCTGGGTCATGGAAACTGCACCGCTGCTGGTTCGGGTTTTTCTGGGCGTGTTTAGCGGCATCTGGTTTTTACGCCTGACCTGGCATCTACTGCGCCGTTATGCCAATGAAACTGCAGAAGATACCCGTTATGCCAATATGCGCCGGGCCATGGGCGATTATCAGCATCTCGGTTTTCTGGCCTTTTTTATGTTTCAGGCCGGTCTGGTGGTGCTGTTTTCCTATCCGATGCTTGAGCTACTGAGCATTCCAATCCAGCAGTGGAATGACTGGACACAGGCTACGGTATTTGTGGCAGGCATGATCATGCTGCTGGCCCTGATGGGGGAAAGCACGGCCGACCAGCAACTCTACCGTTTCAAACTGAATCCACAAAACCAAGGCAAAACCCTGGACCAAGGCTTATGGAGATATTCACGCCATCCAAACTATTTCTTTGAATGGCTGCACTGGTTTGCCTATCCAATCCTCGGTCTGGCGGCAGGTGTTTATGAATTATGGCTGTATCCACTGTTGATGTGGCTGTTTCTGTACTACATCACCGGTATTCCCTTTAGTGAACAACAGGCGCTGACACATCGCGGCGACAACTATAAAGACTATCAACGACGAACTTCAATGTTTATTCCGTGGCCACCCAAAGAGTAGGTAAATACATGGACTTTATGATTCAACAATCTTTAAAACTGGTCGAGAGTGGCAAACTGCCCGATCCGGTGATTCGGGCCGGCATTCGTACTTTAAGCAAAAAACGTCTGGCACAGGAAGGACGCTTCGACCCGGCACTGGCTGCCGAGCGTTATATGGATGTGCTGCATATGCTGAAAAACAGCGAGATTGCCATCGAGACCGATAAAGCTAATGAACAGCATTATGAGCTGCCCACCGCATTTTTCCAGGCGGTGCTGGGCAAGCGTCTGAAATACAGCGCCAGCCTGTTTGAACACGCGCATACCACGCTGGATCAGGCGGAAGAAGCCGCGCTGGCCAGCTATTGCCAGCGTGCACAGCTGCAGGATGGACAGGATATTCTGGAAATAGGCTGTGGCTGGGGTTCTTTCAGTCTGTACATGGCCGAGCACTATCCCAAGGCTCGCATTACCGTGGTGTCGAATTCCTCGACCCAGCGCCAGTATATTCAGGAACAGGCGCGTCTGAAAAAACTGGATAACCTGACGGTGATGACCTGCGACGTTAATGTACTGCAACTGGAAGCTGCTGCTTTTGACCGTGTGGTTTCGGTGGAAATGTTTGAACATGTACGTAATTACCAGAAACTGTTTGAAAATATCAGCAGCTGGCTGAAAGCAGATGGCTTGCTGTGGTGCCATATTTTCTGTCACCATTTCCTGCATTATCCGTTTGAAGTGAAAAATGAATTTGACTGGATGTCAAAATATTTCTTTAGTGGCGGTCTGATGCCTGCAGCCTCAACCTTCCTGCATTTCCAGCAGCATTTGCGGCTGGAACAGCACTGGCAATGGGCCGGCACCCAATATGAACGCACCGCAAATGCCTGGCTGGAGAATATGGACCAAAAGCAGGTCGAGCTACAGCCCCTGTTTGAACAGACCTATGGTGCAGATGCGGCAATCTGGTGGCAGCGCTGGCGAATTTTCTTTATGGCCTGTGCCGAACTGTTTGGTTATGACCATGGACGTGAATGGGTGATCGGCCACTTTCTGTTTAAGAAAAAAGTCATATAATTGAACTATGAATCGGATGGGCCAGCGGGGAATAGACCAATGTTAAGGCTGTTTAGGGACAAACGCGATCATCCTTTGGGTGAGGTGTTTAACCGCTACTACTGGCTGCAAATCGGATTCATTGCCCTGTCTGTGGTGATCGGGATTGCCTGTAGTGCCTGGGTAATCAAGGGTTCCTTGCTCAGAACTGCGCTGGAACAGGAAATGTCACACTACTGGCAGCGGCTGGAACGTAATCCAGCTGCTGAACTGCCCGACACCAAAAACCTGTATGGTTACCGCTGGAACGATGTGCCGCCGGTCCAATTTCGCCACATGCAGCTTGAGCAAGGGGTGAACCGGCATTTTGTCGATGGCAAGGAGCGCATGACCGTTTATGGTGAAAAAGACGGACAGCATGTGCTGCTGGTGTTTGGCGAAAGCAACGTCAACAAGCTGGTCTGGCTGTTTGGTCTAGCACCGCTGATGGTCAGCCTGTTTGTGCTGTATAGTGTGCTGTGGTGGTGGAACCGCCGTGCGCGGCGCTATTTTTCCCCCATTACCCGCCTGGCCAATGCACTGGAGCATATTGACTGGGAACACCAAAAAAATCAGGCTTCGCCGTTTCAGGACATCCGTACCGACTCCAATCTGGAAGCGGAATATCTGAAACAGGCGCTGGAAAAATACCATCAGGTGCTTAGTGAGTTTATTCATCGTGAACGCGAATTTACCGGTGATGTCAGCCATGAACTGCGCACGCCACTGACCATTTTAAAGGGCAATGTGCAGCTGTGTCAGGCACGCTATGGCGACAACAAGTCCTTTACCCGCCTGCATAATACCATTGAGGACATGCAGCTATTGGTCGATACTTTGCTGGCGATTGCCCGCAATACTACTAATACCTTAACCGCTGAACCGACCATGCTTTCAGAATGTCTGGACAATCTGGTGCAGGATCTGGACAGTGTCAGTCATAACAAAGGCATGCAGATTGAGCTGCAAAAAGACCTCGATGAACAGCCGCGTAAACTTTATCCGTCGATGACCAAAATGGTTTTTGGCAATATTCTGCGCAATGCACTGAACTATTCACAGGGCACAGAAATTGATGTGATTCTGCAAAAAAATAAAGTGCTGATTGCTGACAATGGGGTCGGCATTCCTTTACCAAATAACGCCAAAGTCCAGGAGCTTTCCGGGCAGCAGCTGCAACTGGAAATCAAGGGACATGGCATTGGCCTGCAACTGGTACAGAAGCTGTGCAAGCAGTTGGGCTGGCGGGTGGAGCTGTTTGACCGGCAGTATTATCTCGGCACCCATCAGGATGTCGATCTGGCGATGACCACCGGACTGATTGTGGTGGTGTATTTAAACGAGGTTTCCGCCTGAACAGTTTAAGGCTCTAAAGCAATCTTTAAACCGACACCGGATATAGTATGAATCAGCTTCTGCTCAAAAGGCTTGTCGACCATCTTACGCAGATTATAGATATGACTGCGTAAAGCATCACTTTCCGGCTCTTCATCGCCCCAAAGCTCCATCATGATTTCCTGTTTGGTCAGCACTTTAGGTGAATGGCGCATCAGCAATTTTAGCAGTTTAAACTGAATTGGAGGCAGCTCAATGCTCTGACCAGCCCGGGTCAACTGCTGTCTGGCCGGGTCCAGAACCAAATCGTGAATTTGCAGACGGCTACTAGAAACTTCACCCAGCGAACGCTTGATCAGGGCTCTGACCCGCACCACCAGCTCGTTAAAGTCAAAGGGCTTGACCAGGTAATCATCCGTGCCGGAATTGAAGCCTTTGAGCTTGTCATCCAGGGTATCCCGAGCGGTCAGCATCAACACCGGCAGGTCTAGACCTTCTTCATGACGCAGCCATTCACACAGTTCATAACCGGAACCGTCCGGCAGGTTAATATCCAGCAGCAAGATGTGATAACGCTGCTGTTTCAGTAACTGGCGCGCAGCATTCAGATTCCGTGCATGATCCACCACAAAATCATGTTCTTCCAGAAACTCGCATAAGGTAGAGGCTAGTTCATAATGGTCTTCAACCATCAGGATAAAATGTTTGGACATAGTCGCGGATACTAATTTAATAATTGCTGTTTTAATTTAGCACTAAATGGCTGGGGACCAAGCCATATATTAAAATATTGCTGGGCCAGCGGATGCTGCAGCTGTCCTAAATTTTTCCGGTTCAGGGATAAACTCAAGGTTTGCGTGGCATGTGTATATTTCAAGCGGTACAGGTCACCCGATCTGACCGGACGATACAAATCGCTGATCGGCTTGAAAATGGCTTGGATGTTAGGATCCTTGACGTTACGCTTGAGCAGATGCGTGGCGGCACGCTTGAATGCCCATTCCGGAATATTCTGGGTATAGGCAAAGTCCATCTGGATGGTCTGCTCTTGCCAGGACTGGCTACAGTTTTGGGCAAAATAACTGGCCATACCGACCTGTTTTTGACCCACCATCAGCGGGCCATTGCCACATTGATTCAAGCTTTGGGCCTGCGCCCATGGACTGAAGCTACATCCCATCAGTAACGCCGTGCTAACCGCTAATTTTTGAAAGGCAGTAGCCATGAATAGACCCCTCCGACATAAGGCAGGGAACGGTACAGGCCATTGGCCGGGTCCCAGAAATCCTGCTGGAAAATAATCTTGTTGTCCGCGTTGACCTTAATTTCACTGATGCCAAAAGAATCCATGCTGCGGGTTGTGCCGAACATTTTAAAATCATAGGCCATATGCCAGTGCACATAGGCAGAATCCTGATGATAAGAGGTGTTTAACAGCTTGACACTGACATTGCTGACCCGTTTGTTCATGCCCTGAAAATGCTGGACCAGATTTTGCTTGGATGAAAACTGCGACAGGGTATCGTTAATGAACAGCTGGTCTGCATACAGCGAGCCGGCTCGTTCCACAAAGGCCGGTGTGCCCAAAGTATTAAATGCTGAGGTAAACCGGGTGCCAATATCCAGCGCTTTTTCCTCATCCAGGGCTACGCCCTGAACAGCGCTTCTGGATTTTGCATAATCGGCTGAATAACTGGGAATACTTTGACATCCGGCCAAAGATAGTAGCGGTAAGGACAAGGCTGCTGCCATTATTTTCTTAACATGTTTCATCATCACTGTCCGTCTTAAATTCATGTATTCACTCTAGATAAAGAGTCGTGAACAGAATGTGAAGAGGAAAGTTGTTTAGAATAGGGAGGTTTCAGTTCCTGCGTTTAACAAAGATGGGCTTAAAAATAATGCATCATTGCGCATGATGAAAGAGAACCCAAAATGGCGCTGTACGTTCTGCTATCGGTGGATTGAGTCCATTTATTCATGTTCGGATTTGCACTTTTTCACATCGATCTTATCTTAAATTAAGCTTAATAAAAGACCACAAATCAAGTAAAATAAAAGTTAGATCAATACTTTATGGGATACTTGCCGACAAGAAATTTTAAATGCTGTAAATGACCTGTTGTTCAACCTATTCCATACACATATTTGAGATACGCTTTTCTATGGATCAATTACATCCCACTAAAAATTCTCAAAATGCAGCACTGATCGAAATAGACGAGGGCATTCGGCTACATATCGCCTGGGCGCAAAAAGTATTTCAATATCTCGTTTTAAAAACACCTGCCAAGCCACAATTTTCCGCGAAAGAAAGCCATTTATTGTGTCATTTTGGCAAATGGTTTCAATCCAATCGCGCCAAGTTTGAAAAAATCAATCCTGATAAAACCCAGGAACTGGAGCAGGCGCATTATTTTGTGCATCATCATTTGCATCATATATTTTCCAGGCTCAGTGACAATCAATCCGTAGAGGCAGTCTTAGTCAGTCAATATCAAAAAAGCCAGAGTGATCTACTGGAACTGCTGATTTATTTTAGAACCCAGTTTATTACCCAGTCATTGCAGTATGATCCTTTAACCGGTTTAGCTTTAAGATATGGAATGGAAAATCAATTCAGTGCCTTGCGTCAGAGTGCTGAAAAAAACCAGAAAATATTGGCAGTCGGTTTACTGGATTTAGATCATTTTAAAGTGGTCAATGATCAATATGGACATCAGGCAGGTGATGAGGTTCTTGCCCATACGGCGCAGATCCTGCGTGATTCCCTTCGAGATACGGACAACATTTTTCGCTTTGGCGGCGAGGAATTTTTAATCTTTCTGGAAGTGGACAATGCCGATTCCCTGCATGAGATTATCGACAGAATTTTTCAGTCACTGCATAGCAATCCGACCCGACTAAAAAGTGGTGAAATGATCTATATTACCGCCACGGTCGGTATTATCCACGTCGAGGCTGATGAAAGCATGGAAAAAGCCATTGCAAGAGCAGACCAGGCGATGTATTCAGGAAAACAGCAGGGACGAGACCGGGCGGTCTTTGCCTGACCAGATATTTTGCAGGTTGCTTGTTGCTGGGTGTCGCATCCATAGATATAGCGAAGTTACGCTAAGCAGGCTTGCCGGTGATAAAATTTTTCCCATTTATAACAAAAGGGTTACGATTAATTAGAATTAAATCAAAATAGGGTGGTAAACCTGATTGATCCATTACGTTTTTGGGGAATTATGACGGGCTTTTGTAATCATGTTTTCTATTTTTTATTTAGCTGATTACTTAGGAATAATAAAGTTGGTTGATTACTTGAGAGATAAATGATTGATAAGAAGCAAAGAGTAGTTTTTATTTGGCAAGGAATGCTTGTTGGTTTCTTATTGGGTTCGGGTTTAGTTATGGCAGTATTAAATAAATTTACGGAATTAGTCCGACCTCATACCTAAATTGTCACTTAAACCTGAGTAGACTCGGGTAGCTATAATCTTTAAATCTTTGTGCAACAAAGCCTTGATAAATTATAAAATATTACGCAGTTCTCGAGCTGTTTCTTGGAGTAAAGGTAGAATATTTTGAACCAAATATTCCTTGGTTGTTCGCATGGTGGGGGAGACAATATTTAAGGCTGCGATCACTTTAGACCTATGGTCATAAATAGGAACAGCAAGCGCATGCACACCTAGCTCATGTTCTTCACATGAATAACACCAGTCAAATTCCTTGATCTCATGTAAAAGTTCTAGAAACTCCTCATTTTCAGTATGCGTATATTTGGTTAATCGTTGTAAAGGATACTTCTCTAGCCATTCAAGCTGTTCATTTAATTCTAAATGTGCCAATAGAATTTTTCCTGCAGAAGTTGCATGTGCGGGCAAACGATTACCAAGATGCAGGCCATAAGGATTAACTCGGTCGGTTTGTTGATGGGCTGCACTGCGAGCAATTGTAATAGCCTCATATCCATCCAGTACCATAACTGAAAAGATCAAAGATGTCTGATTGGTCAACAAATTGAGTAAAGGTTGAGAAATTTTAGGAAGCTGAGCACCCCCAAGATAAGAACCTGAAAATTTTAAAATTTTAGGGGTTAGGTAGAAATAATGACCATCAGATTCTAAATAACCTAAATATTCAAGGGTAAGCAAGTGACGCCGTGCAGCAGCTCGTGTCATGCCTGTTCGTTCTGCTGCCATAGAAATATTTAAACGATGTCGGTCAGTACCAAAGCTGTCCAGAATCGCCATACCTTTACTGATACCGGCCACAAAATCTTCATGTCGAATGGTTTTTTTATTGTCTTTATTTAGAAGTAGCTTTTCAGTTTTGCTCAATTTCTCATTCATACTTAATATCCTGCATATTTTTTGTTTCTCTCTTAGTTTTTACTATAGCGTGAAATCAGACTAAAAAAATCAGGTTTTGTGCGATAGTCAATAAAGTTGTTCGATAATCGAACGAAAACTAAGCTTACCAACTAGCCTAAAGCATAGAAATTATAAAAAATGAATATATAAGGAAATCGAACTAAAAAACTAGGGAATGTCGTTTTAGCTGAATCGTCCTCCAGTACAAGTTAGTTTTCCGCGCCTTTTCAAATTTGCATGATGCACAATGGAGTTATCTAATGATAGATAAAAGTGCGGCATCCCTCGAGGAAGTGCTCTCCCAAATCACCGACGGCTCAACCATCATGATTGGTGGTTTTGGTACAGCAGGACAACCTGCTGAACTAATTGATGGCTTAATTCAACTCGGCATTAAAGACCTTACTATCGTTAGCAATAATGCTGGTAATGGTGACTATGGTTTAGCCAAGCTACTCAAAGCCGGTGCCGTGAAAAAAGTCATCTGTTCGTTTCCACGTCAGTCCGACTCTTGGGTCTTCGATGAACTCTATCGTGCAGGCAAAATTGAGTTGGAACTGGTGCCTCAAGGCAATTTGGCCTGTCGTATTCAAGCTGCAGGTATGGGACTCGGGGCAGTGTTCACCCCTACAGGCTACGGCACTTTATTGGCCGAAGGCAAAGAAACCCGTCACATCGACGGTAAAGATTATGTACTGGAATATCCAATCAAAGCTGACTTTGCTTTGATTAAAGCCCAACAAGGCGACCGTTGGGGTAACTTGGTCTACCGCAAATCGGCACGTAACTTCGGCCCGATTATGGCCATGGCCGCAGATGTAACCATTGCACAAGTCTCTGAAGTGGTGGACTTGGGTGCTTTAGACCCTGAACACATCATTACCGCAGGTATTTTTGTTCAACACGTGGTGCAGGTTCAACCTGAACCTGTTGCTGTGTAATCGGGAGAACATCATGAGCTATCAAAAACTCAGCCGTAACCAAATTGCAGAACGTGTGGCACAAGATATTCCAGATGGTGCGTATGTCAATCTTGGGATTGGCTTACCGACCAAGATTGCCAGCTACCTGCCTTCAGACAAAGATGTGTTCTTACATTCTGAAAATGGACTGTTGGCTTTTGGCCCACCGCCAGTCGCAGGTGAAGAAGACCCTGAACTGATCAACGCAGGGAAAGAGTATGTGACCATGCTGCAAGGCGGTGCTTTTTTCCACCATGGCGATTCTTTTGCAATGATGCGTGGTGGTCACTTGGATATTGCAGTATTAGGTGCCTTCCAAGTGGCACCCAATGGTGACTTGGCCAACTGGCATACCGGTGCACCTGATGCGATTCCTGCAGTCGGTGGTGCAATGGACTTAGCGGTGGGTGCCAAGAAAGTTTTTATTACCACCGACCATGTGACCAAACAAGGTGAACCGAAGATCGTAGCTGAACTAAGCTATCCCGCGACAGGTTTGAAGTGTGTCGATCGTATTTATACCGATCTGTGTGTGATTGATGTCACCGCAGAGGGTTTAAAAGTGATTGAGAAAGTCGACGGTTTAAGCTTTGCAGAATTGCAGGCCATGACGGGTGCTCCGTTGGTAGATGCGACACAGGGATAATTAATTCCTCCCGACCTCCTTTTTAAAAGGGAGGAGTTTCCCCCTTGAGTAAAGGGGGATTTAGGGGGATTCCAAGGGAAAATAAAATATGAAAAATGCTTACATCATTGATGCCATCCGTACCCCATTCGGCCGTTATGCAGGTGGACTCGCTCCAGTACGTGCCGATGACTTAGGTGCAGTGCCAATTCAAGCCTTAATACAACGCAACCCAAGCGTGGATTGGAAACAGGTGGATGACGTGATCTATGGCTGCGCGAATCAAGCGGGTGAAGACAACCGCAATGTGGGCCGTATGTCTGCACTGCTTGCAGGCTTACCAGTTGAAGTTCCTGCCACGACAGTCAATCGCTTATGTGGCTCATCACTAGATGCCATTGCCATGGCAGCGCGTGCGATTAAAGCGGGTGAAGCCAACCTGATCATTGCAGGTGGTGTGGAAAGTATGTCTCGTGCACCCTTTGTCATGGGTAAATCAGAAACGGCTTATGGTCGTAGCCAAAAGATTGAAGATACCACTATGGGCTGGCGTTTTATCAATCCTAAGCTGAAAGCGATGTATGGTGTAGAGACCATGCCGCAGACTGCGGAGAACGTGGCACAACAATTTAATATTGATCGTGCAGATCAAGACCAGTTTGCCTTGACGAGTCAAAAGCGCACAGCAACCGCGCAAGCTCAAGGCTTTTTTAAACACGAGATCATCCCAGTGAGCATTGCTCAGCGTAAGGGGGATCCAATTGTGGTGGATACCGATGAACATCCGCGTGCATCGACCACACTCGAAGGTTTGGCGAAACTGAAGCCAGTCGTCACAGCAGAAGGCACCGTCACAGCGGGAAACGCGTCAGGCATCAATGACGGTGCTGCTGCTGTACTGATTGCATCAGAAGGCGCAGTTGAACAATACAACCTTAAACCGCGTGCCAAGATCATTGCCTCTACAGCGGTCGGGGTAGAACCGCGCATCATGGGCTTTGCACCTGCACCTGCCATCAAAAAGTTACTGAAACAAGCCAATCTGACATTAGAGCAGATGGATGTGATTGAGCTGAATGAAGCGTTTGCGGCACAAGCACTGGCCGTTACCCGTGACCTAGGTCTGGCTGACGATACGACTCAAGTGAATCCAAATGGCGGTGCGATTGCGATTGGTCATCCACTGGGTGCATCGGGCGCACGTTTAGTCACGACGGCATTAAACCAGTTAGAACAAACGGGTGGCACTTATGCCTTATGTTCAATGTGCATTGGTGTGGGTCAAGGCATTGCGCTGATTATTCAGCGTGTTTAATCGTATGAGCAAAGCGGATCAGGGAAAGACAAACATGAGCCAGTTATATGCCAGCTTATTTTACCAAACCGAAGTGACTGAAATTTTCAGTGATCGCGCTTTGGTGTCTTACATGATTGAGACGGAAGTTGCCTTGGCACAAGCACAGGCTCAGGTCGGCGTCATTCCAGAATCTGCCGCAACAGCAATTTTTCAAATTGCACAGACTGCGATTGATCAGTTTGATTTTGATGCTTTAGCTGTTGCTACAGGCTTGGCGGGCAATATTGCGATTCCTTTTGTGAAGCAATTAACTGCGATTGTAAAACAAAACGATGAAGATGCTGCACGTTATGTACATTGGGGTGCAACCAGTCAAGATATTTTAGATACTGCCTGCATTTTGCAATGCCGTGCGGCAATGACGCATGTTGAAACCTTAATTCAACAATGTTATCGCACAGCTTTGGCTCAAGCAGAACAGTATCGCTCACAAGTCATGATTGGGCGCACGTGGTTGCAGCAAGGTTTACCCATTACCTTAGGTCATAAATTAGCACGTTGGGCTTCGGCCTTTCATCGTGATTTGGCCCGTATTGAAGCCATGAAAACGCGTGTGTTTACTGCTCAATTGGGTGGTGCAGTCGGTTCATTGGCATCTTTGCAGCATCAAGGTACAGCCGTCGTTCAAGCCTTTGCAGCACAGTTACAACTTTCAGTTCCAAGCTGTACTTGGCATGGCGAGCGTGACCGTATTGTTGAAATCGCGAGCGTCTTAGCAATGGTGACAGGTAGCTTGGGCAAGATGGCACGTGACTGGTCTTTGATGATGCAAACTGAAATTGCTGAAGTGTTTGAGCCAACCGCAAAAGGTCGTGGTGGCTCATCCACTATGCCACATAAGCGCAATCCTGTCGCGGCGGCATCTGTATTGGCCGCAGCCAATCGTGTCCCTGTGTTGATGTCGAGTTTGTATCAAAGCATGGTGCAAGAACATGAGCGCAGTCTAGGGGGGTGGCATGCGGAATGGCTAGCATTGCCTGAAATTTTCCAACTCTGTGCTGGTGCTTTAGAGCGAACTTTGGATGTTTTACAAGGGATGCAAGTTAATGCAGAGAATATGCAGCGGAATTTGGAATGTACTCAAGGCTTGATTATGGCAGAAGCGGTGATGATGGCATTGGCGCCACACATCGGACGTTTACAGGCTCATCATTTGGTAGAGGACGCGTGTAAAACAGCTGTTGCAAAAGGCGTGCACTTAAGAGATGTGATTGCTGAATTGGATCAAGTTAAAGACTTATTTAGCGCAGCGCAGATTTCAGAAATTTTTAAACCCGAATCTTATCTTGGCAATATTCAAGACCAGATTGATGCGGTGTTGCAAGAAGCAAAAGGAGAGGCAAAGTGAATATCACGATGATCAATCGTCAAGGCAAGACTTTATCCGTTGCGATCAGTGGGCAAGACGATGCGCCTGTGATTGTATTTTCAAACTCATTGGGTACAGATAAAGGCATGTGGCAGCCACAAGTTGCTGCTTTTGAACAGCAGTTCAAAGTGGTGACTTATGACACGCGTGGCCATGGGCAAAGCGATGTGATTGAGCAGACCACTGTACAAAATCTTGCAGAAGATGTGATTGATATTCTTGATGGTTTAAACATTGAAAAAGCGCATTTTTGTGGAATTTCGATGGGCGGTATGACGGCTTTATGGCTCGGTATTCACCATGCGGATCGTTTTCATAGCATAACTGTTGCCAATTCAGCGGCCAAAATTTGGACCGAAGAAGGTTGGAATGCACGTGCAGATGCAGTGACAGCCAATGGCTTAGCAGATTTGGTCAAAACTACGCATACCCGTTGGTTCAGCGAACAGTTTGATTATCAACATGATGCTTTGGCACAGCGCACCATTCAGTCTTTAGCGACTACGCCAGCATTGGGTTATGCAGAATCTTGCCGTGCATTGGCTCAAGCAGATTTGAACAAAGAAATTCAACAGATTCAGATTCCAACTTTAGTGATTGCAGGTGCATTTGACCCAGTCACCACAGTGGCAGATGGCGTGTTTATGCAACAACAGATTAAAGATAGTGAACTCCTAGTGATTAATGCATCACATCTTTCCAATATCGAACAGCCTGAGTTGTTTAATCAAACCCTCAGTCAGTTTATTGGATCGATTCAATAGTTTAAGGATTTTAAAAGGACTTTCAGCCCAAGGAGGCAGGTATGGCGTCTCAGGAATACGCTACTCAAAAAACGAGTATAGACGCACAAGCACTGATTAATGATGCACCGATTAGCAAATATCAGTGGTTGATCGCAATTGTATGTTTTCTCATTGTTTTTGTTGACGGTATTGATACTGCGGCAATGGGTTTTATTGCTCCCGCTTTAGCACAAGACTGGGGGATAGACCGTTCGCAACTGGGTCCAGTCATGAGCGCGGCTTTAGGCGGCATGATTATTGGTGCTTTGGTGTCTGGTCCAACCGCTGACCGCTTTGGGCGCAAGATTGTTTTAAGTGTTTCGATGCTGATTTTTGGTGGTTTTACTCTGGCATCGGCATATGCAACTGACTTAAACACTTTAGTGGTACTGCGCTTTTTAACGGGTATTGGTTTGGGTGCTGCAATGCCGAATGCAACCACGCTATTTTCTGAATATTGCCCGCAGCGCTCACGCTCGTTACTCGTGACCTGCATGTTCTGTGGTTACAACTTAGGTATGGCGACAGGCGGTTTCATTAGCAGTTGGTTGATCCCAACCTTTGGTTGGCACAGCTTATTCTTATTGGGCGGTTGGTCTCCACTAATTTTGATGATCTTGGTGATTTTCTTCTTACCTGAATCGTATCGTTTCTTGATTGTGAAAGGTCGTGACAGTGAAAAAGTCCGCAAAATTTTGACGCGTATTGCACCGATGCAAGTACAGGGTGTGACCGAGTTTCATGTACCTGAAGAAAAAACTGAAGGTGCAGAGAAGAAAGGTGTGTTTGGCATGCTGTTCTCTCAGAAATATGTCAAAGGCACGGTTTTATTGTGGCTGACCTATTTCATGGGTTTGGTGATGATTTATCTACTCACCAGTTGGTTACCAACCTTAATGCGTGAAACTGGCGCAACCATGGAACGAGCTGCATTTATTGGTGGTTTATTCCAGTTTGGCGGTGTACTCAGTGCTTTATTTATTGGCTGGGCAATGGACCGTTTCAACCCGAACCGCATTATTGCAGGCTTCTACTTTGTCGCTGGGATCTTTGCCTTTGCCGTTGGTCAGAGCTTAGCAAATCCAACCTTACTTGCCATTTTAGTGCTTTGCGCTGGTGTTGCAATTAATGGTGCGCAGTCGGCAATGCCAGCACTGAGTGCGCGTTTTTACCCAACCCAATGCCGTGCAACAGGTGTGGCGTGGATGTCTGGGATTGGTCGTTTCGGTGCGGTATTTGGGGCTTGGATCGGCGCAGTTTTACTGGGCAATGACTGGTCGTTTACAGCTATTTTAAGTCTGCTGTTAATTCCAGCAACAGCAGCAGCAGTCGCTATTTTTGTTAAATCACTGGTCGCACATACCGATGCGACCTAATTGAGGTTTCTCCCATGAATAATGAACAACGTTATCAACAAGGAATTACCGTACGCACTGAAGTGCTGGGTGAAAAGCATGTCGGTCGTTCACTTGAGAACTTGAATGATTTCAATGCCGACTTCCAAAATTTTATTAGCCGTTTTGCGTGGGGCGAAGTCTGGTCTAGACCGGGCATGCCGCGTCATACCCGTAGCTTAGTCACCATTGCCGTTTTATTGGCACTGGGCCGTGAAGACGAACTACGTATGCATTTACGTGCTTGTTTTAACAATGGTGTGACCAAGGATGATTTAAAAGAGTTGATTTTGCACTGTTCTCTGTATGCAGGTTTACCCGCAGCCAATGCAGCTATGCATATGGCAGAAGAAGTTTTTGCAGATTTGGGTATTGCCCCGCAAAAGCTCAGCGAACAGCAGCTTAGCCAAGAACAAATGAATCAAGAGTAATGGAACAAGATTAAGAGGGACGTCACATGTCGCAACTTATTTTAGGTGCTTATGCACAACGCAATACCGAAGATCATCCGCCAGCATATGCACCCGGCTATAAAACCAGTGTATTACGCTCGCCTAAAAATGCATTGATCTCAATTGCAGAAACTTTAACTGAAGTGACCGCACCGCATTTCAGTGCAGACCAGTTTGGTCCTAAAGACAATGATTTGATCTTGAACTATGCCAAAGAAGGTTTGCCGATTGGCGAGCGCATTATTGTGCATGGTTATGTCCGTGATCAGTTTGGTCGCCCAGTCAAAAATGCTTTGCTCGAAGTGTGGCAAGCCAATGCTTCAGGGCGCTACCGTCATCCAAATGACCAATTTATTGGTGCAATGGACCCGAACTTTGGCGGCTGTGGTCGCATGATGACCGATGCCAATGGTTATTTTGTATTCCGTACCATTAAACCGGGTCCATATCCTTGGCGTAACCGTATTAATGAATGGCGTCCTGCACACATTCATTTCTCTTTGATTGCTGATGGTTGGGCACAACGTCTTATTTCGCAGTTCTACTTTGAAGGCGATACGCTCATTGATTCGTGTCCAATTATTAAAACCATTCCTTCGGAAGAACAACGTCGTGCATTGATTGCTTTAGAAGACAAGAGCAACTTCATTGAAGCAGACAGCCGTTGTTACCGCTTTGACATCACTTTACGTGGTCGTCGTGCGACTTATTTCGAAAATGATTTGACTTAATTCAGGGAGAACAACATGAACAATTGGAACTTTCAAGAATTGCATGAAACTCCATCTCAAACAGGTGGACCATATGTACACATTGGTTTGTTACCAAAACAAGCCAACATTGAAGTCTTTGAAAATAACTTTAACAACCAACTGGTTAAAGAAAATACTTTAGGCGAACGCATTCGCTTGGAAGGTCAGGTGTTTGACGGCTTAGGTTTGCCATTACGTGATGTTTTAATCGAGATTTGGCAAGCTGATGCCAATGGCGTGTATCCAAGTGCGGCTGACATTCAAGGCAAAGCAGTCGACCCTAATTTCTTGGGCTGGGGCCGTACAGGCGCAGACTTCGAAACAGGTTTCTGGAGTTTTAATACCATTAAGCCGGGTGCTGTTCCAGGCCGTAAAGGCACAACTCAAGCTCCGCATATTGCACTGATCATTTTTGCACGTGGCATCAATATTGGCTTAAACACGCGTGTTTACTTTGATGATGAAGCGGAAGCAAATGCACAAGATCCTGTGCTCAAAGGCATTGAATGGGCACCACGTCGTCAGACTTTAATTGCTAAGCGCGAAGAGCGTGATGGTGAAGTGGTTTATCGCTTTGACATTCGCATTCAAGGCGAAGATGAAACGGTGTTTTTAGATATCTAAGTTGATTCAGTTCAATGCAGAACACTTTGCACAGGCTCGATAGATAAAAGTTTATACGTGGTGATGGTATGACCCATTTCATTCATCCCACGTATGTTTACCATTGATGACAGAAGTCAGGCAATAGTTTGAAAATACAAGGAAATGTAATGATGACAATCAAAAAATTAGCAATGCAACTCTATTTAAGCAGTGCTGTTATCGCAGCAATGCCAGCATTTGGAGCTGAAGTGGCTCAATCAAACGCACAGCACTATATGGTGAAAAACGTCAATATTGGCGACTTACCTGTTAAAACCATCGTACCCATTACCGCAAAAACGGCTGAACAAGCGATTGCACAAGCCAAAGTGATTGCCAGCAATCCAGATGTGGACCTGGCTGAGTTCCGTATCGATTTACTCGAATTTTCTGCCGACACTAAAAAAGTCATCGCATTGGGTCAGCAGCTGAATCAAATTTTAAAAGACAAACCGTTGATCGCGACCATTCGTACCCATAACGAAGGCGGAAAAATGACAGTGTCTGACCAAGACTATGAAAAAATTTATCGTGAATACCTGAAAAAGCCATTTATGCAATTGCTGGATATTGAAATGTTCCGTGATGCAGGCAGTGTGGCGAAATTAATCAAATTGGCGCATGACAAGAAGGTGTTGGTGATCATGTCGAATCATGATTTTGCAAAAACACCTGAGCAAGAAGACATTGAAAACCGTCTGCTAAAACAAGATCAGATGGGTGCCGACATTTTGAAAATTGCGGTAATGCCAAAGTCAAAACAAGATGTCTTTACCCTCATGAATGCCACCTTTGCCGTCAGCCAAAAAAGTCAAAAACCACTACTGACCATGTCGATGGGGCAGTTGGGCACCATTTCACGTGTGGCGACTGCCAACATGGGCGGTAGCCTAAGTTTTGGCATGATTGGTGAAGCCTCTGCACCGGGTCAAATTGATGTGACTCAACTCAAACAGTTGCTGAAAACTGTACAACCAACCCCTTAACGCACTGCGTTATTCATGTTCAAGGATAGAAAAGGATTTAAAATATGAAACCATCAACTTTACGTTTGACCACATTGGTTTTTAGTTTAGCGGCATCAGGTTTGGCCAGTGCAGAAACTTATATTGTGGATCGTTATCAGGACGATAGTGCAAAAGGTTCACTGCGTTGGGCGATTGAACAATCGAATGCCAATGCGACGCAAGAAAATGAAATTCACATCCAAGCTGTGGGGCAAGCCCCCTATGCAATTAAACTAAATCAGCCTTTGCCGCCAATTAAGTCTTCAGTGAAGATCATCGGGATGCAATGGGACAAAACAGGCGAGTTTATTGCGATTGATGGTTCAAATTATATTAAAGGTGAGGGTGCGAAAGCGTGTCCGGGGGCAAACCCTGAACAGTTTGGCACCAACGTCCGTACCATGAGTTTGCCGGGTCTGGTGCTGCAAGATGTCAATGGCGTGACTTTAAAAGGTCTCGATATCCACCGTTTCTGTATCGGTGTCCTGATTAACCGTTCGAGCAACAACTTAATTCAGCATAACCGTATCAGTAATAACTACGGTGGCTCAGGCGTAATGTTGACGGGTGATGACGGTAAGGGCAATCCGACCTCGACCACCACCAATAACAACAAAGTCTTGAACAACTTGTTTGTCGATAATGGCGATGGTCTTGAGCTTACCCGTGGCGCGGCATTTAACCTTGTGGCCAACAACTTATTTACTTCAACCAAAGCCAATCCAGAGCCGTCTCAGGGTATTGAAATCCTGTGGGGCAATGACAACGCAGTGGTCGGCAACAAATTTGAAAACTATTCTGATGGTTTGCAAATTAACTGGGGTAAGCGCAATTACATCGCTTATAACGAACTGACCAACAATTCGATAGGCTTTAACCTCACGGGTGATGGCAACATTTTTGACAGTAACAAAGTGCATGGTAACCGTCTTGGCATTGCCATTCGTTCAGAAAAAGATGCCAATGCCCGTACGACATTGACCAAAAACCTAATTTGGGACAATGGCAAAGACATTAAACGCTGTGAAGCAGGTGGTTCGTGTGTGCCAGATCAACGTTTGGGTGCCATTGTATTTGCAGTGCCTGCACTTGAACATGCTGGCTTTGTCGGTTCTCGTGGTGGTGGTGTGGTGATTGAAGCAGCAAAACTGCAAAAAACCTGTACACAGTCGAATGAACAAGGCTGTAATGCGATCCCAAACCAAAATATCCTAGCGCCACGTTTAAGCTATAACAAAGGTCAAGTCACCGCGACAGTTCAAGGGCAACCAAATCAACGTTACCAAGTTGAATTCTTTGCCAATCGCCAAGCCAATAGTCAAGAAGCTGAACAGTACTTAGGGGCTCAAGTCCTCACAACCAATGCACAAGGTCACGGTCAAGCAACATGGAAAGCACTGAGTGGTGCTGCAAGTGTGACGGCGAATGTGACTGATCATTTGGGTGCAACCTCTGAACTGAGCCCAGCCGTTCGCATTAAATAATAAAAACCGCATGGAAAGCTCAACTGAGCTGAGCTTTCCTCACAGAAAAGGATGTTTGGTATGCAACAACTATTAAGACTAGGCACATTATCTTTGGCACTTTTAACTTGCCAATTGGCTTCAGCCGATGAGTTTTATTCGGCAGACCGTCAATGGTTATTGGGTGATTGGAACGGTGAACGGAAGCAACTGGAAGATCAAGGATATAAATTTACCGCTGCAATTATGAGCCAGGCAGCGACCAATTTGGCTGGTGGTTATAACGATGACAACACGTTGGAAAATGCGGGACAACTGACCTTAGGTGCTAATTTCGATTTAAGTAAAATTGCAGGTTGGGAAAATACTACAGCTGGCTTAATGATTACCAAACGTGATGGTAACTCATTAACTTTAGAACGGATTAAAGACCCGCGTGCCAGCACTTTAGGCAATACGCAAGAAATTTACGGGCGTGGAAAAATATGGCGCTTAACTCAGGCTTGGATCAAAACAGGATTTGATGATAACCGTGTCCAATTCAAGATTGGACGTATGGGCATGTCGGATGACTTTAACAGCTCACAATGTGAATTCCAGAACTTGCTACTTTGTGGCGGTCAGTTAGGTAAATCAATTGGTTCAATTTGGTACAACTGGCCTGTAGGACTCTGGGGTACCAATATTAAATACCAGTTTGCACCTGCATGGTCACTTGGTTTGGGCGTGTATGAAGTCAATCCAGACAATGTGAAAACACAATCGAATAGTGATGGTTTTAACCTTGATATGGACAATGTTGAGGGTGCAACCATTCCTGTAGAGTTGGCTTGGAAACCAAAGTTAGCCTCGTTTAATGGCTTGCCTGGGGAATATAAAGTGGGTGCATTGTATTCCACCGCCGAAGCAAAAGATATACGCAGTGGCGAAATGCAAGATGGTAAATACAGTTTTTGGTTGAATGCGCAACAGCAACTCACACAGCATGGGGCAGATCCGAAGCGTGGTTTATACATTAGCTTTAATGGCGTCGTGAATGATAAGGCCACAACATTTGTAGAAAGTACACAACAACTCGCGCTTTGGTACAAAGGACCTTTCGATAGTCGCCCGAATGATTCCATCGGTTTTGGCTTAGCCAATTATGTCGTGAATGATCGTGCGACGGACAAGCAAATCGCCACCAATGAAGGTCGTGGTTATTACAGTTACGATGCCATTGCCAGCGACTACGTCCCGATTCAACGTGACGAGCTGAATGTCGAACTGAACTATACCTACCAATGGTCCCCAGCGGTCATGCTCAGACCAAACTTGCAATACATCTACCAACCAACAGGGGTTAAAGAAGTAGAGGACGCGTGGGTCGCAGGTTTAAGTATGAAAGTTAATTTTTAACAGCACTTAGATTGTGAAAATGATTAAAATATAAACAGTAGTGCTGTTTTGTTTAAACACTTAAGTCATAGCTTTCGTAACCCAGTTGCGAAAGCACAAGAATTTATTCGTGAAGATAAATGATACTCAAAGGAGAGAGGGAGTGGTCATTTAAACGCACGGCACTTGGAGTAAGATGTATGTCTGAAGCTCAATCTAAGCCAGGAGCCATATTTAAAATATGGTGCTTTATCCTAGGCTTGGCCTTATTGTTAACAGGCCTATTTTATTTAATTGGTGGCGGAAAGCTCATCAGTTTAGGTGGCTCTTGGTACTTTTTTATTGCAGGCTTAGTGACCATCGTTTCAGCGATTTTCATTTTTCGAAAAAAAGCCCTTGGGGTCGGATTATTCTGTTTAGTCTTTATTGGTACTGTCATTTGGGCATTGATTGATACTGGCTTTGAATTCTGGCCACTACATTCACGCTTAATGTTCCCCGCAGGCTTATTTGCTGCTGTGTTATTCACATTGCCATCCATTCGTAAATACCAGCAACAGACAGCAATGTCAGCACCAGCTTATGTGGTGGGGGGATTGACTGTTTTGGGTATGTTCGGTGGTTTATACGGTATGTTTATTCCACACCCAACTGTTCAAGCATCGGGTGAGGAATTGCCACTTGTCCCTGTGGAACCAAGTAAACAGCAAGTGAATTGGGACCACTACGGTAGTGATGCAGGGGGTAGCCGTTTCGCTGCACTCGACCAAATTAACCGTAATAATGTATCCAAGTTAAAAGAAGCCTGGCGTTTCCAAACGGGGGATATGACCACAGGTTCGGGTAATGGTGCAGAAGATCAAATGACACCATTACAAGTCGGCAATAAAGTCTTTTTATGTACCCCGCATAACAACATGATTGCTTTGGATGCGGACACAGGTAAACAAATCTGGAAAGCCGAAGTGAACTCTAAAGCCGATGCTTGGGAGCGTTGCCGTGGTGTGGGTTATTTTGATTCGACGCAAGCCTTGGTACAGCCAACCTTGGCAGGAGCAACAGCCGTAACCGCAGTCGCGACCAATACAGCTTGCCCACGTCGTGTATATACCAATACACCTGATGGTCGTTTAATTGCAGTCAATGCCGATACAGGTGAGAGTTGTAAAGACTTTGGTGTTGACGGTACGGTAAATCTACTTGAAGGCTTAGGTGATGGCACCAAAGCACCACGTTTTGAAGTGACCTCAGCACCTACCATTGCAGGTACGTCGATTGTCATTGGCAGCCGTATTGCCGATAACGTAGGTGCAGACATGCCGGGTGGTGTAATTCGTGCATACGATGTCATTACAGGTCAATTGCGTTGGGCGTTCGATCCGCGTAATCCAGATCCGAACTATGTGTTAAAGCCAGGTGAAACTTATAAACGTAGTTCAGCCAACTCATGGGCGGCCATGTCTTATGATCCTCAAATGAATACCGTGTTCTTACCAATGGGGAGTTCTTCGGTTGATCTTTGGGGTGCAAATCGTCAACCATTGGATCATAAATACAATACTTCGGTATTGGCACTTGATGCGACCACAGGTAAAGAAAAGTGGGTCTATCAAACAGTTCATAATGATTTATGGGACTTTGACTTGCCAATGCAACCAAGTTTAGTCGATTTTCCATTCAAAGATGGTTCGACTAAACCTGCTGTAGTCATTGGTACCAAGTCTGGTCAGTTCTTTGTACTTGACCGTGTCACAGGTAAACCATTGACCAAAGTCATTGAACAGCCTGTTAAAGCCGCAGATATTCCAAATGAACAATACAGTTTGACTCAACCGCGTTCCATTGAAATGCCACAAATTGGTAATCAAACCTTGACTGAATCAGACATGTGGGGTGCTACACCATTTGATCAATTGATGTGTCGTATTAATTTTAAATCGATGCGTTACGAAGGTCTATTTACTGCACCAGGTACGGATGTGTCATTAAGCTTCCCAGGTTCGTTGGGTGGCATGAACTGGGGTTCTATTGCTTTCGATCCAACGCATCGATATATGTTTGTGAATGACATGCGTTTAGGGCTTTGGATTCAGTTGATCAAACAGACTCCTGAAGACTTGGCGATTCAAGCCAATGGCGGTGAGAAAGTAAATACTGGTATGGGTGCAGTTCCAATGAAAGGCACACCATATAAAGTCAACAAAAACCGTTTCTGGTCAGCTTTAAGTATTCCTTGTCAAAAACCACCATTTGGTACCATGACTGCAATTGATATGAAAACTCGTCAAATTGCATGGCAGGTTCCGTTGGGTACTGTAGAAGATACAGGTCCTATGGGCATCAAAATGGGCTTAAAAGCACCGATTGGTATGCCAACCATTGGCGGTCCAATGGCAACACAGGGTGGTTTAGTGTTCTTTGCAGCAACACAGGATTACTACTTACGCGCCTTCAATTCATCCAATGGTGAAGAATTGTGGAAAGCTCGTTTACCAGTGGGTAGCCAGGGTACGCCAATCAGCTACATTTCACCAAAAACAGGGAAGCAATATGTGGTCATTTCTGCAGGTGGTGCGCGTCAGTCACCTGATCATGGCGATTATGTGATTGCCTATAGCTTAGGCGAATAATCAACAAGAAGACACGGAAAGCCCTTCTGTACTAGAGGGGCTTTTTACACTCTACCAGATGATAAGAAAAGGATATCTTGTGAGATTACTGAATATGAATCCATTTCCCTTTCAATATGCATTATTGACTGCTGTGATATTGCAGTCGATGGCACTACATGCGCAAGACACTACCGAATACCAGCAACTTCCTGTAATTAAAGTGCAAGCGGTGCGTATTGATAGTGAATTGTTACAGACGCCAGCCACTATACAGAAAATTCAAGCGCCGCAGATGCAAGAAAATACCAATGTAAATCTTTCTGAACTACTGCAAGGTGTCGCGGGCTTACAAATCAATAATCGTGAAAATTACGCACAAGATTTGCAAATTTCCATGCGTGGTTTTGGCGCGCGTTCAACTTTTGGTGTGCGGGGCATACGCCTGTATGTCGATGGTATTCCTGCCACCATGCCCGACGGTCAGGGGCAAAGTTCCAATATTGACTTAGACAGCTTGGACAATATTGAAGTTTTGACAGGTCCATTTTCTGCCATTTATGGTAACTCATCGGGTGGAACCATTCTAATCGAAACCAGAGAAGGACAAGAGAAAGACTCGATTCAAGTGGGTCTAAATGCAGGCAGCCACCATAAACAACAAGCCAATATCCAAGTGCAAGGTGGTTCAGACCAAGCCCGTCAGCCCGCCTATGTGATCAGTTCTTCCTATTTTGATACGGATGGTTTCCGTGATCATAGCGCTGCGAAAAAAGTGTTGAATAATGCCAAGCTCACTTGGAATCTGGAGGATGGTAGTAAGATTAATTGGCTCATAAACCTTACAAAAATTGAGGCAGATGATCCTCAAGGCTTAAACCGTGCGCAATGGCAAGCCAATCCGAAGCAAGTGAATGATGCTAAAAATATTTATGATGTACGTAAAGAAATTGAACAAACCCAAACAGGGTTGACATGGAACAAACCCCTGAATGATCAGCAAGAGTTGTATGGCATGGTCTATTTTGGCAATAGACAGGTTGTGCAATTTCAGTCGATCTCGAGCAGTGCACAAAAAAATCCACGTCATGCTGGTGGCATGATCGATTTTAATCGGGACTATTATGGTGCAGACTTCCGTTGGACGGGGAAAGAGCTCTTGCCGAATACTACATTTATTGCAGGTTTGGCATTTGACCAAATGCGGGAAGATCGTCAGGGGTATGAAAACTTTGATGCGACAGGGCGTTATGGTTTGAAAGGTGAGTCACGTCGTAATGAAATCAATACCTTGTGGAATCTCGATCCTTACGTCCAAGCCTCATGGCAGTTTTTACCACAATGGCATTTAGATGCAGGTTTGCGTTATAGCAATGTCAATTATGAGTCTGCAGATCATTACATCACCACAGGCAATGGTGACGACAGTGGTTCAATAGATTATCAAAAGTTACTTCCAACTGTCGCTTTAGGTTGGGAAATTTTACCCGAGCTTTACGCCTATACCAGTTATGGCAAAGGCTTCGAAACACCAACCTTTACCGAGATGGCTTATCCTACAGTAGGGACTTCAGGCATTAACTTTAATTTAAAACCTGCGACCAGTGATACCACAGAACTTGGATTAAAATCGCAGAATACATTAGGGCTGTTTGCTTTTGCTTTATTTCATACTGAAACTAAAAATGACATTGTGCCTGACGATGCCAATGGCGGCCGTAGCACATTTCGCAATGCAGAAAGAACCTTACGTAAAGGTTTAGAGTTATCGTGGCAAAAACAGCTCTGGCAAGCACTCAATGTTCGAACCAGCTATAGTTATTTAGATGCGACTTTTGATGCTGATATTCCAGCGACCACAACCAAACCGCTGATACAAAAAGGAACATACATTCCTGGTATTGCCAAGAATCAAGCTTTTGTAGGCTTGGCATGGCAACCTGGGCAGGGCTTTCATGCAGGCTTGGAAGCACGTTATATGGACAAAATTTATGTCGATGATATCAATTCCGATACTGCACCAAGTTATACCGTTGTTGCAGCAAATGTTGGCTATTTGTGGGTCAATAAAGACTGGAAAGTAAATACTTATGCACGAGTCGATAATTTGTTTGACCGTAACTATATTGGCTCAGTAATTGTAAATGATAGCAATAGCCGTTTCTTTGAGCCCGCAGATCGAAGGAATTTTAATGTGGGGCTATTGATAAAGAAAGTATTCTAACATAGCAGTAAATGGATTAATGCACCTGTAAGCCAGTGGACAATAAGATACATCACTGGAGAGATTAATATTGTTGTGAATCTCTCCAGTGAAGTTGCGCCAACGGCTGAGTTATGTAGGGCGCAATATTGGATATCCTATTTAACTTATGTTCACCTATAATATAGTTCACAATTAAATTTATGTTTAATAAACAACAAATTTAATTACTTAGAGTACTAAAGTTATAACTGGTAAAATATTTGGTTCATGAACCTAGCTATGAATAGATATTTTCCTACTAAAAAGGTCTTAAGAATAGACTAAATTTGTCTAGAAGAGTGGGGGCTATTCACACCTCATTGAAACCCCTTTAAGAAAGGGGATGCCGATCCTCTATATCACCAACGGTGGATGAAGCTTGTCAGCATTCTTAAATATTTATCGTCACCATCACGGCATAGACGTGCGCTTATGGTAAGTCACACTTACATAACTTAGACTTAGAAGATTTGGTGGCTTTAACTATTAAAGCTGTAGTAATGGCATGGGTACACCATCCAGCGACAAACTGGGTGTCAAAGCTAGGTAAGTGAATTACTAGACTTCACTGTAGTTAGTTCTCAATTTTAAATTTTATTAAAGGAAGTATGAAAGTCATACTTCCTTTTCAATCTTCTACACAATAAAACTTTAGAGTTGAAGCCAAAAATAATATTTAAATTAGGTTTGAAAAATAATTACGGTGGGCGCTATCTTGTGGTAAGAGTTCTAATAAGCGTTGTATTGCATCAATTCGATCATGTGTTTGCCCAATAATTCGTAATAATTGATCGATATCCTTTATTTGATAGATCAACTGGCTTAAACGGGCATCAAAACAATGTCTCCATGTGCTGAGTAATGGGCTTTCTGATTTAGATAAAAAGCTACCTTTATATAGCGAGAATGTACTGGATATAAGATTTGCATTTAATGATTGTTCAGCACGTAAAAAATCACATTGAACTTCACAGCTAAGCCTATAAATGCGAGCCTCAATTGAATGGGGTAATAAGCTACGAAGTTGTGAAAGCTCAGCCTTTAGGGTTTTTAGGCTGACACTACGCTCACCATAAAGGGCATAGTGTAACTCTTCTAAACAAATGCCATGGGGATACAAAGCTAAAATGCATAGTATTTCAATTTGACGGTGAGTCAAGTTCAATGTATGCCCATTAAATTGAACCCAAGGCGAGCCTAGTGCCTTAATGTATAAAAAATTTTGCTGTTCAAGTTTTATGGCGCGTTGTATTAAATCTGCACAGCGTTCAACTGCAAGCAGCCCTAAAGGCGTATGTTTTTTATATTTTGTGGAAAGGTTAATAATGCCATGAAATTGACCTGATGCTGGATCCCAGATCGGTGCGGCATAACAAACCCAATCACGAACACTGTCCATTTGGTTTTCATGAGAATAGACGCAACTTGAAATTTGGCTGTTCAAGGTCATACCAATCGCATTGGTTCCAACTGCCTGTGTAGACCAATGTCCGCCCTCAATAAAATGTACCTGTTCAGCAGAAGAAAGCATGGCTGAACTACTCCATGTCCATAAGAGAGTCCCGTGATGATCTGTAAGACCAATCGCCATATCTGAATCATCCGCTATTTTGAGTAAGTCAGCATAATTATGTTGAATAGAGCGGCGGAATAAAGACGTTTGATCTTCTTGAGGCAATGCTAAAACAGGGGCAGCATGCACAGTAGTTTGATTAATTAAATGGGTTGTTTGCAGCTTTTTTGCAGGTGGTGTATTGAACAGGTTCATATCATATTCCTTTATGATGAGACTGTAATATTTTTAAACTTTAGAAATGAGCTTCCAAATTTATAGTCATTTACGTCATTTCTTCTTGCTTCGATTTTAAATGCTTTTATCTTTGCTTGGTTAAATCATATCTTTTGGCTTTACCAGTCCTTGAGTTACTTTAAAAGTGTTCGTATGAGCTGAAAATGACTATTTCCATCTGAAATGTTAATAAACGTAAATAGGATAAAAATTCATTCGCTCATGTAAGGGTTAGGCACAGCCTCACCATGATACTGACGATCGGCAAAATAACTTGATCGTACCAATGGCGCACTCCAAATATTTTTAAACGCTAAGCGCTCTCCATGTGTTTGATAGTGCTTAAACTCTTGCAACGTAACAAAACGATGAATTGGCGCATGAGACTTAGATGGCTGTAAGTATTGACCGATAGTGACATAGTCAACGTGGTAATCTTTCAAATCATTCAATAACACAATAACCTCAGCCTCAACTTCACCTAAACCGACCATCAAACCACATTTGGTTGGGATGTCAGGACAGTAGTGTTTAAATTTTTTGAGCAAATCCAATGAATGCTGGTAGTTAGAGCCTGGTCGCATGGCTTTATACAGACGTGGAACGGTTTCAATATTATGATTAAAAACATCGGGTGGGTTTTGGCTCAGAATCTTCAGGGCAATATCTGCACGACCACGAAAATCAGGAACCAAAATTTCAATCAAAGTATTTGGGCTAATCTCACGAATTTCTCGAATGCAATCGGCAAAATGCTGTGCGCCACCATCTTTTAAGTCGTCTCGATCAACCGAAGTAATCACAACATACTTTAAGTTTAAATTCTTGACTGTTTCAGCCAAATGCTTTGGCTCATTAATATCTAAAACATGAGGACGACCATGAGCGACATCACAGAATGGACAGCGTCGAGTACAGATATCTCCCATAATCATAAATGTTGCTGTTCCACTGCCGAAACATTGCGGCAAGTTAGGACAAGCTGCTTCTTCGCAAACCGTATGTAGTTTTTGTTGCCTTAATAAATCCTTAATGATTTGGACTTCCTCAGGTTGACTAATTTTAGTCCGAATCCATTCTGGCTTTTTCGGTGTCGTTTCCGTTGGAACAACTTTAATTGGAATACGTGCCATTTTTTCAGCGCCACGTAACTTCTTTCCTGTTAATACTGTGTTATTTAAATCCATTTCAAACACTCCGTCGTTTAAAATAATTAATATAGACCCTGATATTAAATAAGCTGCTTTAAATGCATTAATAATATTAAAACAGAGCAAAAAACTTATCATATAAAACAAAGGTTGGTTAAAGGTTTGTTTTTGTATGTGATTGAACTATTGTAAAATTTTACAAAAATTTTTAATTTCATAACCTTCTGTTTTTAATATTTATCTCATCTTTTTATGCATTATATTTTTTTAGTCTAATATGAAATTAAATAAAAATATTCTTATATAAATATACGATTTAAAAATCCAATTATTCAATTTTGGGTTTTCTTTTAAGCGTAGTGAATAAGGAACAAATATATGCAATTAACGGAAGAGCAATTGCTAGCAGCATACAAAAGAATGCGCGACATTCGTGAATTTGAGGATCGACTTCACGATGAAAACAATACAGGTGATATCCCTGGTTTCATCCATCTCTATAGCGGTGAGGAAGCTGTTGCAGTAGGGATTTGTGAAAATTTAACAGATAAGGACTTCATTACATCAACACATCGTGGTCACGGACATTGTATTGCTAAGGGCTGTGACATTCACGCCATGATGTTAGAAATTTTTGGTAAAGATGATGGTTTGTGTCGTGGTAAAGGCGGCTCAATGCACATTGCGGATTTAGATAAAGGCATGCTCGGTGCAAACGGTATTGTAGGTGGTGGTCCACCTTTGGCTATTGGGGCAGCTTTAAGTGCTAAAACACTCAAAAATGGTGGGATTGGTCTATCTTTTACTGGTGATGGCGGTTCAAATCAGGGCTTAACTTTTGAAGCCATTAATATGGCTGTGGTGTTAAAGCTTCCTGTCATTTTTGTTTTTGAAAATAACGGTTTTGGTGAAGGTACTGCACATGATTATGCCGTAGGCAGTAAAGATATTGCAGGCCGAGCAGCAGGTTTTGGCTTACCCGCTGAAAAAGTAGATGGAACAGACTTTTTTGCTGTGTATGAAGTTGCACAAAAAGCCATTGAACGTGCCCGCCGTGGTGAAGGCCCGAGTGTGATTGAAACGGTAACCAACCGATTTTATGGACATTTTGAAGGTGATCCGGGGCTTATCCGTTCTAAAGAAGAACTGGATTATGTCAAAGAACATAAAGATCCATTGAAAATATTCCGCGAAAAAGTCAAAGACAAAATTGACGAAGCCAAGCTCGATGCGATTGATGCTCAGTCTAAAGCCAATGTAGACGATGCCGTTGCAAAGGCACGTGCAGCTAAGTACCCAGAAGTTTCTCAGTTACTTACCGATGTATACGTCTCTTACTAAAGGAATAGTAGAAAAATGCCAAATAAAAGTTATCGAAACGCGATTAAAGAAGCAATTGAATTAGAAATGCGCCGAGACCCAAGTGTCATTGTGGTCGGTGAAGATGTTCGTGGTGGACATGGTGGTAAAAATACCGATGATAATAAGCTGGAAGGTTTTGGCGGTGTACTTGGTGTAACCAAAGGCTTATGGACTGAATTTGGTTCTGAACGAGTCATTGATACTCCAATTACAGAATCAGCGATTATTGGTATGGCGGCAGGTGCTGCTGCAACGGGTTTAAGACCTGTGGCAGATTTAATGTTTATGGATTTTTACGGCGTGTGTTATGACATGCTGTATAACCAAGCGGCTAAATTTCGCTACATGTTTGGCGGCAAAGCCAAAGCGCCACTCGTTGTACGTGGCATGATTGGTGCAGGTTTTTCCGCAGCAGCGCAGCATTCTCAGTCGCCATATAACGTGTTTGCCTCAGTGCCTGGTTTAAAAGTGGTGGTGCCTTCAAGTGCCTATGATGTAAAAGGGTTGTTGGTTCAAGCCATTCGAGATGATGACCCAGTAGTATTTTGTGAACACAAGTTGTTGTATGACATTAAGGGCGAAGTGCCAGATGAAGCCTACACTATTCCTTTTGGTGTCGCAAATTACACCCGTGAAGGCACTGATATTACCATTATTGCCTTAAGCTTGATGGTGCATCGTGCCAATGAAGTTGCTGACAAGCTCGCAAAAGAAGGCATTTCGGTTGAAGTGGTTGACCCTCGAACCATTTCTCCATTAGACGAAGATGGCATTTTAGAATCAGTGGCGTCAACAGGTCGCGTAGTGATTGTAGATGAATCTGCGGCGCGTTGCGGTTTCGGACATGATGTGGCTGCACTCATTGCACAGAAAGGCTTTCATTATCTTAAAGCACCAATCGAGTTAGTCACTCCACCACATTCACCCGTACCATTTTCACCAGTATTAGAAAAAGAATGGCTACCCAGTGTAGAACGCATCGAACAGGCTGTACGTAAGACGTTGGAGGCTTAGGATGAGCGAAATTAAAACTTTAGAAATCCCAAAATGGGGTTTGTCCATGGAAGAGGGTACGATTGCCCAATGGCTGATTGAGGAAGGTACGCAATTTAGTAAAGGACAGGAAATTTGTGAAATTGAAACCACAAAAATCGTCAATGTTCTTGAAGCACCTTTTGATGGCTTGCTACGCAAAATTATTGCTAAAGATGGTGACACTCTGGTCGTAGGTGGAGTTATTGCAATTTGTGCAGACGCTCAAGTTTCAGATACAGAAGTTGAAGCATTTGCACAGTCCTTAGGTGGAACACCTGCTGTAACAGAAAATAAAGCGGTAGCAGCGGTTCCTGAAAAAGTAGCTGTAGCTCAAGTTGAAACCAAAGTGCAAGCTGCTCCTAAACAGAACAGTGTTGGTAATGGATCAAAAGCGGTGACTCAGGGCGGATATTCTATTCCTGCTGCGTTACAAGGCTACCAACAAAGCGATGATATTTTTGCAACGCCACATGCCTTGAAATTGGCTGAAAAGCATAATGTAAACTTGGCTCAGATTACGGGTTCTGGACGTGAAGGCCGTATCAGTGTTCAAGATATTCAGGCCGCAGTTCAAGCTGCTGGTGGTTCTTGGCCAGATGTACGTCATCAAGCCAGCACGAAAGCCGCGAAATCTAAAGCAGATGACAGTTATGTTCTAGCGACACCTGTTGCCCGCCGTTTGGCAAAACAATGGGGCATTAATTTGCATGATTGTCGTGCATCAGGTTCACGTGGACGAGTCTGTAAGGAAGATGTTGAAGCTGTATATCAACGGGAAAATCCTGTACAAGCTCAACATACTGAGTATGCGCATCCAACAGAGTCTGCAAAATTCACCACCGTAGCTATGAATGGTATGCGTAAAGCAATCGCTGCACGGCTACAAGCGGCAAAACGCAATGCACCACATTTTCGCTTAACGATAGACTTAAATGTTGAGTCGGTTCAGGCTTTGCGTCAGCAAATTAACAGTACTGTACCGCAAGTCAAACTGTCCATTAACGATATGCTGATTAAAGCTGCTGCTGCTGCACTGATTAAAGTTCCACAAGTTAATGTTCAGTTTGATGAAGAGAATCAGCAGATTTTACAGTTTGAACAGGCTGATATTTCGGTTGCTGTAGCCATCGAAAATGGACTGATCACGCCAATTATTAAAGCAGCGAACCGTAAATCTTTGGCGCAAATTTCCAATAATATGCGTGATCTGGCGACACGTGCCAAAACTGGAAAATTGGCACCTGATGAGTTTCAAGGGGGCAGTTTCAGTATTTCCAATTTGGGCATGCTTGGTATTCAACAGTTTGATGCCATTATTAACCCGCCTCAAGGTGCAATTCTAGCCTTAGGTGCAGCAGAGAAACGTGCTGTCGTTGAAAATGATGAGATTGTTGTTCGTGAAATGGTGACCGCAACATTGTCTTGTGATCATCGTGTCATTGATGGTGCGTTGGGTGCTCAATTCTTATCGGCATTTAAGCAGTTTGTCGAAAATCCTGCATTAATTTTGGTGTAGGAGGAATAGTCATGTCAGATACACAATTTGATCTTGTGGTTATTGGTGCTGGTCCTGGAGGATATGTCGCTGCGATTCGCGCAGCGCAACTGGGATTAAAAACTGCAATCGTTGAAAAACAACACTTAGGCGGAGTGTGTCTTAATTGGGGATGCATTCCAACCAAGGCATTATTGAGCGGGGCTGCGCTTGCACAGCAGTTCAAACATGCAGGGCAGTTTGGCTTTACTCTTAACGCGATTGATTTTGACATTCAAAAACTGGTCCATCATAGCAGACAGGTTTCTGAGCAACTCGTGCAAGGTATCGGTCAATTATTGAAAAAAAATCAAATCACTGTTTTTAACGCGGCAGCCCAGTTTATTGCCAAAGAGCAATTAGAGCTTACAGATGCGAATGGTCAAAAACAGCAGATTTCTGCACCGCATATTATTGTCGCAACAGGTGCACGTGCGGCCAATTTGCCTCATATTCCTGTAGATGGCCATCAGGTCTGGAGTTATAAAGAGGCTTTAGTTCCGGAACAATTACCAAAATCTTTACTGGTCATTGGTTCGGGGGCTATAGGCAGTGAGTTTGCAAGCCTATACCAAGACTTAGGCTGCCAAGTTACCTTGGTTGATATTGCAAAGCAGATTCTCCCTAGCGAAGACATTGAAGTTGCGAAGTATGTACAAAAGCAATTTGAACAGCAGGGTATGCAGGTTTTAACCGAAGCGACTGTAAAAAAAATAGAAACTGATCAGGCTCAAGTACATTGTCATATTGAAACTGCCACAGGTGTGCAAATAATTACTGTTGAAAAGGTGCTTTCAGCTATTGGCGTGAAACCGAATGCTGAAAATCTTGGCCTAGAAGCTTTGGGAATTGAATTTGAGAATGGTTTTATTAAAGTCGACTCATGGTGTAAAACCAATGTAGTGGGCATTTATGCAATTGGTGATGTCGCAGGCGCACCGTGTTTGGCACACAAAGCCAGTCATGAAGCCATTCTTTGTGTGGAGAAAATTGCAGGCCTAAGTCATGTACATGCTTTAGATCGTACACAAATTCCGGGCTGTATCTTTACCCATCCGCAAGTGGCCAGTATTGGTTTGACAGAACAGAAAGCGAAAGCTGCGGGCTTGAATATCAATGTGGGTAAGTTTCCTTTACAAGCGAATGGTAAAGCATTGGCTTTGGGCGATAGCGCAGGATTTGTTAAAACCATTTTTAGTCAGGAAACAGGTGAATTGTTGGGTGCTCACATGGTTGGACATGAAGTCACCGAACACATTCAAGGGTTTGCCATCGCGAAATACCTAGAAGCTACAGATGAAAGCTTAGCGCAGGTCATTTTCCCTCATCCTACTTTGTCTGAGGCGATGCATGAGTCGGTCTTGTCGGCGATGCAACGTGCAATCCATATTTAAGGAGTCTCAACATGCCTAGAGGTTTAAACAATAAAGTTGCATTAATTACGGGTGCGGCACAAGGTATTGGACGCGGTATTGCCTTACGTTTAGCACAAGAAGGTGTTCATATTGGATTGGTCGATCTTCACCAAGAAAAGTTAAATACTGTTCAACAAGAGGTTGAAGCCTTTGGCGTAAAAGCCACCACATTTATTGCGGATATTTCAGATCCAATACAAATCAGTGACGCTATTAATCATGCAGAATCGACACTTAATGGTTTTGATATCATGATTAATAATGCAGGTATTGCACAAGTCAAAGCTTTGGCAGAAGTAACGCCGAGTGAATTTACCCAAATTATGAACATCAATGTCGGTGGTGTACTTTGGGGGATTCAAGCCGCAGCAAATAAATTTAAACAACGCCAACAGGCTGGAAAAATTATTAATGCATGCTCAATAGCAGGTCATGAAGGTTTTGCTTTGCTCGGTGTTTATTCGGCAACTAAATTTGCAGTTCGTGCATTGACGCAAGCTGCGGCTAAAGAATATGCCAGTGCTAAAATTACTGTAAATAGTTATTGTCCGGGTGTTGTGGGTACAGACATGTGGGTCGAAATAGATCAGCGGTTCTCTGAAATTACAGGTGCACCAATTGGTCAAACGTATAAAAAATATGTAGATAGTATTGCTTTAGGACGTGCTGAAACACCAGATGACGTGGCTGCATTAGTTGCATTTTTAGCCAGTGAGGATGCAAACTATATTACAGGTCAGTCTATTTTGACAGATGGTGGAATGGTTTACCGTTAACATCAATATAAGGAATATAAAATGAAAGCAGCTCGTTTTTATGACCGAGGGGATATTCGAATTGAAGATATCCCTGAACCGAAAGTACTTCCAGGCACAGTTGGAATTCAAGTTGCATGGTGCGGTATTTGCGGTACAGATTTACATGAATTCATGGAAGGCCCTATTTTTATTCCACCTTGTGGTCATCCACATCCAATTTCGGGAGAATCTGCACCTGTAACAATGGGACATGAATTTTCAGGCGTAGTTTATGCAGTTGGTGAGGGTGTAGACGATATCCAAATTGGACAACATGTCGTAGTTGAACCCTATATTATTGCGGATGATGTCCCGACTGGCCCCAATGATAAGTATCATTTATCAAAAAATATGAACTTTATTGGTTTAGGCGGACGCGGTGGTGGTCTTTCTGAAAAAATTGCAGTTCAGCGGCGTTGGGTACATCCTATTTCAAATGATATTCCTTTAGACCAAGCAGCATTGATAGAACCTTTATCTGTCGGTCATCATGCCTATGTCAGAAGTGGTGCAAAAGCTGGTGATATCGCACTGGTTGGTGGAGCAGGCCCAATAGGCCTACTTTTATCAGCCATTTTAAAGGCCAAAGGTCTTACGGTTATCATCACTGAACTGAGTGCAAAACGTAAAGAAAAAGCGATAGAGGCTGGTGTTGCCGATTATGTATTGGATCCATCTCAGGTTGATGTGGTAAATGAAGTAATGAAAATTACTCAAGACCGCGGTGTAGATGTTGCTTTTGAGTGTAGTAGTGTGAATAAAGTTATGGATACACTCGTCGCAGCGATGAAACCAACTGGTGTCGTTGTAATTGTTTCTATTTGGAGCCATCCTGCCACGATTAATGTACATAGTGTAGTGATGAAAGAACTAGACATTCGTGGCACGATAGCTTACGTCAATGACCATCAGGAAACTATTCGTTTGGTTGAGCAAGGTAAGATTAATCTAGAACCTTTTATTACCCAACGGATTGCATTAGATGATCTTGTTTCTAAAGGCTTTGAAACATTGATTCATAATAATGAGTCTGCTGTAAAAATTATTGTTCATCCGTAGTAACGCCTAATTTGAATAAGCTAGAAATAAACTCTATGTAGCTATTTCTAATATCTTTATTGATAGAGAATGAGTCTGTACGTACAGATTCATTCTCAAATTTACAGTGTTGAGTGTCAGTATGATTTTGATCATACAGCCTAGTAAAGATAGAAAATAAGTTTTTAAATAAACCATAGGGATATAGACTAAATTTTGCCAGGAGAGTGGTGGCAGTCCACCACTAATTAAAAGGTGTCTACAAAATCATTGGCTATTCAATAAGTTTAGTTTACTGTTTAGTATAAAATATTAGGCTGAGGTTGGGGTTTTGAAAGCTACGATTTCTGTTTGGCTTTTTGGCGTAAGACATACAAATATAAGCTTTCTACTTTTTCACGTGCCCATGGTGTGGTACGTAAAAATCTCAATGATGAACCGTACCGGGTTTGTCGGAGACCAAACTTTCTGAGATGAGACGCATTGCTTCGCAAGACGTAGCGAAGCGTAGTGATCCGATGAAAAAACCTAAATATACCCCTGAAATCAGAGATAGAGCGGTTCAATTATTGATTGAATTTGAAAAAGATTATCCATCGAATTGGGCTGCGATTGTGCCTAAAATTGGTTGCACTCCTGAAACTTTACGAGTTTGGTATCAAAAATATTTAGATCAACAAAATTCAATTAAAGTACAGCAACTTCCATATCAAGAACGTATTAAACAGCCCGAACGTGAAAATAAAGAAGTGCAACGTGCGAATGAAATTCTCCGTAAAGCAGTCACTTTTTTCGCCCAGGTGGAGCTCGAACGCCCACACAAATAATGCTGGATTTCATCCATAACAATAAAGACCTATATGGCGTTGAGGCGAATTGTAAGATTGTACCGATCGCAGCTTCTACCTATTAATTTAATTAAAAATGGGGGTATTACCCCTAGATCTAGTTGATGGGAAGCTTCGCTTCGCAAGGGAACATCAAACAAAGCGAGATCTACATGATTTGCATCATGCTGAATAAATTAAACGAATTTGGAAAGAAAGCTCCGGGCGTTATGGCATTTTAAAAACATCAGACAGCCTATCTAAGAGATTATTTATTGGTCTACTATGATAAGACTAACCCGTTAAGCTAGGTGGCCTAACTTAAATAAAAAAGTCTCCGACAACCCCGGTACAGTTCAATGATGACTTAACACTTGGATCTATGCAAAAACATCTAATTTCAATTTTACGACTTAAGCCTTCAAAGCCACCGTAGTAATCTAATAATTCATCCAAAATGTCAGCAAGTTTTTTGCAGTGTAGAGGGTCATTGGAGGCGTTCATAATAGATCAACCATATTTTGGGAGGCCATCATTATAACCTGAGCTAGTTGAAAAATGAGAGGGTTGGAATTTAAACGTAATTAACATTGATGTGTGCTGAAATAGCAGGAGACATTCACTTGTGAGATTCTAGGCAGCCGACTTGTAAAAATCTTCTGCCATTTGATTTGGTGTCTTAAAATGTAGACCTTTCTTTTTATAGAATAAGACCTTAAAGAAAACCTATTTAACTGAAGCAAACATAAAAGTGCATTACTAATTTGACAGATAATAAAACCTGATTTAATCTATATCAGAAATAATGAACAATTTAGCAGGTGTTATTTATTTAACTTATGTTCACCTAAAGTCAACTTCATAAAATATTTATCTAAATTTCCATTTGAAAAACAAAGTATTATATCCTTATCCTCTATTCTTCATAAATTTCTAATTCATGAACTTATGTTTGTGAGCTTTGACTTATATTTTTTTAAGAAAACAAAATTACTTTTAATAATAATTGGTTAAAAGTTTTTTCATCGTTATTTTTCATAAATAAATCAAATCTTGGTATTTCACTTTCTTAAGAAGTTTAATTATTGTTTGCTCAAGTTGTTATAACAAGTTGATAAAACATGTCTGATCTTGCCAGTAAAAATAGCCAGCAGCCTTTGTATGAAAAAGTGAAAGAACGGTTACATAGCAAAATTCAACAGGGCGAATATCCCCCGTTAAGTCAATTGCCTTCAGAAAATGAACTTTCAGAATTATTCAATGTAAGTCGAATTACAGTGCGACAAGCTTTACATAAGTTGTCGCAAGAAGGGCTAATTTTCAAAGTTCATGGCAAAGGAACTTTTGTTAGCAAGCCAAAGGCATATCAGAACATTACCCAATTACAGGGTTTTGCTGAAGCGATGTCTCATACTGGACACCAAATTCTCAATGAAGTGCTTTCTGTGAAATTTATTGAAGCACCTATAAAAGTTGCTTCTAAATTAAAAGTTTCAATCCGAAGCCAAGTTGTTGAAATTAAACGCGTACGCCTTCTCAACAACGAACCTGTGTCATATGAATTGACTTATTTACCCGCATCGCTTGGCGAACAATTAGTAGAGAAAAATGTGGACTTACGTAGTACCGATATTTTCAGTGCTATTGAGCGTGATTTAGACCTTCCACTTGGTTATGCAGATTTAAATATTGATGCGATTAAGGCTGATGATGAGCTTGCTCAATTACTTGCGGTTGATGTGAATACACCAATTCTACGTGTTGAACGTTTAACTCATGATGCTCAGAACCGCCCAATTGACTATGAATACCTGTATTTCTCAGGTGAAAGCTTCCAGTACCAATTACGCATTTTCCGTTAATGCATCAAGAAAAAAGCAAAAGGAATCTTATGGATACCAAATACTTAGAGTATGACATTGTAGTGATCGGTGGAGGAACCGCAGGTCCAATGGCAGCTATTAAAGCCAAACAAGCTAATCCGAATTTAAGCGTATTACTGATTGAAAAAGCGAATGTTAAACGCAGTGGTGCCATTTCTATGGGAATGGATGGCTTAAACAATGCTGTCATTCCAGGATATGCCACACCAGAGCAATACACTAAAGAAATCACTATTGCTAATGATGGCATCGTGAACCAAAACACTATCTATGCCTATGCAAAACATAGTTTTACCACGATCCAACAGTTAGATCAGTGGGGTATTAAGTTCGAAAAAGATGAAACTGGCGAATTTGCGGTTAAAAAAGTTCATCATATGGGAGCTTATGTACTACCTATGCCTGAAGGGCACGATGTAAAGAAAGTGCTGTATCGCCAAATGAAGCGTGCTCAAGTAAAAATCAATAATCGGATCGTTACTACTAAATTATTGAAAAATGAGAATGGCGCAATTAACAGTGTACTTGGATTTGATTGCAGAACTGGAGAGTTCTATGTCATCAAAACCAAAGCAGCAATACTATGTTGTGGGGCAGCAGGGCGTTTAGGTTTACCTTCTTCAGGATACCTAATGGGTACTTACGAGAACCCTACTAATGCTGGCGATGGTTATGCAATGGCTTACCATGCTGGAGCAGAATTATCGAATTTAGAATGTTTTCAGATTAACCCATTAATTAAAGATTATAACGGTCCAGCTTGTGCTTATGTAACAGGCCCATTGGGTGGCTATACCGCTAACAGTAAAGGTGAACGATTCATTGAATGTGACTACTGGAGTGGTCAGATGATGTGGGAGTTTTATCAAGAATTAGAAAGTGGACACGGTCCTGTTTTCTTAAAAATGGATCATTTAGCCGAAGAAACAATTCAAACTATTGAAGAAATTCTGCATACGAATGAACGTCCAAGTCGTGGTCGCTTCCATGAGGGTCGTGATACAGATTACCGCAAAGATATGGTGGAAATGCATATCTCAGAAATTGGCTTCTGTAGTGGACATAGTGCTTCGGGTGTTTGGGTTAATGAAAAAGCTGAGACTTCTGTAAAAGGTTTATATAGCGCTGGTGATATGGCCGCTGTCCCTCATAACTATATGCTAGGTGCATTTACTTATGGTTGGTTTGCTGGTGTTAATGCGGCAGAGTATGTAGTAAATGTTGATTCGGGTGAGCTGAATCAAGCAGAAATTGATGCTGAAAAAGCACGAATTTTTGCACCGCTTGAACTTAAAGAGGGTTTACCTGCTGAGCAAGTCGAATATAAGTTACGTAGATTTGTGAATGACTATCTGCAACCACCAAAGACTCGGCAAAAAATGGAAATTGGTTTACGTCGTTTTGAGGAAATTAAACACGATATTGCACAAATTAAAGCCAACAATCCACATGAACTCATGCGAGCAGCAGAAGTATCAGTAATTCGTGACTGTGCTGAAATGGCTGCAAGAGCCTCATTATTCCGCACAGAAAGTCGCTGGGGTTTGTATCACTATCGTGCTGATTTTCCAAAAACTAACAATAATGAATGGTTCTGTCATGCTCATCTTAAGAAAGATGAAAATGACAATATGGTCAGCTTTAAAAAGCCTGTTGAGCCGTATGTTGTGCCTATTGAAGCCCAAGAAAAAAATTCTTATCACCAATTACGTATTCAAAAAGATCAACCTGTGGAAGCTGCTGAAGCAATTTAATACAGGTAGGTAAAGCATACCTTTTCACAGATGAGTAAGGAAATAAATTATGGCCCTTATATTTAAAGAAGTTCAACACCGTACTGTTGCACCAGTTTTGGTAGATGAAGATAAGTGTATTGCAGACAAAGGTTGCACTGTATGTGTCGATGTATGCCCGATGGATCTATTGGCGATTGATCCAGTAACAAAGAAAGCTTTTATGCAATTTGATGAATGTTGGTATTGCATGCCTTGTGAAAAAGACTGCCCAACTGATGCAATTCACGTAAATATTCCTTATTTATTAAAGTAGAGAGTAAAAAATGTCCACATTACCAGCTAAAAAAATATTATTAAGTAGTTTAGTGGCACTGGGTATATCTGGGGTTATAGGCTGTAGTAGTAAAGAGCAGAGCAGTGTTGAATCACCTGTGAGCACTGTTCGAGTTGCTATTGGAACACAAGATACTACCATTAACTGCGCTACTGGCGGTTTATTGGTCAGGGAATTAGGCTTGTTAGAAAAGCATCTTCCTAAAGAGGGTGACTATAAAAATGTTAAATATGATATCCAATGGAAAAACTTTACATCCGGTGCTCCTTTAACTAGTGAAATGGTTGCTGATCGTTTAGATATTGGTGCAATGGCGGAGTTTCCTGCAGTAAATAATTTAGTAGCTTTTAAAGAAGCAGGTAAAGCAAGTATTTTCTTGACTCCTCTCTCTGGTAGTACCACAGGGAGTGGTAATGCGATTGTTGTTCCAAATAGTTCTAATGTGACTTCATTAGCAGAATTAAAAGGTAAAACTATTTCAGTACCTTTTGCATCAACTGCCCATGGTTTATTACTTCGTGCCATAAAAGCTCAAGGTTGGGACCCAAACAAAGATGTACAAATTATTGCTCAGGCACCTGAAGTTGCCGGTCCAGCTTTAAAGAGCAATAAAATTGATGCACACGCAGATTTCGTTCCATTTGGTGAGCTCTTTGCTTATCAAGGTTTTGCCAAGAAAATTTACGATGGCTCTCAAGCAAAAGGAGCTACTTTCCATGGAGTATTAGCTAATCAGCAATACGCAGAAAAACATCCTGAAGTGATAAGAGCATATTTAAAAGCGACTATCGAAGCGGATCAATTGGTACAAAAAGAACCTGAAAAATATAGTGAAGTAATTGCTGAAAAAACTGGAATTCCAGCCGAAGTAGTTTATTTATTCCATGGTCCACTTGGTTTGCAAACTCGCGATTTAACTTGGAAACCTGAATACAAAGAGGCAACACAAGTTGCAGTCGATACACTGCAATATCTAGGTAAAAATGACGGTAAAGTTGATGTAAATGCCTTTATTCAAGACAAATATATCAAAGATGCTTTCGCTGCATCTAATTTGGATTACAGTCAAGCACTAAATAACTATGGCAAATCCCCCCTAATTGCTAAAGATACATTAACTGGTGAAGAAATTAAAACCTTTAAGCGCGTGACTCAAATTTGGGTTAAGGGCGAAGAGAAGGTACGTAATTATGCAACACCAGAGCATGCATTTAAGGATTTAAAAGCGATTGAATCAGCAGGAAAATCTGTACGTGTGGTTTATAACCAAGATTCTCAAAATGATATCAAACTATTATCAAATTTAGCTTGGTTTGCTACTAACCGTGTTGGTGAAATCCATGCATTTCTACTTAAAGGTGATGCAACTCAGTGGGCAGCAGCACAAGGTGGTAAGGTTTACGACTTTAACTCTGTAAAACAGCTAGTTAAGTGAAACCACGTTGTATAGCCATAAGCCAACAATGAGGTATATCGGTATGAATAGTATTGCCGAACAAAATTTAAAAATTGTAAAACCACATACTACTTTGCGTTGGCTAACAGAGCGCCATCAGAAGCTAAATAAGTTTCTGATGGGCACGGTTGCTATCTTGCTTTGTTTAGTTGTGTGGCAGACTTTAGCAATGAACAAAATTAATTTAGGAGTTGTTAATTTTAGTAATGTGCCAACTCCAGTAGCAGTAATCGATGCCATCTTGCGATTTTTTCAATTACCAACTGCATGGGCTCATGTCAGATCTAGTATTTTTCGTGTCCTAGCAGGTTTTGTATTGGCTTCAGGTGTAGGAGTTTTACTTGGCTTATTCATTGGTCAGTTTAAGAATCTTGGGGCGTTTTTAATGCCCCCTTTAGAAGTATTGAGACCAATTCCTGCAGTTGCATGGATTCCTTTGGCAATATTGGTTTTTCCTTCTTCTGAAGCTTCCATGATCTACATTACTTTTATTGGAGCCTTATTTCCTATTTTGCTTAATACCATTCATGGTGTAGATGCTATTGATCCACGTTTAGTTGCATCTGCAAAAAGTTTGGGGGCAACAAATCTAGCTATTATTCGTGAAGTAGTTATTCCTGGTGCTTTACCTAACGTAGTTACTGGTTTGTCAATTGGTATGGGAACATGCTGGTTCTGTCTTGTCACTGCTGAAATGATTTCTGGACAACACGGTATTGGATATTTTACTTGGGAATCTTTCACCTTACAAAACTATAGCAGTATCGTAGTAGGCATGTTGTTGATTGGCGCTTTAGGTATGTTAAGTAGCTTTATTGTGCGTTGGTTAGGACATAAATTTACACCTTGGTATCAAATGAGGAAGTCTTAAATGCAAGGAGAAATAAGAATCCGTGATTTATGCCTGCATTTAGGCAAAGGTGAACAGCGTTTTCAAGCTTTAGATCACCTCAATATCCAAATTCCGCCAGGTGAGTTCGTTTGTTTACTTGGACCTTCGGGCTGCGGTAAATCTACTTTATTAGGTGCATTAGCAGGCCATCTAAGTTATTCCTCAGGTGATTTATTGGTTGATAATGAAATAGTGCATCAACCGCATCCAGATCGAGGACTTGTTTTCCAGCATCACACATTATTTCCATGGAAAAGCATTATAGAAAACATTGCATTTGGCTTAAAAATGAAAGGCATACCTGTAAAGGAACGACTAGAAAAAGCTAAACAGATGATTGATTTAGTTGGTCTAACAGGTTTTGAGAAAAAATTTCCGGCTGAACTTTCTGGTGGGATGCAACAACGTGTAGAAATTGCACGTGTCTTGATTAATGAACCAAAAGTATTACTTATGGATGAGCCATTTGGGGCGTTAGATGCTCAAACTCGTGTGCATATGCAACAGCTATTATTAGATATCTGGCAAAACATCAAAACTACAGTGCTCTTTATTACCCATGATATTGATGAAGCCCTTTATTTATCGGACCGTGTATTGATTATGAGTCATCGACCAGGACGGATTATTGATGAAATCTCATTAAATTTTCCACGTCCACGAGATATTGAAATCGTTACTACGCCTGAATTTGTGGAATTGAAAAAGTATTGTATGCAGGCACTTAAACATGATGACTTAAGCAATTTAAAACGTTTAAATCCTTTAGGTCTGCCGAAGAAAGCCGTTAGAGAAGGATAAATAATTAATGAATCCAAATTACCCACAACTTGAAGCACTTGACGAAGATGATCTAGATTTACTCGTTCAACTTAATCAAGATGATGAAAAAATTCGCTTTATTACTTTAATGAATATTGCAGATGAGGAACGGGAAGAATTATTACCTTGGTTATATCATGCTTTAGCTCATGATCCTGCTGAAATCGTACGTGAAGAAGCAGCTAAACGCTTAGAGGGATGGGAAGATGAAAACAGTCTTTTAGCCCTAGCTCATGCACTCTCTGACGACTCAAAGAAAGTTATTGATGCCGCAACACAAAGTTTAAGTGAAGTAAAAAATCCTCAGGCTGCAATTGTACTAGCTCCATTTCTTGACCAAGATTCTGTTGAGGTAAAAGTCGCAATTTTACGAGCCTTGAAACCGTTAAGGGTAGGGAGCTTGTATGAAAAAATTCTAGAACATATACATCATGAAAATGTATTAGTGCGTCGTGAGGCTGTAAGCGCCTTAAGCTGGTTACAGTTGGAATTAGCTTTAGATAGCTTAGCTCATATTGCTAAACAAGAAAGTGATTTAGAAACGCGTAGAATTGCTACTGGTGGCTTAGCTTATAGTAAAGAGCCAACACAGAATATTAGTGATGCTTTACAACAGGCTTTATTAGCAGATGACTGGCAATTACGTATTGAGGCGGCGTTGACTGTAGGAAAACTCAAATTAATAGCTCTTGAAGACCGACTTATTGAGCTAATGTCCGATCCTTATTGGCAAGTAAGAATTCCAGTTGTTCGTAGTTTAGGCTTGTTGAAATCAGTTAAAGCGCTTAATGGATTGGCTGAAAACTTTTTTTATGAAATTAGCAATTTACGTAAAGAAGTTGCATTAGCTTTAGGTGAGATTGGAGGTAAACAGGCAGAAATATTGCTAAAAGCGCATGAATCAGATCCAGATCCAGAGGTACGTAAGGCTATCCGAATTAGCTTAAACCAAATTCGAGAACGACATGCAACTACTTAAACCTGAGCTTATAGTCGATGTTCAGTCAAAATCTATTGACTTTATCTGGCCAGATTATCGAGCACGATTTACTTATCAAAGATTACGGGAAATTTGCCCTTGTGCCTTTTGTCGCTCAAAACGTATTAAAAATATAGACATTACCGATGATCAAAATATCTTTGTGACTGAGTTAAATCATCAAGGTTATGGTGTTCAAATCTGTTTTAGTGATGGACATGATAAAGGAATATTTCCTTGGGAATATTTGAAAAGCATCCCATAAAAATATTGGGAGATGAATTATTTTTCTAAATATTCATCTTCCACTTATATTAAATACTTAGATACTTAAGAAAAATAATTATTTTAAATTATAATTCAAAATATTAATAATATAAAAAAATCATCAGCTCAAACTCATGAAATTTCAAGACTTATATATAAAAAAGTATGCAATAAGATATAGAAGACTACTATCCTGTAGAAGCCTGGCAATAAAAATTAGAAAAATAATATTAATATTACTATCAAATATACTTTTTATATTTTGTTTAGTTTTATATTGCTTGGATTCACAAAAAACAAATATAGATATATATTTTAATTTATTTGTAAGCTTTTTTATTGTAATAGGTATCATCTATTTCTTTAAAATGGATCATTTTTTTGCAAATAAGTTAGCTTTTAAAATAAAAAATTAATCATAGAAATACTGATCTATAAATAAAGATCAATAAATATATATTTATTTAAAATTCAGTAGGTGACGTGAAAAAATTAAAGAGTATAAGTTTAAAGAATTTGTCCAAAGACTATTAAGATTAGCAGAAGATATTGCCTTACATATTGTTCAGATATACATCTTCAAAATGTGAGTAAATAGGGTGAAAGAGAATATTTTTAGGAAAAACTTGACAATTAAAACAGAAAATATTTACTCTATATCAATATTAATGAACTTAAAGTATCATGTACTCAATTTAACATAATATACATTATACGAAATCAAATATCTTCGGAACATCCCCAGTATTCCTGACTACTTACTTGTTGCTTAGACAACTTAAACTTATTTATTGAATGAATACGCTACAGCTATACCATACTCAGAAAGTTTTATTCTTTTATAGCTCTACGTTCTACATTACACTTCGCCAATCCATAGCTGCAAATGAACAACTATAACTGTTATATAAATATTTCACTTTTTTGTATCTATAGATGTTCTATTACATCGTCAATAATCAATCTAACAGATAGACAAATTGAGACAGTCTGATGAACAATCAAGAGCCAAAAAAGCAGCAAAAATACGCTGACAGTGAAATTTCAGATAAGGCTTTCAAACGAGCCATTATTTGGTTTGGAATTTACGCTTTATTGTTCTGTATTGGTGTGGCATTTGTGGTTGGTGCAGATAACTCATATCTTCCCTAATTCCTCTATCACTAAATTTATGATCAAGCAGCATATTTAATGAAAACATGCTGCTTTTTAGTTCAATGATATTGAATTTTAGTTTGCATATATTCACCATAAACTGAAAGCTTTTCAAAAATATGTTCTGAATAAAACATATCATCTATCAGCAATTGCGCTTGGTCAAAGCTATATAAATTTAAAATTTTCAGCAACTTGGCATTAATTTTTGAAAACTTTGTACAAAGCTGGATATATTCATCATTTTTATTCTTAAATAATAGTTGTAACATATTGATTTTATTTATATCTAAGTATTCAGATTGTTGTTCCAGCGCAATGACCTGTATTTGTACATGTAAAAAATAAGCAATGAAATCAATCAGTTCCAGATTAACATTTAAACGTGTAATACAGATTATTCTCGATACTTTTGAATTACATAAACTATTGATTAAATTTAGATAAAATGAATCTTCAGTTGTCATTTCTTCATCATTTAATTGTAAAGACAATCCCAGACTGTCCAATAATTGATCAAAGTTAAAGCTAAGGTTGTTATGGTTCGCCTGATAATAACGCGACAAAATGCTCAAACTTTGTTTATTTTTAACTGTGTGATAAATCACCTTCTGGTTCAGATTCGCCAATATAAAGGGTGAGAATAAATAGGCTAAATCTTCAACCTGCTCTGTAATAGGGTCTTGCAGAATCACGATCTGCCCTGCTTTCTCTATCTCTCTGAGTTTTTTTGCTCTTACTAATGTGGCTTCAACATTTACATATTTTTGCTTGAGTAAGCTTTTAACCTGCGAAGAAATTTCGTATCCTGCCAGCAACTGATTGATCAAATTAAGTTGCGATATTTCAAACATTTGTTACTCCATTTCAACCTTTTACACACCTTCATCACACGTTTGCATGAAGTGTTCGCCAGTATCGCAAATTTTTTTAAACTTCATAGATACAGCATTAATCATAAAATTTATAACAGATCAGTATTTTTAAAAAAATCTGTTATAAAAATACTTTAATATTAATTAAATATCGCTATATTTATATACAGTCACTTTTCATCAGTCATCTTTCAATATGTATAAGTCAGAACAGCTTGCTCATCAATTAAGACAATTGATAGAAAGTGGCACACTGAAAGCCCATGAAAAACTTCCTTCTTTACGTGAACAAGTACAGCTTTCCGGTTTTAGCCTGATAACCGTGATGAATGCTTATCAAGAGCTTGAATCTAGAGGCTTGATTTATGCGAAAGAAAAATCTGGCTACTACATTGCAAATACATATGCCGAGCATGACTACAATGCACCTTTAATTGTTTCTCTCAATTCCAATATTGAAATCAATTCATTAATTTTTAAATATCTGAAATCCATTCAAGGCGAACACATCGTTCCTTTTGGTTCAGCATTTCCCTCCAGGGATTTGGTCTACTCCAAAAAACTGACCCAGATTATGGGACAAATTGCGCGTAATAAAAAAAGCTATGATGCCATTGATAACTTGCCACCGGGAAATTTTGCCTTACGCAAACTGATTGCGCAACGCTATTGCATGCAAGGTATACCCACTGATCCTGATGACATTGTCATTACATCGGGTGCTATGGATGCGCTGAATTTGGCTTTACAAGCGATTGCCAAACCGGGTGACTATATAATCCTGCAGCAAAATATTTTTTATGGCGCCTGGCAAGCAGCCGAACGCTTAGGCCTGAAAGTGGTGACTATTCCTGAACATCCCAAACATGGATTTGATCTGGACGCTTTTGAACATATCTTAAAAACCTATCCGGTGAAACTCTGCTGGTTCATGCTGAATAGCCATAATCCGGTAGGTTTTACCGTTTCAGAGGATATAAAGTTTCAAATTTCAAAATTATTGCATCAATATCAAGTTCATATGATTGAAGATGATGTATATGAGGAAATGTATTTTGGGCATAAAAAGCCTTTGCCCATGACCTATTATGATCAAAATAATTTAGTTCTACACTGCTCTTCTTTTTCGAAAACCCTGGGTGCGACGTTTCGGGTGGGTTGGGTGCATGCCGGAAAATATTCACAGCATATTCAGCACCTGCAATTAATGAGCACGATCTCGGTCAACTCTTTACTACAAACCGCATTAGTGGAATTTTTGTCCAACTTTCATTATGAAAAACATCTGCGCAATCTACGAAAAAACTTACAGCATAATAAATTATTATTTTATAGATATTTAGAGTTAAATTTACCCCCTGAGTGTAAAATCGAATATCACCCGAGCGGCTATTTTTTATGGCTAAAACTGCCCAAAAATATAGATAGCATGCCTATTTATGAAAGCCTGATCCAGCAGAAAATTGGCATTGCACCAGGACAACTTTTTAATATTACCGCACAAAAACAGCATTATTTAAGAATAAACTGCTCATTTGAATGGTCAGACTCAGTTCAGCATTCACTTGATCAGGTTATTGTTACGCTGCAAAAATTTATAAGAGATGAATAGTTTAAATTGACAGCGGGTATTGTCATGACTATGTTGTAAAATGATTTTGATCGGCATGGTTTTGTTATGCTGATCGCTATTAAGACAAAATGAAAAACAAAAAAATATAGGGAAATACAGGATTATCACGAAATGGAATCGCAAAATTCTAAACGTATTCATGCATTTGATAATGATGTCATGTCAGATCTAGATGCCGTAGGTATCGCACAATTGATTCGCAACAAACAGGCTTCCGTACAAGAAGTCACCGCAGCGGCTATTGCACGTGCACAACGTGTCAATCCGCATCTTAATGCAATTCAGCTTGAATGTTTTGAGCGTGCTTTAGCAAAGCCACATTTCAAGCAAACGGGAATTTTTGCCGGTGTTCCCTTCTTTTTTAAAGACAACACCGATTATCAGGGTTTGACAACCAATCATGGCTCTAAAGCTGTAAATGGTAAAACCGTATTAATTAACCCAAAGATCAGTCAACAATTTTTAGATCAGGGTTTTGTGGTTTTAGGCAAAACGACCCTGCCAGAATTTGGTTTAAATGCTACCACCGAGTTTCAGGATGGCAGTGCAACTTTCAATCCATGGCATACTGACTATTCTTGCGGTGCATCTTCGGGTGGTTCGGCTGCCATGGTTGCCTCAGGTGTAGTACCCATTGCCCATGCCAATGACGGTGGCGGTTCAATTCGCATCCCTGCTGCCTGTTGTGGTCTGATTGGTCTTAAACCGAGTCGCGGTCGTACCTTTGACAGTGATGCCGCACGTTCTTTGCCGATTAATATTATCAGTGAAGGTGTCGTTACCCGTAGTGTCCGGGATACAGCTTATTTTTATGCAGGTATGGAACAAAGATTCCATAATAAAAAACTGCCTAAAATCGGTTTAATTGAACACCCTAACCAGCGCCGTTTACGTATTGGCCTGGTTACCCAATCCATCACCGGTCAAATTGATCAGGAAACTTCATTCACCCTCAACCAGACTGCAAAGTTACTGTCAGATTTAGGACATCATGTTGAAGAATTCCAGTTACCTATCTCCATTAGCTTTGTTGACGATTTTAGTGAATATTGGGGCTTTTTGTCCTTCATGCTGCAAACTTTTGGCAAAAAGGCTTTTGGTGCCGGATTTAATGCTAAACAGCTGGATAACTTAACCGTGGGACTTGCCGGACTCTATAAGAAGAACTTTTACAAAACGCCATTATTTTTATACCGTTTAAAAAGAATGCAGCAACAGTATCAAGACATTTTTAAGCAGTATGACGTGCTCCTTTCACCCGTATTAGCCCATACAACGCCACAAATTGGTTATCTATCGCCTCGGCTTCCCTTTGACCAATTATTTGACCGGATTCAAAATTACGTTACTTTTACTCCTATTCAGAATGTGGTGGGTGCTCCAGGAATGTCGATTCCGATGGGACAAACGCAAGTAGATGGCTTACCAATTAGCATGCAACTTTCTGCCAATATTGGGGATGAAAAAACTTTAATTGAATTGGCCTATGAAATTGAACAGGCAAAACCCTGGCGTAGAATTCAGGATGCTTGATCATAAAAACAAATTAGGAAGTGAGCAGCTTCCTTATTCTATATAGGATTAAATGCAATGATTTAACGTCTTTCATCATTATTGCCCCCTTTTTATTTTTCTCTTGCGCTTGATTTTAAAACACTGCTTAAAACCAGGCTCAGGGAGAAATAAAAGGGACTTATGGAAGACATCTATTGAACCTCAAACTCAATACGACGGTTTTTTCGACGTCCCTCAGCAGTGATATTGTCAGCAACAGGTTGATTTGAACCAAAACCTTCTGCGGTTAAATTTTCAGCTGCAATATTTTTCCCAATTAAATAGTTTTTAACTGCTGCTGCACGCTGTTGGCTTAAAGTCAGGTTTTTATCTGCATCACCAGAGCTATCCGTGTGGCCAATCACCTTCACTTTCTTGCCATCGACTTTATTCAATGCTATCGCCATTTCATCTAAAATCTGTTGACCGGAGGCAGTTAAGGTGGCACTTCCAGATTCAAATTCAATAATACGGTGCTTTAATGCAGCATCAATCATTTGCTGCTCAGCTTGGTTTACGGATAACTGTGCATTTAAGCGATAAGGAGCAGATACCAGACTTTGAAATTTTGCAGTCATTGGCTGAATGGTATTTACATTATTGAGTTTGCCGGATAAATCCATTTGCGTACCACGTACCTTCAGTTTACCATGTTTGACTTTTTTTAAATCCTCGGTAATGACATGACTGATCGCATTACTCCAGCCATTCGGAGCTGTTACAGCACGGACTTGAATCTTGTCAATGATATTTTCCTGACCATACATGAGATACATTTTATTTAAAATTTCTTGTTTACTGGCTTCATTGGGGACTGCGCCCTCAATGACAACCGGTACTGCATGAGCCACTATAGATAAATTCACAATTAAAAAAGTGCTCTGAAAAATATTTTTAATGCATTGTTTTTTCATAATATTATATTCATTAATAAAGGTTTTTCTAAACATTTTCATGTATTGAGTGGTGCTAAGCTGCTTTTTATTCATTATGGTATAGCTCCAGCACTATTCGTTGTATTTGTTTTAACCACGGTTACAGATACAGGAGCTGTCTGTGCTGAAACAACACGAATCGATTTATCATTTACGACCTGATCCACCAGTTGCATGCCAGCGTACCCGCGATTCGAACCAATATGGCCTGAATTGCCACTAATCAAACGGAAATTTACCTTCACAGCTAAACCAGGGTTTTGCTGGTCTTTCCAGATCATTTCAAAATAATTTCCCCGTTGAGTACGCTGTGCATGATCAATGAGGCGGTTAATGCCATATTCCCCCGGTTCATCAAAAATGGTATGCGTTTGCCCTTGCAAATCTACTGCGGTAATACGTGCACCAGGCATAGCTCCCTGATTTGGCCAAACAAAATTCACCCATTGTTGAACACCATTTTCATAAACCATTCTTTGGCCATCAATATCAATGGTATAAGAAAGCAGTTGTGGATTCTCTAAGGGATAAAACTGGAAATTTGATGGATTGACTGTGGCCGTTCCTGTGGTTTGGTTCAACTCCCCGGTGGCCATGCCATTATTAGGGGCAACATAACTTTGGAAGTTCATCACAAATTGTGGATTCAGGTTAATTCCCAAATCTTTCCAGGTTTTAGACGTTAATAGATAACCTCGACGAATGACCAGTGGATCGAGATTGTCTTTGACAAACCGTGCAATACTGCCGTTTTCACCCAAAATTTGACTAATTTCCTGACGGGTTGCTTGCAAGGTCGCAGAAGCAGTGAATGGATATTTTTGGCTTAAGTTAGCCATAAATGGCTGGTTGGCCTGTATCATCCATAATTTATTTATTTCATGTTGTGCGGGAATCAATATACCCTCAAAGGATTGGGTTAATGGACTCATCAATAATTTCTGCAAAACTTGTTGATCCCGCTCATTCAGGCCAACCATCATTTTTTCATCAATCATTTTTTGGCTATAATTAAACACAGAGTTCTGATCATTAATCGTTTGCCTGACCAGAATGATGGCTGCAGGACCAATTTCCCCTGCACTTTTCAAATCATTGAACTTGCTCCTCACCCGGGCCAATGATTGCATGTATTCATCTAATAAAGATTGGTTTTGTTGATCATCACGTTTACGCACCAGTTGGTAGAATATCTGAAATTCTTTTGAAATGGTGCCCTGTGCCTGACTCGATGCCTGTTGTACGACTCTAGGTTCATTCCGGTTTAAAATTCTAGTTTTAAACCACGCCATGAAGCCCGTTTTGGGTGTAGCCAGTTCAGCCTGAATGACTGGATTATCCCAGCTGGTTTCTTTAACCACCTGCTGGACAATGGCTCGAATGGGTGAATTTTCTGGCTCTCCCAAGATTTCAATATTTTTTGTTTGCCGGTTAAAATCGTTGGCTTTTGCATAGTAAATGCCATTTAAAAATTTGTGCCATTCAGTGATATATTGCTGTTTATATAATGCAGTTAATTGCTTACGAATCTGGTCTGAACTGCCGCTCAACGTCAGATCATCCGATTGGGTGATATTTAATACCCAGTCTTTGCTATCGGTTGGGCGGTTTGACGCATCATCAATGGCTTTTTCTACATATTCTTGCCAGGCTTTATATGTAAACATGCCAGGTAAGGCATAACTTCCCAGTACAGTATTTTGATTATTTTCCCCAACGATCTGTTTTATCGTTACAGCAGGATAACGCACTGCAGCGCGCATTTTGATTTCGTTATACACACGATCCCGTGCAGGCATCCCCCGAATAACAGCCAACAAGACCTGACGGGTCTGATCTACCAGCAAAGGGTCAGCTTCAAGTATGGGAAATTTTTGATCGTTTGCCAGCGCAAGGCTATAGGATAATATCTGCTCGGCTTTCTGGATTATTTCACCCCGTGGCACTTGTCCTCGGTTTGCATCCAGCCAAGGACGCCAGAAACGAGTCAACTGATCGCCTAAATGGCTTGAATCCATATATTGAGAATTACTCAGCATCAAATAAGCCTTTAAAGCATTGTAAGCATCCTGAGGATTGGTTTCAGAGGGTTCCAAATATTGCTGATTTTTAACTCCCTGATTTATTGTCACATTGACATGGTTGGCTTTTAAAGTGGCTTCATTCGTTTTTATACGTTGTAAATACTGCGCAATATTCTGCTGGGTCGGCTGCAAAAGTAGCTGTCTAATTCCCGCCAAATATTCGCTTTGTAATTTTTCTCGCAATGTATCACCTTGATACAGACCAAAGCCAAATCGTATAGGCTGATTTTGTTCAAACTGATCAAGCTGCTGCATACGCTCCTGCAAAATGAGCAACGCATCCAGTTGTGTAGAGAGCTGTTGGCCAGATTGCTTTTGCAAATGAACCACCTTGTCTAAATCGGCCTGAACATCGGCAATCAGCTGTTGATTATTGCGATATGACCAAATCCACAAGCTCAATATTATGGAGATTCCCAGCAAGGCAGCCATAAAGGCAACATGACGTTGTTTCTTGCGTTTAGGATTAATATGCTGTTTAACCAGATGCTGGTCCTTTAAAATCACATCCGAAAACAGAGCTTTCAGAAAGTACCCACGGTTCTGTGAAACTGAATGACCCGGCACAGTATTTTCACTCTTTAAGCTTGCTGATAAATGAAAATCCTGTACCATCTGTTCGGTCATTGGGCTTTCAGTGATTCCCTGTTGTAAGGCACTGGTAAAATAGAAGCCACGAAATACGGGTTTAAACTGATAGGGATTGTCTTCAAACAAAGTCGCTATAAAAGTTTTCAGCACCGGTTTTAAGTTTTTAAATTCTAAGGGAAATGTGATTACACTGGGTGAAATATTCTGGCTATGACGTCGGCTAAGATGCGTGTTACTTAATCCTTTTAAACCCTCATATAAAACAGCATAATGCTGTTCAAACAGTGCCATTATATCCTGTACAGAATCTGGTTCGTATTTTAAGGTCGCGCCCCATACCTGATTCAATTCATCGACATCATAACATTCAAAAAAATCGGTAAAGCCTGCAATCAAGTCCATTTTGGAAAACACCACATATACGGGTGCAAATATCTCTAAACGTTCAGTAATGTCTTGAATACGTGTTCTTAAATTCTTAGCCAATTTTATAGATTGTTCAGGACTTTGGCTCGCCAGTTCTGTAATACTGACCATCACAATTAAACCATTCACAGGTGCTTGAGTACGGCTTTTCTTTAATAGATTCAAAAATCCCAACCATTCAGGATGATCTTCAGCATAAGCTGAATAACGTCCGGCAGTATCCAGCAATACCCCTTCCGTAGAGAAAAACCAGTCACAGTTTTTTGTCCCGCTGAGGCCAGAAGAAATACTTTTTTGATGGGAATTTTCAAAGGGAAATTTTAGCCCTGAATGATAAATAGCTGAACTTTTACCTGCGGCAGGATTCCCAATCAGCATATACCAGGGTAATTCATATAATGCCGTGTTGCCTTTTTTGTTCCCCAACTTTGATTTGCGAATCAGTTGGATTGATTTTTTCATTTGCAGGCTGATGAGCTGTAATTCTTGCGTTTCTTTTGGTTGGCCATATTCTGCATTTCTATCCTGCTCAATTGCTTCTGCAAGCACTGTGCCCTGTTGAGCAGGACGATTTTTTTGAACCCGTCTATAGATGCCATAGCCGATGATTGTAAAAACATAAGCTGCAACTAAGGTCCAAAAAATATTTCGCGGAATAGCCGGGTAAGAAGAAACCAGTAACACTAAAATAGAGAGTGCAATAATGGCTTTGGGATGGGTTACATATTGCCAGACATAATTTAAAATAGTGTAAAACATGTGATTCTCATTATTTTATTTATATTTAAATGTTTTGTTTTTAGAATTAATTTAATACTACATGGGTTTAAAAAAAGCATGGGTTAAAGCCTGGTCAGCACTGTATATCATGCTGGTCAACTCTTCAGGCAGATGCATACCCAACATAAAACCAAAAATTTTTGCGAGTTGTTGTGTATGGCCCAAAATTGGTTTTGTATAGATACAATGGTGGGGTTCAATTAAAGCGGGTAAAAATGTCTGATTATTTTTTTTAATGCTTTTGATATTCATTGCATCATCTAAAACCAGTACAAAAGGTCGTTCCTGGTGGGACTGATTTGCATGCTCAGGCATCACCTGATTGAGGCAAGTCAATAAATTGTCTACGTTGCTTGCAACTTTAAGCTGCTTGATTGCGTAAATATCATTGATCTTCACATCTTCAGCCGCCAAACACCAACTGGATGCAAATTCTGCTGGCAAATAATCATTCATCAGCCACATTTTTTCATCCAGAAATGTCTGGTCAACTTCAGAATCTACATTAATGATGAATGTAAATTCCTCACTTTGTTTTGATATTTGATGCAATAACTTAAGCCAGTCGTCGTAAGCACTTTGCTGGGCAATATAATGATGTTGCAGATGGACTTGCTGCGAAATTATTCCCAACGATTGCATAAAATTAAGCAATGTTTCCCGGCTTGAATATTCATCCCAAACATGTAATACATGGTTCGATAATAAAATATGAATATTGATTCGATTTAGACGTGACACCTGTTCAATGGAGATGTTTTGATTATCAGCAGTGTCTGGAGCATCCGAATTACTCCAGGCAGGATGCATTCGGTATTGGTAGGCCAGTTCTCTATCATAAAATAATGCTGACCGCTTTAAATGCTCAGCCACTTTCATTAAGGTTTCAGTCTGTTGTTCTAATTGTTGTTGAATTAAAGCCTTTATACGTGCTAAGCGACCTGCTTCATCTTTTTCATTCTGCTCATCATCTTCTGGCTCAAACGCTAATATATGATCAAGCGTTTGAATCCTGTAGGATAAAATAGCTAAGCCATAACTGTTTTCCAAATTATAATCTAATTCCGGCGATTTAAATTTTTTTAACCCATCAATTATTGACGCATTTTCTCCCCATGCATGGCACACGGAGGATGAAAAAACATTCAAATTGAACCATTGAATCCCTTCAACTTTTGATTCGTTACTTGTCTGTGCTTTATTTAATTGTTGTTCTAATAAGGCTTGATTTTGCTGTTTTTTACGCCGTATATGTGCCCGATAAGCCTGATAAATAAAATATGGCGCAAGTATTATTAAAGATAAAAGAATGGGTAAAATAAAAAAATATGAAACTAAATCTAGAGCCGAAGGTTCATATTGAATATCACGCCAATAATAAATAATGACTATACTTAACAATAGAAACATACTGCTGAAAATCCACAGCATCAGCTTATTCATTGTATGACTCCCAATAAGCTATAACAGGTCTCTGCATGATTTTCTGTATGTCTAGCCATTAAAAAAGCCCCTTGGGCCAAGCCATGTTCTGATTTTGAATCCAGGCAAAGCGCCTGTATATTTTCTTTTTTTAATATTAAGCGTACATCTACCATTATTGTGGGACTACACCAAGTTGAAAGTATTTTCTTTAACTTCTCACTCATTTTTTGCTTGGGTAAAAAGCTGAGATAATCCATTCTAGATAATGGACCAATCTGAATCTCTATTTTTCCGCCCAGTTGCCGAATATTTTCCCCACAAAAGGTATTTCTTCCAAGTAAACTGCCATTTAAACTTCCTAAAGTTGTTCGTTGTGCCTCTTGCAATTTGAATTTTTCGTCTACCCACTGTTTTATTGTAAATTCAGTTTTGAAAATACAGTTAAGCATGGTTTTTAAAGCGTATGCGGTATTATTTTGTCCCTGCATTAAACCTGAAAATTCAGCAAAATAATCATCTAATTCAGTCTGATTCTGTTGTGTTCTGACATAACCATTTAAAGCATGCAGGATATCCAGATAATCATTTTCCTTTTCAATTTCATACCGTATGGGTAAATGATAGTTCAAACTTGCATCAACATATTGTGCGGTCAGCTTGTGATTAAATAAGCTTAGAAAACTTAGAGTTTCTTGTCTTTGCTGACGACGGCTTTGCTTAATTTTATAAGTATAGCTATAAGGCAAAGCACCTTGTATACCGATGATCCCCATCATAAGATTAGTGATCTGTATGTACTTGTTTTCAAAAGTTAGCGATTCTATCTCAGTCACTGGAAAATGAAGATTTAAAGAACTCTGGAATTTAAAATCATTCGCCCAGTATTGGGTGATAGTTGAATGTGGCATATGGCGCAACAAACGTGTCGCCTGAATAAACTCATAAGCTGTAGGGGTGGTAAAGAGATCTTCTATTACAGAAGTTTCTTGCCACCAACGTTCTGTACGCATTGGTATAACTCCTGTTGAGTATTTGAATCACTGACCACAAGATCAACATAACTATTCATTTGAACTTTTAAATTAAAAATATGGCTTAAAATTTGGCTAAAAATATACAGGCTATGGCCTTTAAAAATTTGTGAATCTATAGCTAAATTCACTTTAATTCCACGGACAAATAAGGGAAAAGGTTGCGCTTCCACCAATTTTTGTGTCAAAGAAAAATCAATCCTTTTAATGGCTTCAATAACGAGCTGGTTTTCTTTCAATTTAGGCAAGTTATAAAGCACTAAAAGCTCTTTAATATGGCTGAGGGCATCCCCTTTCATCAGGGACAAGGTATTTAAGGATAAATGAGAGATAATGCGCCATTGTTCATTTTTATTTTGCGCAAAGTAATACGGCTTGAACGGTCGCTTTAACATAAATGCACGCCGTGCAAGGTGGTTTCCATTCAAATGCAGAACATTATTGGCCTGACTTAAAACTTCATGGGGTAAATCCCCATTACAACAGAGTAGTTGTGTACTGATAAAATCAGACTTGGTGCTATGAGGTGATAAATGTTTGGAAACAATGGAATAACGGGTTTCACCCAGATTATTCTGCAATTGTGTAGAATTCAAGCTATAAAAATAGTGCTCATTATGCTGATGATAATGGCTCATGGAAAAAAATGGAAAAATAGGAACTGTAGTCTGATCCTGATTACTTTTTTCCCGAATCATATTCATCTCGACTATTGAATAAAGCTGATAAAATTCAGGATGATGGATATCGGTGAGTAATGGATATTCTAATTGTTTATGATTTATTTTTTGCGGTTCAGCCTGCTTATAAAATAGGTTCACTACAGGCGTTGAAAACAGTTTAAAATTTGCAACATTCAGCTCAGTATAGTTACGGATACAGGCCTGATCATTTAAATTGATCTTTAAATGAATCAATATTTCAAATTCTGTATCTTCGCCTATTAAATGTTTTAAGAAATTTAAATTAAGATTGAGATAATTAAATTTTTCAGGAAAACAAAAGTATTCCAGCAGTAAACGGTAAGCATGATGGGTATGTTGATCAATCGGTAATAGACTTTCAGATTCAGCAAAGCCCATGACTGCAAATGGATTAGCAATTTCAATAATGCGATTGCCCGTGTTTAATGAAAATCCTGTACTGGCATGAAATATATTGTCCAAAACATGCAAAGGAAAATTTGCAATTGCATCTAGGTAAATCGGTAATTTCTCACTGATTAACAGTTGTTGGCTTCGTTGATAAATTTCAAAGCCTAAACTGAGCGTCGCATTCTGATTTAAATGCATGTGTGCACGAGGATGGGTTTTAAAATTCAGGCTCTTTAAAGCGATGGGTAACAATCGTACAGGCTGGGACGTGCTAAATTCACACTGTACGCCTTTAAAACTGCGTGACTTTAGCGAAGTCGCTTTAGGAATTTCATGTACTTCAGTCAGCTTTTTTATTTTATTTAAATCTTCAAAACTGACGACTGAACATGCAGGAAATGGCTTGAGATACTGAGGAAACATGACCTGGAATAATGAACGGGTAAAGACCTCATAACTGTCTGCTAGTTTTTTATCAATACGTGCAGCGACGAGTGAAAAAGCCTGAATCAGGCGTTCAATATGCGGATCGTCAATTTGTTCTTGATTGAGCGATAGACGTTGAGCAATTTTCGGATATTTCTGTGCAAATTCACGCGATTGTTGCCCAAATTCTTGTAATTGCTTTTCATAATACGGTAACAGTTCTTCAATCACAGCGAACCCACTTAAGATCTTGCAGAAATAACATAGTGTTGCGTTGTTGGTTTCAATAAAACGTCCAGAATGACCGGCTCAAATAAAGACTGTATGCTTAAATAAGCTTGAATACTTAAAGATAATGCTCCCATGTTATGACCATCGCTTAGCATGGTGACCTTAATTTGCTTAAGTCGGGGTTCATGGGCAATAATCGATTGTTGAATAGATTGACAAATTTTGTCCCGATCTGTGGGATTGGCTGTTGACAACCCCACAAAGTCAATAATCCCAAATTGCATAACAGACTGTTTTACTAAAGGAAAATCATCAATGACTCCATCCAGTAGCGACATGCGGCTATTTAATAAATCCTCCAGATCCGAGGCTACAGATTCTCGTAATTTTTGAAGTGAAATTCCACGCTCATTCTGTTCAGAATCCGCTAATAGCCGCTCAAATAAAGTGGTTTTAAAACCGTAAGGATATAATTGGTCTAAGTTCATTTTTTATTATTTAATGATGAAAAAATTATTCATAGCGACCAACGGCAGTTGGCCACTATTTGGGTCAGTACACTATGCAGCGTAAGAAGCTGTATTATTGGAAAGTGACCATTTCTTTGTTACCGCACCTTTTTGTGTACCGTTAATATCCTGCTGATTATAAGTCCATTCTACTGCAGCATATTTCAAACCAAAAGATTCGGTCGGAACCCCTTCTTCATTGACGTTTGGGGTAACGCTTGAAACAAGCACATGCTTTAACTTGATTTGAAGATATTTAATCCGCTTGTCACCATTCGCACGGTAAAAATCGATTTGAACTTCGTCAAAGGTATATCCAGCTGAACATGCTTCCCAAAGTTTTGGACTGGTTGCATCTAAATCCTTTACAAACAGCATATCTGAATGTTCGACACGTTCGGCAGTATGGCCACCTACACTTGAAGATGTCGCTGATTTAGGTTGACGGATATTGTGTGCCCAAGAATTTACTTCTAGCCAGTCTTTGTGTTCGGAGTCGCGAGATTCACCATCAACTTTATATTTGCCACGAAATTGGACGTATATATCTTTCATTCTTTTAATTTTCCTGTTTTATTTTTAAATTATTATAAAATTGCGCTCTAATTCAGTTAATTAGAGGACTGAGGTAACTCAGTAACAAGTCGCAAAGAAACCGACAACTCATCCAACTGAAAATGTGGCCGTAAAAAAACCACAGATTTGTAGTGCCCAGGTTGAGCTGGGTTCTCTACAACTTTTACCGAAGCTTCGCGAAGCGGATACTGTGCTTTCGCCTCTTGCGATGCACCATCATCCAACAAAACATATTGCGACAGCCATTCATTTAAAAATGCTTCCACATTGCCGGCAGAGGCAAAACTCCCCACTTTGTCGCGCATCATGGCTTTTAAATAATGCGCAATACGTGAAACAGCCATAATATATTGAATCTGACTCGATAAAGCAGAATTGGCATTTGCACTATCGCTGTCATATTTTTTCGGTTTTTGAGTCGATTGTGCACCAAAGAAAACGGCATAATCAGTATTTTTGCAGTGCACTAACGAGATAAATCCTAAATCACTGAGTTCTTTTTCACGACGGTCAGTAATGGCAATTTCAGTGGGACATTTGAATACCACTTCACCATCATTGGTCTTAAACGTATGCACCGGCAGACCTTCAACCAGGCCTCCTCCTTCCACACCACGAATGGCAGCGCACCAGCCATACATATCAAAAGCATTGGTTAAACGCGTCGCAAATGCATAAGCTGAGTTCATCCATAAATATTCAGCATGATTCTGGCCAGTCACTTCTTCTATAAAGTTAAAACCTTCTATAACCGTTCCATCTTTGGGATGATATGGCAGCCGTCCTAATACACGCGGCATAGTCAATGCAACATAACGCGCATCATCACTTTCGCGGAATGAACGCCACTGCACATATTCAGCAGTTTCAAAAATTTTAGAAACATCACGCGGGCGATCAATATCGGTAAAAGACTCTAGCCCCAGCATGCTAGAGCTGGCTGCAGAAATAAAAGGTGCATGTGCCGCTGCAGCAACATGGGAAATTTGTTCCAATAAATACAAATCCGTTGGCGTACGGTCGAATTCAAAGTCACCGACTAATGTGGCATAAGGTGCACCACCAAAGGAGCCATATTCTTCCTCGTATATTTTTTTAAATAAAGTGCTTTGATCAAAATCTGTTGAACCTTGAAAATCTTTAACCAGTTCTTTTTTACTGGTATTCAGCATTCGAATTTTAATTAAAGAATGAGATGGTGTTTCCTGGCAGAAATAGTACAAGCCACGCCAGGTGGATTCAATTTTTTGAAATTGCTCATGATGAATAACTTTGCTTAACTGTTTTGAAATTAAGGCATCAATTTCTGCAATTCGCTTATCGATTGACAAGGTCATATTTTCGGAAACGGTTATGGTTCCAGTCATGACTTCTTTGGCCAATTCACCAATCAGGCTTTTTGCGCGTTCATGTTCTTCATCATTACGGGCTATACGGCTTTGCTCAACAATTGAATCCAGTAAGGTAAATTCTTTCACATCTGTAGAGATGGCAGCAGCATGTAAATTATTCATGTTCTGCCTCCATGCGTAACTTCCGAACCTGGTCTGTATTTTTTAAAATTTCTTCCAGCAAATCTTCAAGACATTCATTATTTGAAATCTTGTTACGCAAATCGGTTAAACGCTCTCGTGCTTCAACCAATTTCCGTAAGGGATCGACTTGTTGTACGATATTTTCTGGACGAAAATCTTGCATTGAATTAAAGGTTAAATCTACGGACATGTGTCCACCTTCTTCGGTCAAGGTATTCTCAACCTGAAAAGCCGCACGAGGTGCCAGCGATTGCATCACCTCATCAATGTTGTCCAAATCCACATTGATAAATTTTTTATCTTTTAATTTGGTCTTTTCTAATTCGGAGGCAGCTGAAAAGTCACCTAATACCCCAATCACAAAAGGTAACTCTTTGATTTCTTTGCCATCGCCAACTTCAACATCATAAGTCAGTTGTACACGTGGCGGACGAATACGTTGTAATTTCTTTTGTACACTTTCACGTTTAGCCATGAAGACTATCCTATTTTAGTTCTTATTAAATGAAGCAAATGGGCTTGAACCCAAAGTTATGGAGTTGTTACTTTGAAGTTTTGTGGTGGCGGTTGTATTTCGTGCAGATGCTTTTGTGACTCTGCTCTGCAAATTGACGTCACGGCTTAACGAGCTGGTTTTTCCAGCGGTACGATTCGATAAACCATTACGTTTCATCCGTTGTTTTAACCTGATCGTGTTGACAGTGACAGCTTTAGAATTGGATGTATCAGGTTCAGGTAATGCGATCTGAATATGATCAGACAATTTTTTTGCTGCAGGATACGTACTTTCCGCATTCAGATAACGCATTTCATGATTACGCATATACTGTAAATTACTTTCGGCAATCCCTACCCCGGCCAGAAAAGCAACATCAGTCAACTCTCTACGCTGAAAATTTTGTTGACGCAACTCCTCGACCCATTGCAAAGCTTTCAGATTTTTACCCATGGCTTGAAATCTTTGGGCAGCCTGAATTGATAATTCATTTTTTAATTGCATATTTTTCTTACTTTTTCTATCGCATAGTTGACGATAAATATTGAGTAAGTCTGGATCGGTTTCGTCACGAACCACAGGATAATCCTGAATGCAGGATTTTTTGAGTTCAAGAATTTTTTCGCTCGCGAAAGTGAATGGACTGACCGATAGCATGACCAGCAAAGGTACAAAAAACTTATATTTATTCAAAAGATGCCTCTAATTGTTCTAGTTATAAATGTAATTATTAGTATATGTTTAAGTAAATTAAATGATTTTAAAATTTTTAATTCATTATTTTGACTTTTTATCCATGCGCAGATTTAACAAAAAACAACCATCAAAAGTCAACAGTGATTAAATATAAAACAATACTTTTTATTGTTATTTAATGTAAAAAATACAAAAAACAGCATATATTTTTTTAATTTTATAAAAAATATGTGTATGATGTGCTCATTGCTTTTATATAAAACAATAACAAACCATTGTTTTTAAAAAATAAAAATACAAAATATAAAAAACAGGAAATTTCAGTAGATAAGTAAAAATAAAAACTGAAGTTCTTTTACAGATGTTGAGTTTGATATGAATAATTTAAAAATTTTGATTACAAAATTATCTTCTTGTGCCCGTATAGCCCTGGAAAAATCGGCCAATAGCTGCATAGCTCAACAAAATTATGAAATTGAAATTGAACACATATTTTTAGAAATTCTACATAATCACGCAACGCATGATATTCAGCTGTTATTGGAAAACTACAAAATATCGCGCCATGAACTAATAAATGATTTAAAGAAAAGTATTACACAATTACCTAAAGGTAATACACGTACTCCTATTTTCGCAAAATCAATTGTGCGTTTATTGGAACAGGCCTGGTTATTAGCGTCGGCAGCACAAAAGCCCCAGATTCGAACGGGTCACCTCCTGGTGGCATTATTAACTGCTTCTGATCTTTATCAAATCGCTGTTCGTGCTTCCTGCTTATTTGAATTGTTTCCAATAAATCAGATGAAACATAGATTTTTAGAAGTATGTACACAGAGTATTGAACAAGTATGGGAACAAAATTCCGCTTCTTCCCCAGATACCATAAAAACTGTACAGTTATCTGAACAGGGACTCAAAACCCCAGCTTTAGATCAGTACACCATTGATTTAACTGAAAAGGCAAAAAAAGGTGCAATTGATCCAGTGATTGGCCGTGAGTTTGAAATTCGCTTAATGCTGGATATTTTAATGCGCCGTCGTCAAAACAATCCCATTTTAACGGGTGATCCCGGGGTCGGTAAAACTGCTGTAGTGGAAGGTTTTGCAGTTAAAATTGCCAATGATCAGGTTCCAGATGCTTTAAAAAATGTTCATTTACATATGCTGGATATGGGTCTTTTACAGGCAGGTGCCAGTGTCAAAGGTGAATTTGAAAATCGACTAAAACAGGTCATTCAGGAAGTTCAAAATTCTAGTCACCCCATTATTTTATTTATTGATGAAGCACATAGCTTAATTGGTGCAGGTGGTCAGGCTGGACAAAATGATGCAGCGAATCTACTTAAACCAGCGCTTGCACGTGGTGAATTACGTACCATTGCAGCTACAACTTGGACTGAATATAAACAGTTTTTCGAAAAAGATGCGGCCCTGAGTCGTCGCTTTCAGGTCGTTAAGGTGGAAGAACCCACAGAGGCAGTGGCCATTGATATGCTTCGCGCCATGATTCCTGTAATGACCCAACATTTTAATGTACAAATTGATGATGAAGCCATTGTCACAGCAGTACATAGTTCTCATCGATATATCAGTGGGCGTCAACTTCCAGATAAAGCCATCAGTGTGCTGGATACGGCAGCTGCCCGAGTGGCTTTAACTCAAAATGCCCAGCCTGTTAAGTTAGATCAGTTACAGGCACAATGGCATAACCTGAATCTGGAACAGGATATCTTGGAAAAAGAACAGCAAAATATGCCTATTCATCATGAGCGAATCTTGCAGTTAAAAGCAGAAATTTCTGAATTAGCCGGGAAAATCAGTGATACGCAAGCCCAGTGGCAAAATGAACTGCAACTGGTAAACAGGATTAAAGAACGAAAACAACAAAATGTTACAAGTCAGTCACATACAGATATTGCTCAATATCGTGAAGCACTGGCTCAGCTTCAAGGCACAACTCCGCTTGTTTTTGAACGGGTAAATGCGCAGATGATTCATGAAATTATTTCTGACTGGACCGGAATTCCTGTAGGAAAAATGGCCAATGATGAAATTAAGCAAATTTTGACTTTAAAAGATAAGCTTTCTTTGAGAGTTATGGGTCAGGAGGATGCCTTAAACCAGCTGGTTCAGGGGATCAAAACCTCTAAAGCAAAACTGGGAGATCCGAATAAACCTCAGGGCGTATTTTTAATGGTCGGTCCAAGCGGTGTCGGTAAAACAGAAACAGCTTTGGCACTTGCCAATGAATTATATGGTGGAGAATCTCATCTAATTACTATTAACATGTCTGAATACCAGGAAGCTCATACGGTTTCTGCATTGAAAGGTGCTCCTCCCGGCTATGTGGGATATGGTCAAGGCGGGATTCTAACTGAAGCAGTACGACGAAATCCTTATAGTGTGGTCTTGCTCGATGAGATTGAAAAGGCACATGGCGATGCCCAGGAATTGTTTTATCAGGTCTTTGATAAAGGCATGCTTGAAGATGGCGAAGGTCGTTTAATTGATTTTAAAAATACCACGATCCTGTTGACGTCCAATGTCGGCTCCAATGTCATTATGCAAGCCTGCTTAAACTCTACAGTGGAGACCTGGCCCACAGCAGAACAATTAACAGAACACTTAAAGCCAAGTTTATATCAACAGTTTAAACCGGCATTTTTAGGTCGTATGCGTATTGTGCCGTACTTACCTCTGCACGATGAATTACTGCTACGCATCATCAGACATAAATTGGAAAAAATTACTGCACGTCTAGAACAACAATACACCACTACAGTTAGCTATAGTGAAGGCTTGATTGATCTATTGCTCAGCCGTTGTACCGAAGTTGATAGTGGTGCACGTAATGTGGATGACATCCTCAATTCATCAATATTGCCAGCTTTGGCCACACAAATTTTGCTCGGTTTGGCGGAACAAAAAATACCACGACACATCTTGATAGATGTTCAAGAGAATGACATATCTTATCAAATCGATCCGGTAATCAAAGCCGAAAAAAACGTAATAAAAAGCCCCAGTTTTACTGAAGCATAATTAAAAAAACCAGAAGGCAAAACATGAGTTTAGAACTGGAAAAATTATTAAGAGCAATTTCAGAAGCCGTCCCATGCGGGATGGATTGTTCTTTTTCCAATGAGTTTCATGCCATTAAAAAAGCACGAACTCAGGATGATTTACTTTTAGAACAAGGTGATTGGATTGCAGAACCGAAACTAGCCGATTGGAGTTTTGTAAATGAAAAATCCACTGAACTACTGACGGAAAAAACGAAAGATATTCGGTTATATACCTGGCTCGTTGAAGCCTGGTCCCATCTGTACGGGTTTGACGGAGTAGCCAAAGGTTTAGAATTAACCCAACGTAGCTTAAGCAATTTCTGGTTATTTTTATACCCGAAAATTGAAGAGGATGATTTAGATCAACGTCTGGGCCTGTTGCAAGGACTGATTAATCAACTGCCCAAGTTGATTAAGAATATACCCATGATAAATATTTCACCTTTTTATTCTTTAATTGACTATGAGGGTTTATTACATCAACAGAATTTACACCGTATGCATAGCGAAGAAAACAGCGATGTTGATCCTGCTGCCACACTGGAGCAATTGGAACAGGCATTATTAAGCACACCAAAATCTTTGCAATATCAAAATTATCAGGCTTTTTTAGAAATTTTGAATCAGTGGAATATTTTAAAGGAAGTGTTAGATAGCTTAATGGGTTTGGATGCTCCAAGTTTTGCAGCTATTGACGCTCAACTGGAATCTATTCATGGCAGCCTGAAAAAGGTTTACAAAACAGATGCTTTGGGTTCAGTACTCATGACGGGTCCATCAACTTCTATAACTGGCATGATCGCTTCACCTAAAACCTTACACACAGCAATTGATCCCACAATAGCCATAACCAGTGCACAAAAATTTCAGCCACACGCGCAGAGTCATTTAGCAAATCGTGAACAAGCCATGCAGCTTTTACAAGATATTGCCGATTATTTCCAGATGAATGAACCACATAGTCCAGTCAGCTATCTGCTACAAAAAACGATTAAATGGAACCAGATGCCTTTACATGAATGGCTGAGTCAGGTGATTAAAAACGACAATCCTTTAGAAACAGTACATGAACTTTTGGGTGTGCAAAAATAATCCTCATAACACAAATAATAATGGGTAAATTTAATGTTTAAAGCAGAAAAAATTCTTTGGGGCGAAGGCTTATTTTTACGTCCACAACATTTTCAATTACAAGATGCCTATCATGAACAGCGCTTGAATCACACCATCCGCTCTACCATTCCTTTTGCTTATGGCATTCAATCTATTCAATTTGATGAGGTGCAATTAAGTACTCATGTTCTGGCTTTAGAAAAAGTGGATATGCTTTGGCAAGATGGCGAAATTTACCAGGCGCCGGCACGTGACTTATTACCAGAGCCCATTCAACTGGATAATTTAAATTTACGGGGAGAAATGACAGTCTATTTGGCCTTGCCGATGATTCAACCCAATAAACGAAATGTCTCTTTTGAGGAAAGCAGCCAGCCTAGCCGTTATCACTCACACTTCACTGAAACGCATGATTTATTTACCGATGCTACAGCCGCAGATATTACTTTATTAAGACGCCGTGCAGAATTTAAATTACTCGAATCTGGCACTGAACCCAATCATGACCTGGATGGATTTCTGTATTTAGCAGTAGCAAAAGTTAAACGGCAAAGTTCGGGAAATTTTGAATTTGATTGCAAGTTTATTCCACCGATCTTGCATATTGAGGCATCTGCGAGCCTGATGTCAGGTTTAAAACGTAGCCTGAATATCATTAAAGCGAAAATTAAGGCCATTCAAAGCAACAATCGTGAAAATGAGCAAAAACTCATAGAGTTCCGTTCCGGTGATATTGTTTCTTTCTGGCTAGTGAATGCCTTAAACACCGCACATGCCTCCCTGAATCATCTTTTACAATATCCACATATTCATCCTGAACGTTTGTTTTTTGAATTACTGCGTTTAACCGGATCACTGCTGACCTTTTCTACAGCCTATGCAGTGGATCAGTTACCTTATTATAAACATCATCATTTACAGGAAAGCTTTTCACAGCTCGATGCCATTCTGCGCGATTTACTCGATACCATTATTTCAAATCGCTATATCAGCATTGCCTTAAAAGAGGCACGTCCCTCCTATTGGATTGGAAGTCTGGAATCCGACAAAATTACGCGTGACACGCGACTGTATATTGCCGTTTCGAGTGGTCTAATGCAAAGCCATGAGCTGGTTCAGTTGGTACCCCTTCGTTTTAAAGTAGGTAATTCTGTGGATGTCGAACAGCGTGTTGTAGCTGCCCTTCCCGTCATTCCATTACATCATCTCATGCAGGTTCCCACTGCAATTCCAGTACGTTCTGGTGTCAGTTATTTTGAAGTTGAGCCTAACAATGAATTATATCAACGCATGTTGGATGCTGAATCCATGTGTATTTATATCCCAGCCGGCTTTCAGGATATTTCGGTTGATGTCATTGCAGTGATGAATAGCTAAGGAATCCGTATATGAATAATCAAGTGCCTTCACTATTTGAGAATGATCAAACGGGTTGGAGATTAGACTCAACGACAACTCCATCTCAAGTCACAAGTACAACAAATCTTGTTGATTTATTACATGAGGGTTTCTATGTGATTTTTCTATTGAAGAATCAATATATTCCAGTCAATCCAGATGAGTTTCGGGAGAAAATTTTAACCTTGTTAAATCATTTTGAGAATCAGGCGCGAAAACTGCACTTTTCAGCAGCGGATATTCATGATGCAAAATATGCTTATTGCGCATTGCTCGATGAAACCATTGTAACTCAACAAGATGTACAATTTTTTGATTTACAGAATTACTGGATGGTCAGCCCTTTACAATTAAGCCTTTTTGGCTCGCAACTTGCTGGCTATCGTTTTTTTGAAATTCTGGAATCGCTACGTAGTCTGGGTAAAGAACGTCTCGCAGCCCTAGAAGTCTTTCATTACTGCATGCTACTTGGCTTTCATGGAAAATTTCGAATTGAATCCCTACAAAGTTTGAATCACCTGGTGGCTCGGGTTGGCGATGAAATTGATTTCTTAAAAGGCAAAAAAACCGCTTTTTCGCCCTTTTCTGCTTTACCTGACCAAATTAGGCATGTCATTCATCGAGAATTACCTTTTTTCTGGATTTTAATCTTTTTGGCATTTTTTACTTTAATGTCATTTGTATGCTTGAATTTTATGCTTCTAAATCAAAATCATAAATCATTATCTATTTATCAGAATATTATCAGTCAGCCTGCCGAACAGGCTTATATCACCATTTATTTACCCTAAAAATTTAAAAAGAAAATTTGAACATGGCCGCCCTAAAACCGAAATTTTTAAGAATATTTCAGCCTAAAAAAGAGCCACATCATTTAGCCGTTCCCTCTAGACGTTCAGGATTTTGTTCTGGCGATAATTTTAGTGCCACTGTGGGTTATATTTATTTAAACAGTTTCGATCATCAGAAAATTCAAGGTCATTCTGCATTTAGCAATATAGATCTGTCCAAACAAGAGGTTTTAGAATATAAGAAAAATAGGGATCAAACATACTCATCCCATAATAACAGTGTGGCTAAAATAGCGACAACGACTATAATTGCCACCCCTCTCGCCAATATGAGATTGATAAATCAACCCGTCAGCTCTAGAAAAAATCCAGCAAAAGATCTTAAACCGGAGGAATTGTCGCAAGCTGCTAAAAATTTTTTTGAGATTAAAACACTCCTCATACTCGCAGAAACCGCCGTATCTCCATGACGATTACTATTTTTACTTGTTTTATTATATTGGCGTGCAGTCTGGCCTGGTTATTTTCCTATGATTTACGTCTTAAAGCACAAGACTTCATTTTCATTCTTATTCTGCAAAGTAAGAAACAATTCTATTCTGCCCGGGAATTTGCTCAGCAGTTCAATGATGCAGCTGCACCTAAACAACTCCAGTCATATTGGCATTTACAACAATGGTGGATACTGGTTGCGGGTCTTTCACTATTTTCCAGCATCTTGATTTTTGCTTTTACCCGTCCCGTAACTCCCACTAAAATTGAAACAGATTATTTAAGGTCAGTTGATCCTCAAATTTATGCATTGCTCGATGGGCAAATACTTGCACCGCCTCCTGAAGTAGAACAATCCTTGATTGAAGAAGCCATTATTTCTGCACGTCATATTGAGGCTAGTCAGTTCAGTGTTCAGGCAAAAACATTTAACTCCAATATAGAAAGTTTAGCGACTTCACATTTACATGGTGATCTCGTATCCGCCGATCGTAAATGGCATAAAATGAATCCACGTTATAAACAACGTTTATTGATGGTATTTAAAATCATGCAACAACGTTATGGCTATGAAATGGTTTTACTAGAAGGTTACCGTAGTCCAGAGCGCCAGAATGCCTTGGCTGGCAACAGTCATATTACCCGTGCCAAAGGCTTTCAAAGTTATCACCAATTTGGCCTGGCTGCCGATATTGCATTTAAACGGAATGGTAAAGTGGTTATTTCAGAACGTGATCCCTGGGCAATGCAAGGTTATCGGTTATATGGAACAGTTGCAGAATCAGTCGGTTTAACTTGGGGTGGCCGTTGGACATCCATTCAAGATTATGGTCATAGTGAGTATCGTATGCCCGGACTCAAAAAAACAGCCGCAATGGCTGAACAGTTAACTGCGGACAGTCAACTGTTGGCCAATCATCTACATGACGCTTTTGAATAACAGCAAATCTATTTGATATCTAAACTTAATTTAGATATTGATTCATTTCATCCAGAACCTGTTGCGTTTTTTCAGCGTGCAGCCAGTGTCCCGCATCTTCTACCACTGCTATTTTGGCATGGGGAAATTGCTGCTGGATTGCAGCAAAATGCTCATCCTTGCTTATATAGGCGGATTTTCCCCCGCGAATAAACAGGGCCTCTTTTGGCCATGGCTGGATCGTCTTCCAATTCAGGATTTCTGAATAATGATGGAATAAAGCATCGACATTAAATAACCATTGTCCCTTATTAAAGGATTTCATTAGAAATTGGATCACCATTTCTTCATGTAAATACTCACGCATAATTTGGGTCGCCTGTTGCCGACTTTCAATCTGGGCATTTTTGACGGCAAATAAAGCTTTAAAAATTTGCTCATGATGACTTTCCTGATAGGCAAATGGTGCCATATCCAGAACAATCAATTGTTCTAATCGCTGCCCTGCCTGACTTGCCAATTGCATGGCAATTTTTCCACCCATGGAATGACCAATAGCAGAAAATTTTTGAATATTTAAAGAATCTAGTGTTTCCAGAATATCTGATGCCATGACAGCATAATTCATTTCTGTTGCATGTGCTGAATGACCATGATTGCGGACATCAATTTGAATGACTGAATGAGAGTCATAATATGCACGTGCCAGCATGCCTAAATTAGTTAAACTGCCAAAGAGACCATGAATAAATACCAGCGTATTTTTTGCTGTAGCGACTTCGTTAAGATGTATTTGGTGATTTAAAATCATGGACGTCTTTCATTACTTTTTAGATGAAATTATTTTTGAGTAAATCAGGAATTTAATCAACTGCCAATTTTTTAAAATATTTTTTTTGCTTAGGCTATTTATGGAGGTAAAAAATGAGTAATTTGTGTTGTTTGGGCAAGCAGTTCAAAAGAACATTGAAGTAAAATTTTAAGATGACAAAATCAGGCTCAATGTTCTTTTTAAGCCTAATGTTTACTCTAAATTTAATTATTTAAAATAATTCAGAGGCAATTTTAAATAGCGGATACCGTTGGCTTCAGGTGCAGGCAACCGCCCTCCATCCATATTGATTTGAATTGCAGGTAAAATCAGTTTAGGCATGGACAAAGTCGCATCACGGCGGTTACGCATCTCAACAAAACCCGTTTTTGTTGTATTTTCATTTAGGAAAATATTTCTTGTATAGCGCGTTATTCTTTTCTAACTTGAGGTTAATAATCGTGATAACATGACAAAGAAAAAACCCGGAGTTGATTATTCAACTGATAAATTTTTGAATGGAGTTGAATCAAGTAACTGTACTGCCCTTTTAGAAGAATTACACAATAATTGGTATGGAAATAAACTTCAAAAAGTCATTTTGCTTAGGCTATTTTAATGTGCATACTCTATGATTAAATCAGCCTGCATCGTTTTTCTTGTTGCTGACGGCGCATCATAATCCACTATATTGTCATACCTGCTCTGGATCATTTTTTATTATTCTATAAATTCTTTGAGTACTTTTTCTGCAAACCACCACGGTAACTGTTGAACTTCCGGATTCATTTTCAATGTTTCGGCCGATTCAATTTCAGCAATAAAAGCCGCTTTTTCACCGTTAGAAGAGTTATCAAACAAATAGGTACGATCACTGGCATCAATCGCCTGCATAAGCAAATCCATACTGCGGTAATAACGCTCCACAATCTTTTGCTCTGGAACAGAATGTCCACCCACACTCACCCGGTATTTCACCCGGGCAATATTAATTCGTGGGTCAACCGTAGAAACATAATATAAATAGGTTTTAAAACCCTGCAGCTGCGCTTGTTGTAAAAACTCAACCTTAGAGATATGCGACATTACCGTTTCAAAGGTGAAACTGATTTTTAAGCGCAAAAATTCCAGGCGGATATAGTCAATAATCCGTGCACAAAGATAAGAATCGATTTCGGATTCATGAAACTGGATATTCGATTCATCAACTACCCAAGGCTCTTGTTGCAGTAAAGGAATGAGTTGTCCGGATTGAGGGCGTTTTTTCTGCTTAAGGAAAGCAATCAAAGCTTGGGCCGTTAATGCGGGATGATAGGTCTTTAAATCCAGGCGTTGACTCAAGCGAAGATTCTGTTCCAGTTCATCGGCATTTAAATAAGCCCCAATATGATGGGGCAATAAATATTCCTTGACTGTGCTCTTTCCAGACCCATTCGGACCGGCAAACATCCTTATTCTTGGTGGAGGCATTCAGTTATACAGCTGCCTCTTGTTTTCTCTTGCGTTTTAAAATTTTAGGAAGATCATTCACATTTGTATATGCCTGATGCAAGTCCGCAATCACGGTTTCCTGTCCATTTACTTCGCGTTGTAATAGTTGCTGTTCTTTTGCATACACGACCGTTGCTGCCGTACATGCTTTGTTAAAGGCATGACGGAAAGCATGTATGGCAAGTTTAGGAATCATCTCATCCTCATATTTGCCTGCTTTCATGATGGTATAAGCTGTCATGGAACAACTCCCGTTACACAAGGTGTATTTGCTTATTATATTAACATAGCCGCAATAATTGTCTATAAATACACCAACATAGAAATGTAACGCTTTGCAGTGAATCTGATCCGAAACTACTGGTTCAGTGGTTCATGCATCATTGATCTTCTTTCCACACATCTTCATAGTCTTCACGATCAATCATAAAACGGAAACCTTCAGCCAAAGCCAGGTATGGCAGCGCTTCAGGTAAAATATCCTGTAACTCGCGAACCGTCATGGTCTGGAAAAAGTCTTCTCCTTCTTCCAGCTCGCCCCCGTAAATAAACCAGCCAATGTTTTCATCTGTTTCAGGCTTTTTACGAATCCCGACAATGGGTTCTTTATTTAAAGTTTGAACTGCAACGGCGACAACATCATCACCACTGACCTGGATATAGGCAGAATCAAATTCTTCACACAATAACTTTTGTTCTGCAATCAGTTCTTCTAAGGGTGAAAGTTGTGGGGATTTTTTTGACATTGCATTTCTCTGGCATATAAAACCGAATAGCGACAGTTTAACTTAGAACGATTTAGCATGGCTAAACTTTTTATTTGCAGGATTTTTTGTTAAGCTTGAAAAAGTTACAAAATCAAAAAAGATTAAAATGAAACTTCAAGATACAACAGAATTCGCAAGCAGCGCTGGGCATGGTCACGGCGGTAGACGTAAAAATTCTGGCCGCAAAACCCAGTATCAGGAAAAAACCGTTGTGATGCGCGTACCCGAGTCTAAAGTATCTGAAATCAAGGCATGGTTAAAGCCCAAACCTGCCGATGACCGTAGTCGGCAGATCGAACTGCATCCTATACAGATTCAAACCCGACTCGATATTCCCTATCCGCTGGAATCGGTTGCTGCCGGTTTTCCCTCTCCGGCTCAGGATTACACTGAAGATGTCATCGATTTGAACCAATACCTGGTGCATAACCCCTCAAGTACTTTTGTATTACGGGTCAATTCATTGTCGATGAAAAATGCAGGCATAGACATTGATGACCAGATTCTAATTGACCGTAGCTTGAAACCAGAACACGGCGATATCGTTTTGGCCTTAATCAATAATGAATTTACCGTTAAACGACTGATGAAAGAGAAACAGAAAAATGGGGAACTGAAAATCTGGCTAAAAGCAGAAAACCCTGAATACCCGGATATTTATTTACGCAGCGAAGAACAGCTGACGATCTGGGGTGTAGTGACCTGTATTTTAAAAAAATTACGCTAATAAATTTTATGAGTGGGTATATAACCGGAACAGATCAAAATTTTACTTTTAACATAAATAGACAGATAAAAGCCCCAAGTAAACTTGAGGCTTCATCATAAATCCTAAGCAAGCTTTAGGATTATTTTTGCTGTTGAGGGTTTTTTTGCTGCTGTTGGCGTTGATTGCCCTGGTTTTGCTGACGTTGATTGTCTTGCTGCTGCTGTTGCTGTTGATGCTTTTGATTTTCGCTTTGCTGGTTCGATTGTTGTTGATTAGCCATTTTCATATCCATCCTTTCGATTGATTACTAGCATGGAGTGCTAGGGATATGCCGTATGTATTACGACTCTTATTAATCTAGCGGATATTTCCCGTTAACCAACCCGCAAACTGTATCGACTTAATTCATTGTAATGATCAAAATATTAATTGACTGATTTTTAGTGCATCGACAAATCTAATCTTTACGCTATTAACGCTAATTACACTGAACCTTACATGCTGCTCAAGCTCTTTATCGAATGGACTCTTGATTCTCTGCATTTTTAAAATTTGAAATTTATAAACGATTTTATTATCCTTACTTGAAAACGTTACAATTTCAAAAACAAAAATGAACCAGAAACTTTTTGCCTTAATTGATATCAATAATTGCTATGTCAGCTGTGAACGGGTATTTAATCCCCGTCTAAATGGCCAGCCTGTGGTTGTACTCTCCAACAACGACGGCTGTGTGGTTTCCCGAAGTAATGAAGCCAAGGCCTTAAATATCGGCATGGCCGTGCCTTGGTATGAGGTCGAGCAACAGGCTTTGGCAGCAGGTGTAAAAGTATTTTCCAGTAATTACGCTTTATATGCAGATATGTCACGGCGCTTTTTTTCGATTCTGGAACAGCATTTCCATCCGGATGACCTGGAACCTTATTCGATTGATGAGTGCTTTATTCAGCTCGGCAGTTATGCAGAATATTTTAATGTAGAGCAATATTGCCGGGATTTAATTCAGCGCATTGAGCAATGGTTGGGTTTGCCCTGCTGCATAGGCGTTGGCACAACCAAGACCCTAGCCAAACTGGCCAATTATTTTGCAAAGAAAAGAAGCGGCTTTCAGTCGCTCTGTTATTTACCGCATGTAGATTTATGCAGTTATGAAAGCCTGCTCTTAGAGACACCGGCTAGCGAGATTTGGGGGATTGGTCGTAAAATCAGCAAACAGCTTCAAGACTATGAAATTTATAATTGCTATGACTTAACTTTTGCCAATGAACATCATCTTGGCAAACAATTTTCGGTGATGATTGCACGGACGATTCGTGAACTAAAAGGTCAATCGTGTATTGCGCTCAATGACCCTGCAACACCGGCAAAAAACATCCTTTCATCACGAAGTTTTGCTTCTGCATTAACCGAAAAATCAATCATCAAACAGGCGGTCATTTTTCATGTCAACCGTGCCCATAAACGCTTAACCCAACAGCGACAACTTTGTGCCTGCGTACATGTTTCACTCTATGAAAAAATATCCGTTCCACCCTATAAAAAGAAGCTTTCTTATGCGCTAGGCCTGGAATATGCAAGCGATGACTTACTTGCCTTAAATGGCGCAGTATTAAAGCAAATAGATGTTTTATTTAAAGAAAACAAGAAATATATTAAAGTTGAAATCATGTTGAGTGCTTTGCATATTAAACAGCACTATATTCATGACTTATGGCAACCTTTAGCCCTGATTCAACAACGGGATAATTTAATGAACACCCTGTTGAAAATGCAACAACGCTATGGCTCGGATTGTATACAGGTTGGCTATCATTCTGCCAATCCGGCCTGGCAGATGAAACAGCAGCACCGCTCTCCACGCTACACCACCTGCTGGAAGGAACTGCTTACAATTCATGACTCTGCCCTGACTGTTACACAAAATAAATGAACTGTTTTGGTCAATTTAGCTTACAATGTAAGAAATAGTAATAATTATAAAAAATGTCATTTTTTAACATTGCCAATTACCTGCAAAGTTCTCATTATATAGCTCAGTTCTGACACATAGCTCTCGTATCAATTTTAAACAACTTATAATAGAAATACGGGAATATATGCCATAATACGCAAACTTTGCTGACATCTTGCAAGGTATATTTGCAAACTTATAATTGGAGCAAGCTGAATGAGCTTAACCATTTTGGTTATTCATGGACCGAATCTAAATTTACTCGGTATGCGTGAACCTGAGGTTTATGGAAACCTTACTCTAGACAATATAAATCAAAAGCTCATCGCTCAAGCTCAAAATGCATCTCTTTCCTTGGATACTTTTCAAAGTAACTGGGAAGGTGCAATTGTCGACCGAATTCATCAGGCACAAAAAGAAGGCGTTCAATTCATCATTATCAATCCTGCAGCTTTAACCCATACCTCTGTTGCAGTACGTGATGCGCTTCTTGGTGTTGCCATTCCCTTTATTGAAGTTCATTTGTCCAATGTACACGCACGTGAAGCATTCCGACACCATTCATATTTATCCGATAAAGCCGTTGGCGTTATTTGTGGTTTAGGTGCAAAAGGCTATAGCGCTGCACTGGACTTCGCCATCGATAAAATTCAACTCTCTACGCAATCATAATTAGGAATACTGTCTCATGGATATCCGTAAAATCAAGAAACTCATCGACCTGATGATTGAATCTGACTTACAAGCGATCGAAGTTAAAGAAGGTGATCAATCCATCGCCCTCACCCGTCGCAATCCTGTGGTAGCAGCAGCTGTTCCTGCAATGCCTGCAGCTGCACCTGCCGCACCTGCTGCAAAAACACCACGCGGCGCAGTTGAAACTTCTCCTATGGTTGGTGTGTTCTATGCAGCACCAAACCCGGGTGAAGCACCATTCGTCAAAGTGGGCCAAACCGTTTCTGCAGGCGAAACTCTGGGTATTATTGAAGCCATGAAAATCATGAACCCGATTGAAGCGACTCAAAGTGGCGTGATTGAAGAAATTCTGGTGAAAAATGGTGAAGTAATTCAATTCGGTCAACCATTGTTCCGCTATCGCGCCTAAAACCACGGGGACTCACAATGTTGCAAAAAGTTTTAATTGCAAACCGGGGTGAAATTGCTTTACGCATTACCCGAGCTTGCAGAACTTTAGGAATTAAAACCGTAGGTATTTATTCCGATGCCGATAAAGACCTGATGCATTTACGCTTTTGTGATGAAGCCGTATGTATCGGTCCGGGCGCAAGTAGCGAAAGCTATTTAAACATCCCGGCAATTATTACTGCTGCTGAAATTACCGGTGCAGATGCCATCCATCCTGGTTATGGCTTCTTGTCGGAAAATGCCGAGTTTGCAGAAATTGTTGAAAATTCTGGTTTTATCTTTATTGGTCCGCGTCCAGAACATATCCGCTTAATGGGGAACAAAGTTTCCGCCATTATTGCCATGAAAAAAGCCGGTGTACCAACCGTACCGGGCTGTGACCATGCAGTGACTATTCACAATGCTCTTGCAGAAGCCAAAGAAATTGGCTTTCCACTGATCGTTAAAGCCGCTTCTGGTGGTGGTGGTCGTGGTATGCGTATTGTTGAACGTGTCGACACCCTGCTTGAGTCGGTTCAGGCTGCACAGCGTGATGCTGAAATGTGGTTTGGTGATGACACGGTTTATATGGAACGCTTCCTGCAAAAACCGCGTCACGTCGAAGTTCAGGTTTTGGCAGATGGTAATGGCCATGCTATTCACTTGTATGATCGTGACTGTTCTTTACAGCGTCGCCATCAAAAAGTACTGGAAGAAGCTCCTGCTCCGGGCTTGCCTGAAGAAGCACGTGCTGAAATTTTAGAAGCCTGCGTTAATGCATGTAAACTCATGCAATACCGTGGTGCCGGTACATTCGAATTCCTGTTTGAAGATGGTGAATTCTTCTTCATTGAAATGAATACCCGTGTTCAGGTTGAACATCCGGTGACCGAAATGGTGACGGGTATTGATATCATTGAGCAACAATTACGTATTGCTGGCGGTCTCGGTCTTGAAATCCAACAAGATCAAGTGGAAGTACGTGGTCATGCCATAGAATGTCGTATTAATGCGGAAGATCCAACTACATTCCTTCCATCTCCGGGCAAAATTGAAAATTATTATGCCCCAGGTGGTGCCGGTATCCGTATGGATTCGCATATTTATCCAGGCTACAGCATTCCACCTTACTATGATTCAATGATTGCAAAACTCATTGCCCATGGTAAAGATCGTGAAACGACTATTGCCCGCATGAAACAGGCATTAGAAGAAACCATCCTGACTGGTGTTAAAACCAACATTCCTTTGCATAGGGATTTAATTCTGGAAGATGAGAATTTCTGTAAAGAAGCGATGGATATTCATTATCTGGAAAAACACTTGTTGAAAAAGCTGGAAGCTTATCAAGAAGCGTCTTAAATAAAGCATTAAGACTAAAAAACCGCTCTTTATGAGCGGTTTTTTATATTTATGAGCATATATTTATAAAATTATGAACAATCATCGTTAAGGCAATACACGGCGCAAGGTGGCAAAACATTGCTCGGCCTTTTCATTACTGCAGAAATTGATGGTCGAGGCATTTTTCCACTGCACGAAATATTGGGAAATCTCTCCAGTCTGATCTTCCTGCAAACCGGAACAATCCTTTTCATTATTGTCATACTTTACTTGCAAAACCAATGCAGACAATAAAGAACGTTCCTCTTGAGCCGGCTGAAAGTCATAAATTCCGGATGACCACTCCTGCCCACTTTTAATAATGACATTGTTATTCGCTTTAAAATTATAATATTCAATGCATTTATTATTGTTGGCCACTTGCATCCCCCATAAGCCCACAATTTCTGGACGAGTCACAATACGAATGGTATTCGAATTTTCAGCTCGATCCGTTTCTTCTGTTGCCACTACCGCTTGATTGTCATTTGCCATCGCAACAGATGCGCACAATGTAAGTAAAATTGTAAGATATGTTTTTTTCATGCATTCATTCAGTGCTAAAAATCCTTTGCTATAACTTAGCATATTTTTATGAAAAACCAGTATTTATCACCATATTATAACAATATAATTTCGTACTCTAACTGCACAGGAAAGCAAGTGGCTAAGTTGAAAAGAATCAATGCTTTTGGGAGATACTGAAGCAAGCCTCCCACTAATGATGCAGCGGCATCATCAATGTTCATTCGTCTTGAAAATATTTCTATTTAATCGTGAATATAGCAAAATAATTTTTTTAATACTTCTGACTAAGTCACCATCTTAGAGTGACAAGGATGTGATCTTGCATATTGTGCTGACTTCATCTAAATCATTTTCCATACAGCAACAGGTGAATGCCTTTTTTATCCTGGGTGCTGTGGTCCTGATTTGCTGTTTATGCGGGATTTTATCCAGGCCTGTCACCTTTTTAGCCTATCTATGGCCAGCAAATGCGGTTTTGCTGGGTCTATTTTTACGCTTTAAGCATTTAAACATCTGGGGTGGATGGTTAGGTGCCTTTAGCGCTTACATGCTGGCAGATTTAATGACGGGCAGTTCTTTGCAACTGACCTTTATTCTTAGCCTCTCAAATCTGATGAATGTCACGGTTTCATTGTTTCTTATCAACTTCTGGACATTAAATTATCACAATTACAATCAGGGCTTTACCTTCTTATATTTATTTATCATTTGTGCATTAGGAGGCAGCCTGGTCAGTGCCCTGTTTGCCATAGCTACAGTTCCTTATCTTTCTGATACTTTCATGTCCACGCAACGTCTGGGAGTGGATTTTGGCATGTGGTGGGCTGGTGAAATTGTCAATTATATTACCATTTTGCCAATTATTTTATTTTTTCCCACCCTGAATGAAATGGGTAAAAAATTTAAAAATATGAAGCTTAAACAGTTCCGGTTAACTAAACTGCTCCCGCTGGTTGCCATTGTAATTTCCGTGACTTTTACCCATATTTTCTTTGGGCCGGGTGCCTTACTTTATCCTCTGGCTGCATTAATCTGGGCAGCATTGAGTTATCCCATTTTTAGCGTTGCCCTGATCAACAGCATTGTCTGTTTAGTGACTTATCATAGTCTGACTTATTTTTACTTATCGGAGTCATCATCGGCATATTTAACCACCACCATTTCCGTACGTATTGGTTTATGTATGCTCGGTTTAGCCCCTCTCATTCTTTGCATTATTACCAGTAATCGCCGTGAACTTTACAAAAAAGTGTTACATCTAGCCAATCATGACAGCTTGACCAACACCATAAACAGACGTCATCTTTTTGAAAAAGGTGAAAGATATCTAAGTGAAGCTAAAAGCCATACGGTTTCATTGATTATGCTCGATCTGGATCATTTTAAAAAAATGAATGACCAATATGGACATCATATCGGGGATTTGGTTCTCAAACATTTTTCGCAACTGGTGGAAGACAATATCCGGACCAATGAACTTTTCGCCCGTATAGGGGGTGAAGAATTTCTGATCCTCCTCATGAATACGACTTTACAGGAAACCCAAACTATTGCTGAAAGAATCCGGATTAAAACCGAGCTAACCCCGATGCAACTGCCTGATGGAGATTTATTGTTTATTACCACCAGTATTGGTATTGCCCATCAAAGCTTGCCTACCGAGCTGAGCTTGCAACATATTATTAATCAGGCAGATCATGCCCTGTATCGTTCAAAAGCTTTGGGACGCAATCAGATCACCATTGCTTCTTAATATAAAACCGGTTGCATACTGCCCAGAACCATAGCACAGCAACAATCTTGTCATTAACTACGTAGAATGCTGACTTTTCTTTACGGTTTTTTAGCTTTGCTGGATATCTTTCGGTAGCCAGCGTACAAACAGCAAACCCACAGCTGTTGAAAGCCCAGCCAGAACAAAAACCATTTCGCCGGAGATGACTTGCCAATATTTTCCCGCCAGAATACTTCCTAAAGCCACGCCTAAACCCCACATGGTACTGTACATGGCCTGACCACGACCTTGCTGACCGGCAGAAAAGTTTTGAAAGATAATGCGCATGGCAATCATATGAAACAGGCCAAAACTAAAAGCGTGAATACTCTGGGCTAAGAACTGTGCCATAAAGAAATGAGGCAATAGTCCCACAACAATCCAGCGTGCACCGGTCAGGACCAGACACACACTGGCCAGACTGCGCCATGAAAAACGGGTTAAAAAAATATGCGCAAATGCAAACATAATAATTTCCGCAACCACCCCCACTGACCACAACAGGCCAATTTCAGTGGTCGAAAAACCTGTTTGATGCAAGTAGTTACTATAGAAACTATAAAATGGAGCATGGGAAAATAATAAAACAAATTCAATAGCAAAAAATGCAGCAACTACAGGTCGTTTTAATATCGGCATTAATGGTTCTAGTTTTTGTTGTGATCGCGGCGCTGTGCTGGGTTCTTTGATGCTAAAAGACCAAAGGAAAGCCAAAAATGCAATACACAACAACATCAGTGGCAGCATGGAAATAGGGACAATTTCAAGTAAGGCACCAATACCGAAAACGCCCACAATAAAACCCACCGAGCCCCATTTTCTTACTTTCCCATACAGCTGAGTACGCTTTTCAGCCAGCCAGAACAGCGTAACCCCTTCAAATTGCGCTAAAATGGCATTCTGAAAAAAGCTGAAAATCAGCATCAGCAATGCCACAGACTGGAAGGTATTTGGAATCAGAAAAATCATGAACCAGATACAGGCTTCCATCCAGGTGGCTATACGGACCAACAGCATTCTTTTGCCCGATTTATCGGCAATCCATCCCCAAATGAACGGTGCGAAAAAGCGGGTAATGATTGCGATTGAAGATAACAGTCCGATTTCTTGATAATTAAAGCCCTGATCTTCCAGATACAAATTCCAAAAAGGCATGAACGTACCGACTATGGAATAGTAGAAGAAGTAGAATCCTGCCAGTCTGTGCTGAATTGAAATAGGCTGCATTACATTGCATATCCTTGCATTATCAATAATTTAAATTCATTTAGGGTTGCATATATTTGCATATAACTGTCTATACCTGTATTTCAATATTTTAAAAAGTCATTAATTTTTAATATTTTATCACCAAGCACAGTGCAGGTAAAAAATTAAAAAAGTTGCGACATCATATAAAAAGCCGCCCGTTCAGATGGTCTATTTTATATAAGTAAATTATATTTCTGCTGTGACAGCCTTTTCAGTTCAAACAAGCGCAGAAATGGTTTGAACAACGAAAAAAATCAGGACAAAAAACTGGAAAAGTTTAGGCCTTAACAGCAATGGTCAAACATATGATTGCTTGCCGGGTGGACATGCGAAGAAATGTCTAAAGCAGAAAAAATAGGATTGAAAGCATGGAAATAAATTTAAGTCAGCCTCGAATGAGGGTCTCACTTTTAAAAAATAATTTATAGATGTAAGAGATTAAAGCCAAATACAGCATGGTATCTGCCTATTTTTATTTAATTTACAAACTTTGTTAATAGTTCATTCAGAAAGACAAGTAAAAACTGGTACATTAAAAATGACATTATAAAAAAGAAGGATGGTGCAAGTGATGAAAATTAAAGACCTTGTTCTCAAACTGACGGTGAGCTGCCTATGTTTAGGTTCAACATACGCAATTGCCTCGCCTGAACTTTCCAATAACAGTAAAATTCAAATATCAAATCTTCCCGCTAAAACACCCGGTACTCTATTATCCATACAAGCACAAAATACCAATCTATTTCCGAATGCATCACAACGCTTCCTAATTACCTATCGCAGCCGCGGAATACAGTCGGAACCAATTGTAGCTTCCGGATTTATTTTACTGCCTAAAGGAAAAGCACCAAAAGAAGGTTGGCCTATTTTAGCTTGGGCGCATGGTACAACAGGTGTTGCAGATACTTGTGCTCCTTCGAGTGATTATGTGGGTGGACCTGTTCATATATATCAACAAATAGCAGCAAAAGCTTTGAATGCCTGGCTTGCTCGTGGATATGCGGTGGTTGCACCAGACTATCAGGGCTTAGGTACACCAAGCGGACATCCCTATATGAATGCTCAAAGCCAATTACATACTGTAGTGGATGCTGTAAGGACGACACACCATTTAAAACCTTACAAATTTAATAAAAATTGGTATGTCATGGGGCATAGTCAAGGCGGGGCTGCATCTCTTGCTGTTGCAGCGTATGGACAAAAAGATGCACCCGAACTTAATTTGCGCGGGGCAATTGCCCTTGCTCCAGGCGGTTATCAATATGAAGGAATTGCAGAATATGTAGCAACCCACTCTCAAATTGACACCAGTGTTGCAGCATTTTTTCCAATCGTTCTTCTGGGAGCGGAAGCTGCAGACCCTAGCCTCGTTCCAGCAAATTTAGTTAGCCCGGAAATGGGGGAAATTCTTAATCAGGCACGTAGCCGCTGTTTATCCGAATTACAATCTGATCTGAAGCAAGCACCTAAAACTGTCTTTAAACCGAATGTAAATCTGACACCTTTGACCAATTATCTAAAGAAGCAGTCTATTGAGAATATGATCCCCACTGTGCCAGTTATGGTTGTTCAAGGTGAGAAAGATCAGTTAGTAGATTCACGCGGTACTTATGCCTACTATCAACAAATCTGCAAGATGGGAAAACCTATTGCGTTTTATCCTTTGAAAGAAGGCGACCATCGGGACTCCTTAAGACAAAGTGAATTTTTAATTGGAAATTTTATAAACTCAATTGAAAATAAAAAAAGCTTAAGCACTTGCAGTGCAAAATAGCTTAGATGCAATCTTAAGAATCAAGGTTATACGGGTTATTTATGGAATTCATAGACAGCATTTTGAATATAATGGATGTCTATGAACAGAGAAATTCAACAAAGATTCCTATAGGTCAAATTATTTGAAGAAACCAATAATGCTGGATGAGTTTGTCGGAGATGTGGTATTTCCAGACAGCTTTTACGCAAATGATGGAAACCATATACTGAACAAGGCATTGATGAATTAAATATCCTGCGTAAACGCCGTTAAAATCTTCTAATATCAAGTCAATGAACTGACGGTCTTCATATTAGAAATGCATTGGGCTAGAAATCTTGGGCTCGACCTTTACAAACAGAATGGATGAGGCTTCATGGAATCTCGCTGGCTTTAAAGACCATCCCTAAAGTCTTATCTCCCCCTCAAGTCAAAACGATTAGAAAATTCGTCCTAAAAATGAACGCATTCAAAACATCCCTTACAAAAGGATTTAAAGACCGCTAAATTGAAACGATCTATATGAATCATACACAATTTTTAAATGAACTTAATTGAAAGTTAATTATTTTAAAATCACGCTTTCCAGTTGACTATGATACCTGCAATTGCATGATTTGAAATGCATAATGTCAAAGACCTTAATGCTCTATTGCATTTTTAAAAATCAGTACAGATATAAACGGACTCACTTAAAAATTGCTGTTTCGTTTGAAAAATCCATGTTTATTTTTCGATCAGTTTATGTGGATTATTCGTTAATAATCAAATGAATTGAGAAATTTTTTATAAAATTATCATGTGTTGTTTGTCTCACAATTATCTTTTAGGTAAATCAATTGGAGAAAGCAAATGTTAAATAAAACGATGATCGCAAGCAGCTTCGCTGTCTCTATAGTTTTGGCAGGTTGTACGTCCTCAATGCTGAATCCTTCTACCGAAAGAAATTTAGCGAAATTGCAAAATAAAAACTGGGTGATGACCGAAATTAATCAAATGAATTATAAAGCCGACCCTACCTTATCCGCAGTTCCAACGCTTAGTTTTGGTCACAGCCAACTCAGCGGCAGTGATGGCTGTAACCAATTTATGGGTGGGTATGCCATAAAAGGCAACCAGATTAAATTTTCAAATTTGGTCACTACCGAAAAAGCCTGTTTAAATCCAACCGATTTACCGCAAAAATTTTCACAGGCGTTAAACCAGGTGGTCAGCTATGATGCGACCGATAGTGAATTAAAGCTCTTGGATAACAATCGTCGCGTGGTACTTAAGTTTAAGAACCTTAAATAGAGAATACGGATAAAACTTAGCCCTCACCAGAGGGCTTTTATTGATCAATCCTATTACCTGCATCATTCAAAAACACATTCCGCTTAAGAACAGAACAACATGTTATTTATGTTGTCTTTGCGGATTGTTTTGTTGATTGGGTTGTTGCTGCACATTGGACTGCTGGTTTTGCTGATTACCTTGCCGATTCTCTTGTTTTTCCTTTTGTTTGTCTCGATCGCGCTCTTGATTATGCTGGCTCATTTGAAGAGGTTGTTGATTAATCATTTGCATGTCCTTCCTCAATTTAGAATTTACATGAGCTAATCTACTATTTAATCTTTTTTATCCAATCTTAACTTTGTGTCAATTTCATTCAATGTAATTTAGATGCATCTATATGATTGATCTGCAACAAGGCGGTTTTAACCCTGTTAACATTTCTTTATGATATGACCGTTTTATCCAAGACAAAATCTATTCCCCTCCAATCAAATTGGAGTAAGTTAAACTATTCAGAACTGTCATTTTCGCTTGAGTTAACCGGTAAAATGCCTTAGGGGGTGTCCTCATTTGAAGAATTGGTTTTAAATACTTAAAATCCTCCTTTAAGCTCTTTTCATTTCTATATTTTTTCAATGGCACGTACTCTTCTCACCGATGATATTTGGCAGCAAATTCAAGATACTATGCGATTACACGGTTGTTACTGTTCAAAAAACAGTAGAAATATTATGGAAGCCATCTTATGGAAACTACGTACGGGTGCGACATGGCGTGATATTCCTCAAGAACTTTGCCCTTGGCAAACTGCTTACAATCGCTTTAATCGCTGGGCAAGTAAGGGATTATGGGATAAATT